>DAIQRO010000120.1:0-1448 GCA_036786155.1 Bacteroidota bacterium
ACCTGCTTCTTGTTGTGAGAATAAACCCATGACGTAACACCGTCCGTGATTATTATCTGATTCCCGGCCTCGATCCTGTAGTTGTTCTGCTTCTTGATGTAGATCACGCCTGATGAGGAATTCCCCTTTCCGCCGGATCCCTTCACGGTCTGTGTGAATGTTGCTTTTGCATCCGAAATGTTGTCGTACTTGGATTGCACTTTCCTTATGATCTCCTGTGCATCCTGTGCCTGAAGCTGAACTGCAAACAGCAGAAGAAACGCAATTACTGATATGTTCTGTATCTTCATATTAAAATTTGACCAAAATATCAAAATCGGCGTAAGTTTTCAATTGAGTATTGAATACTGCTTGCTTTGGGTATATTCACCTCTTCAGCATCCACCCTTTCCTTACATAACTCTCAAGCTCAAGCGTTACGTTGCCAATTATTACGTTCATCTATGCCATTACGGGGACTCTTGCATAGTCGATCGAAAACCAGCCCGCAAATTCTCCTGTCAATCCGAAAACGCCTACAAAATTCGCTGTGCCGGAACACTTGATGCTGTTCACTTCAACGCCGATCTCATCCAGATCCACTTCTTCGGGAACAGCAGAGAAGTAGTAGTTCACGGTCGCTTCAGATTCATTCATGAATACGGGGATCTGCCTGCTCTTTGTTTCAAATGAATTTAGCCGCGAAAGATAAAACAGCGACAGGCCGTCCTGAAACCTCAGGTTCCTGTCAAACTCAATGTTCTTGTCTATCTCAGTAATGCCCCTGAATTTCTTTTTGACGCTCACATATCCGGAATCATACTCAAACACATATCTTATCTCCACGATGCCTTCCTTCTTCCTGTCAACTGCCCGGAATTCCTTTGAATACAGTACTCCGCCTGAGTAGATCATGTCCGATTCGAATCTGCTGTCAAGTTCAACAAGAGGAATACCTGAGTATGACTTCATGTCGCAGCTTGCTGTTATGTGCTTTGTACCATTCTTTTGCGAAAAAGTATTGATCTTTATCTTGACTTCTCCAAGCTCAATGAAGCCGTATGATACAACATAGTTTAGTTCTTCTTTTTCTACGAACACCTGTTCCTGCGACATGACCGCTGATGAGCATGACATGAGCAAATACAATATCGCTGCAAATAATATTTTCATGGCGGGGCATCCTATCCTGTTCATTTCAGATACGCCGGAGGCGTCCATTTATTCTTCTTATATGAGATCAGCTCCAGCACAACATTGCCAAGCGTGGAATTGAAGTATGCCTTAACAGGCACCCGCTGTTCATCGTCAGAGAGCATCATGAGGAATTCACCCTTGAAGCCGAAGAATCCCGTGTAATCGGCGGTTCCTTCCATTTTTATGATGGAAATATCATACGGAAACTTTTCTATCTTCACCACCGACTTGTTAAAGTTGAATGAATACTTTACAGAAGTCTCAACACCGTC
>DAIQRO010000120.1:1464-2449 GCA_036786155.1 Bacteroidota bacterium
ATTTTTATCATCTTGTCCGACTCAATGTTCCCGTCTGTTTCCTTTCTGAACTTTATGTTTCCTTTCTTGTAGTCAAATCTGCAGTCGGTTCTCGATATTGATCTCTCGCGAAAGTTGGTTTCATAGAATTGATCAGTGAAGATCTTCTCATCCGTAATTTCCATTTCGGACTCGAATATGTCGTTGAGCTTTACGAAGGGAACTTCGGGATAGGTCTTTATCTCAAGCCTCGCATTGTAGATCAGCTTCTTTCCCTCTTTGTGGGATGAGGTGAGGTTGTACTTTAGAGTTCCGAGTTTGATGAACCCGTATGAAACTTCATAAACCAGTTCCTCGCCTACATCAAGCACTTTTTCCTGCGAAGACAGCTTCTCAGTTGAAAACAAGGTCATTAATGCCGTCAAGAGATAAGGCAGAGCCATGCAGCCGGGTCTTCGGTTCAGGAACATGATCAGAAATGTAGGGGGAAGATTAGCATCTGAATTTCAAAAATGGATTTGGAGAATGTTGTCCGGAGTTCAGAGTCTGATCTCCTGATCTGCATAAGCTAAAGGACTTAATCAGCCGGTTGTGAGTTGTTGAACGATGTCTGATGCACAGCGGGCACATGTCATCAAGATAATGCGCCCGCTATTGCAAACTGCCATGACACTGTATCAGCCTTGCCAGCTCCATTGCTTCATCAAAAAGCTCGGCAGACTTCAGGAATTGCTCGTCTGTTCCGAGGAAAACTTCGTAGGCACCGTTGTTTCCCCAAATGTCCCTCGCTATCTGCGTCTTGATAGAGGTCTTTATGAAATCAAGGTCCGCCTGAAACTGCTCTTCGATAAACGGAACATCTTTTTCATCCGCCATTTTTCTCAAGTCGTCTATCACTGACTGCGGAACTTCAAACTCGTCCCTCAACTGCCTTGCGGACCTGTATGTTTGCTCGATCTGCTTTCTGTTGTTCGACATGAAATTCTCTGCGGCGATGTAAAAAAGG
>DAIQRO010000120.1:2459-7122 GCA_036786155.1 Bacteroidota bacterium
GTGTGTCAGATTTATTAACGTAATCCGGTGTTATTCCTCCGCCACCGTAAACTGTCCTGCCGCCGTTCGTTCTGAATACAGGTTTGGTTGTGTCGCGCGAATCATTGGAATGGTACAGATTATCGCCTTCGCCGGTTTCAGTGCTGTCAGCCCTGTACTTTGCACCGTCATAAGGTTTTTGGATAAGTCTGCCGGAAGGAGTGTAGTACCTGGCTGTTGTAACTCTGAATGCGGACCCGTCGGGAAGGTCGAACTGCCTTTGCACAAGGCCTTTGCCGAATGTTGTTTCACCGACTATAAGTCCCCTGTCCCAGTCCTGAACCGCGCCTGAAACGATTTCGCTCGCAGATGCCGACCCGCCGTTTACCAAAACGACAAGCGGAATATCCGTGTAGCTTCCGCCCTGTGATACGAATTCTTCATTGAAATCGCTAATTCGGCTCTTTGTATATACGATCTTTTTACCGGCCGGAATGAACTCACTTGCCATCTTGAATGCCTGGTCAAGGAAACCGCCCGGATCTCCGCGAAGGTCAAGCACAAGTTTCTTCATGCCCTTGCTCTTAAGCTCAGCAAGCGCCTTTATGAACTCCTCATAAGTGGTGGCTGAAAACCTCGATACCTTTACATATCCGATCTCATCATTGAACATGAACGAAGCATCCACGCTGTAGATAGGGATCTTATCCCTTGTGATCTCAAACTCAAGCGGCTCCGGAAGTCCGGGCCTGATGACAGTAATGTTGACCTTAGTGCCTTTCGGTCCCTTAAGTTTTTTGGGAACGTCGTCCCTCGCAATCTTAACACTGCTTTGTCCGTCAATTTTGACGATCTTGTCCCCGGCGAGAATTCCAAGCTTCTCGGACGGGCCGCCGCTTATCGGCGATACTATGGTAAGAGTGTCGTTAACTATATCAAATTCCACGCCAATTCCCTCAAAACTGCCCTGAAAATCCTCATTCACTCTCTTCAGCTGATCGGCGCTGATGTAAACAGAGTGAGGATCAAGGCCTTCAAGCATTCCTTTTATCGCATCTTCCGTGAGCTTCTGCGAATCCACATCGTCCACATAGTATCTTGACGTTATCTCAAGGGCATCCTTGTACTTTCTTAACTGCTGATTGAGCTTGTCGTCAGAAACAGCATTCTGAATCTTCATCCCCGCAAAAACGCCTATTGCAAGCAGAATTATCGAAAGCGGGAATACAAAATACTTCTTCATCAGTTGTTTATTGGAGTTATTATTGAAATAAAATACACTTAAATGACTTGATAGTAAATGCTAATATCCCAAATGGCGTTCCTCGGAGATCCTTAGATGATTGATACACCTCTTCCGGCTTACGATTATGAACTTTTATAACTTTGATGCTATTCTAACGGCGGTATGAAAATTGTTCTGTTCGCCTCTTTGACAAAAGGAATTGGTATTGACTTAACAGTATAATTTTGTGATTATTGAATAAATCAAACACTGCCACTGATACTATCCGTACCGGTTAATTCACATTGAGAAAAGTCAAAAATCCCCCTAAGAAATGAGAAAACTGAAGTTATCCGTTCCGCTTATTCTTCTGCTTGCCCTTACGGCTTTCGCTGAATCTTTTGCGCAAGGCAGCGGTAATAAGTATGCCGGTGAATTCTTGTCTATTGGTGTTGGCGGCAGGCCCAAAGGCATGGGAGGCGCTTATGTGGCTCTTGTAAATGATGTCACTTCCGGATACTGGAATCCGGGTGCGCTTTCAAAGATCAACTATCCGCAGTTTTCACTGATGCATGATGCACAGTTCGGCAGTCTGATAAATTATGATTATGGTTCTGTTGGAATTCCCTTCGGCTCAACGGCCTCTCTTGGATTGAGCGTGATACGCATGGGCATAGATGATATTTCCGATACGCGAAACGCACTCATTGACCTTAACGGAAACGGAGTGCTTGATCCGGGTGAAAGGCTCGATCCCGATAAGATCACAAAGTTCAGTTCTTCAGACTACGCATTCTATCTCACCTACTCAAAGAAAGCAAACGAAAAATTCTCCTACGGCGCAAATCTCAAAGTGATCTCAAGAAACCTCGGCGATGAAGGCGCATGGGGACTCGGATTCGATCTCGGCGCAACTTATAACCCGTTCGGAAGATTCTTCCTCGGTGCTAACCTGATGGATATCACTACAACATATCTTTCATGGTCAACAGGCAAGAATGAAGTGATTTCACCGACAGCCAAGCTTGGCACGGCATATCAGGTTGACTGGCTCGGCGGCACTTTCACTCCGGCAGTTGATTTTGATGTAAGGTTTGAGGGCAGGGAGAGCAGTGCCAATGCAAACCTCGGTCCGGTAAGCTTTGACATGCATGCGGGCCTTGAATATTCTTTCCGCGATCTTGTGAGCATCAGGACTGGATACAACGATCTTGGCAATCTCACGCTCGGAGCAGGAGTCAAACTGCCTAAGGTAAACATTGATTACTCTTATAATCAGTTTGACGGGCTCGAAGAACTCGGAGACAGCCACATCATCTCTTTGACATTCACGCTTGAAGAAGAGAAATTCCAAAGAAGATAATTTTTCAGCATAACTGAAATTCTCCATGCCTTGCCGGATTAGTTTCCGGCAAGGTTTTTTATTTCTATGAAGAAGATCTCAATTGCAATTCACGGCGGTGCAGGCACAATCCTCCGGTCAAATCTAACACCGGAGCTTGAGCAGAAGTATATGCGCTCTCTGAATGATTCGATTCAGGCCGGATGGAAAGTCCTGACGGGAGGCGGAAGCGCTCTTGACGCGGTTACAGAAGCGGTCAGATCTCTTGAAGATGATCCGCTCTTCAATGCAGGTCGGGGATCTGTCTTCACAAGCGATGCAACTCACGAGATGGACGCGACAGTAATGGACGGCTTCACCAAAAAGGCCGGGGCGGTGTCTCTGGTTAGCAATATCAGAAACCCTGTTGTGCTTGCAAGGCTTATCATGGAGAATACGGAGCACATCTTTCTTTGCGGAGCCGCCGCTGAGAAGTTTGCCGCTGAACACGGCATTGAACCGGAGAATGATGAATATTTCTTCACGCAGGCAAGATTTGATCAGCTTCAGAAAGCTAGGTCGAAAGCAGGTATCATTCTTGACCACTCAGACGACAAACAGCTTGGAACAGTCGGCGCCGTAGCATTGGATTCGCACGGAAATCTTTCGGCTGCCACATCCACCGGAGGCATGACAAACAAGTGGCCCGGGCGTGTGGGTGACAGTGCAATTATCGGAGCAGGCACTTATGCTGATATTGAAACCTGCGCAGTTTCGTGCACCGGGCACGGAGAGTTCTTCATGCGTGCCGTGACAGCGTATGAAGTATCAGCATTGATGAAAATGAAAGGATGGAGCCTGGAAGAATCTGCGCGGTCAGCAATTCATGATTCGCTTGGAAAACTCGGAGGAAAGGGCGGACTGATTGCAGTTGACCGGCTGGGCAATGTAGCAATGCCGTTCAACTCGGAAGGAATGTACAGGGCTTGTCTGACTACGGGAATGGACAAACCGCTCGTAGCTATCTTTGAGAATTGATACCTGTATGAGTGAAGAATTTCTTTCCTACCTGCTGATCAATTCAGACTGCTTTCGAACGTATTCTGCAAGCGGTAAAATGGATCCCTGCAATCGCAGTGATTCAACATCACTAAAATAGATCTTTCCCAGAGGATGAACTACCGGCCCGACTCTTGGACTGAAGGGCTTAACAATCACTGCTTTAGGAAATCAGATCTCAGCCATCTCTTCAAGATCAAAGAAGTCTCCGAACTTCGTTGGAGCAAGTTCCTTAATGGCAATCGCCGCCTGTTCCATATTTGGCGGGATACCGTGCCATTTGTAATTGTCTTCCATGAACGACACTCCCCTTCCCATGAATGTATTTGCAATGATCGCCTTCGGCTTTCCCTTCACTGCCTTTGATTCGTTCAGTGTGTCAATGATCTCTTTCATGTTATGCCCGTCAATGTCATAGACGTGCCATCCGAATGCCTTCAGCTTGTCTGCAAGCGGCTCAAGCTTAAGAACACTTTCCGTACGGTTGTCTATCTGGCACCGGTTCCTGTCAATGATCATGGTGATGTTGTCAACATTGTGATGCGCTGCAGTCATCATTGCTTCCCACAGTTGACCCTCCTGCAGTTCTCCGTCACCGTTTATGCAATAAACATAATTGTCCTTGCCGTTCAGCCGCAGGCCGAGAGCGGCGCCCACCGCTACAGACAATCCCTGCCCGAGAGATCCGGAAGCGATCTCAACCCCCGGAACGCCGTGCGTCTTAGGCGGAGCAGGATGTCCCTGAAGTCTGCCGTTGATTCGCCTGAGAGTCCTCAGCTCTTCAAGCGGAATGAATCCCCTTCGCGCAAGCGTGGCATACCATACAGGCGCGATGTGTCCTATTGACAAAAAGAAATAATCTCTCTCCGGATACTCGGGATTCTTGCTGTCTATGTTCAGTACATTAAAGTACATTGCCGTGAATATGTCCGCCATGCCGAGAGGCGCACCGGAGTGCCCCGTGCCTGCGATCACAAGCATGTGGATCAGGTCTCTCCTGATCTGTCTTGCCATTTCATCAAGCTCGCTGATGTCAGTGATCTGTGGGTTTCTGCTCATCTGTTATTTGTTTATGATTT
>DAIQRO010000120.1:7264-9509 GCA_036786155.1 Bacteroidota bacterium
GCCGCCAATGCCACCGCTGATGCAAAGTGTACGTTGTTTACCAAAAGCCTTGTAGCTGAATACACAACCAGCCAAATTCCGACAAGCGCCGGATCGGCCGCAAGCAAGATCCCGGCCGCCGATGAAAGTCCCCTGCCTCCTTTGAATTTTGTCCATACAGGAAAATTGTGCCCCATGACCAAAGCCCCGGCAAGTACCGCGAACGAAAAGCCGTCGGGTTTGAATACATGCAGGTAGAGAAACGCAGGTATGAAGCCCTTCAGCAGGTCCATGAACAGCACTGCAATTCCGTCGGCCTTTGAGTGCGTCACTTCATATACGTTCATTGCTCCGGCATTTCCGGTACCTTCCTCAAGTATGTTCCGGCGGCGGCGGAACTTCATATATAAGTATGCAGTCGGTATGGAACCGATCATGTAGAAAAGAACTGCCAGAATTATTCCGGAACCCATGAGTTACTTCATCTCAACAACACGGGCAACCATTATCCCGTCCTGCTTGGGATTCGCAGTTATGTACTCCTGAATTTCCGATTTGGAGATCTCAACTTCTTTGTTCTTCAAAGATGCATGAAGAAGATATGTGCCGGTTTCATCTTTGTAAACAAGCCCCGTGTGCGCAATGTCAAGGCCGTCCAAAGTTGATGTGATTCCGATTATGTCGCCGCTCTGCAGTTTGTCGTAAACAGATGCAATCATGTTCTCCGGAATGTAGAACGATTCCCTGGAGTTGATCGCATTCTCGGCTTCCTGTATGCTCGCAAGGTTTTCGGGATCCGAAAGCTGTTTGTAAGAGCCGCTGTGAGTTGACATGAAGTCTATGTACTTGTCATAAACAACACCACCGATATCCCCGGTTATGTCCTTTACAATGCCTTTTGATTCATTGTCATAGATCCAGTCGCTGAAGTAGTGCAACCGCGAAGTGTATCCGGTGTTTGCCCCGCCCCTGTACCTTATCCTCTCAAGTTCCTTCACGTAGGAATCGAAATCAGTCTTTCCTTCTTTGAGAAGCCTTCCCATCGCAAGGCAGTTTTCGACAAAAGTAACGCAGTCAAGTCCTGTAATGTGTACCACAACTTTCTCGCGGTTAGGGTCTTCGTCAAGCGTTCCTGCTACATAAGGTGTGCCCATGAACGACTTTCCGATCTCAACCATCGCTTGATTCAGCGGAAGGTTTGCCCAGGCCGCATCCAGCGATGCAAGCTTTCTCTTGCACTTGGCATTTTCATAATCATCAAATCCGCTGGAGTAGTTTGGCGGCAACAACAGGCAAATGAAAATTGCGGCAAATGCGGTTCTAATTACAAATGTGGACAAATGGTAATCGTTGAATTTTCAATGAAATTAAGCATTATTAACTTTATTTTAAAGCCACGGATCTTCAGGCATTCGATTGCATGCACGCGGAAGGAAGGAGTTTCGCAATATTCTTCCACAATGCGCAACGAGTATTGTGCAAAGCAGACTTTCCGCGTCTTAGTTGATCACCCGAATTGAAAACATTTAAACAAAAAATATGAACAATGACGGAGCGCCGGCAATCATAATCCGCCCTGCTGTGAAGGATGATGCAAATGAGATCATCCGGCTAATTGTAGAGCTGGCTGATTTTGAGAAACTTGATCCGCCGGATGATGATGCAAGGAAGCGCCTCATAAATGACGCTTTTTGCCCAAATCCTCTTTTCAGAGTCCTTCTTGCCGAGATTGGCGGGAAAGCCGTCGGCTACGCATTCTACTTTTTCACATACTCATCCTTTCATGCAAAGAAGACTCTTTATCTTGAGGATATTTACATCAGCGCGGATCACAGGAGGCACGGCATCGGAAAGACATTCATGGATAAGCTGAAAGAAATCGCTAAGGAATATGACTGTCACCGGATGGAATGGGTTGTGCTGGACTGGAATCAGAATGCTATAGACTTCTATGAGAAGCTCGGTGCAAAGCATTTGAATGAATGGAAGACCTACAGGCTGATTGTAGGCGGCAGGAGTGAACATTAAACCAAAAGTAGCCGGAAATTGTCTTTAGAGTGAAGGCAATTCAGGCGAAAACACAGAATTCAATCACAGGACCTTAACTGCGAATTGGGCGACAGGCAAATAGACATAGAGAGTGACGATATTGAGATAATTGAAGCCTTCAGGAACGGATCGCAAAATGCGTTCAACATTCTTATAAGAAAGTATCAGAAAAAGATATACTGGATCGTGAGGAAAATGGTTGTGGACCATGATGATG
>DAIQRO010000381.1:0-2162 GCA_036786155.1 Bacteroidota bacterium
CCGTTCAGTGCGATTGCAGGATCGGGAAGTGTCAGACTGACGTGGGGGCATAACCCTGCACCGGACCTTCGCGAATATCTGCTTTACCGCAGTACTTCGCCAACGATCGATCCGGATACCGAACCGGTCTTCGCAACCACAACCGATTCGACATACATAGACGCTTTACCTTTGGGCGGATTGTATTATTACTTCATCGTTGCGCAGGACGTGCACTACAACAAAGGCCCCGTGGCAGTTGCCGCATCTCCGGCAATGACTCTGAACCTTACGGCATTCATTGCGGGATTGTACAATGAGCAAAGCAACTTGCAGACAAGCGACACTGTAACAGTGGAGCTGAGGAATCCAACATCCCCGTATGCTCTTGCCGATCAGAGCCGCGGTGTGGTTTCACCGGCAGGAAGCCTGATGCTGAAGTTTGGTACAGCGCCTGACGGAAGTTACTACTTTGCCGTAAAGCACAGGAACAGCATTGAGACATGGAGCTCTGTTCCGCTTGCGTTCTCTCGCAACAGCGCGGCAGTCTATGACATGTCAGCTTCGGCATCTCAGGCGTACGGAAGCAACACTATGCAGATAGATGCATCACCTATGCGTTTTGGAATTTACTCAGGAGATGTAAACGAAGACGGAATAATTGACGCGACAGATGCAGGCTCTGTTGACAATGATGCGGGAAACTATGTGTCCGGTTATGTTCCGACAGATCTCAACGGCGACGGCTTTGTTGACGGAACCGATTTCCTTATGGCAGACAACAACGCCGCGAACTTTGTATCTGTGATCAGGCCTTAGCATTGAGCAAGCATAGTTCACCCGGCCCTTTTCCTCTCAGGGAGGGGGCCGGACTATGCTCCTTACGGGTACTGCGAAGTGACAGGTCAAGTATGCTCCCTGAGATCAAACGGACAAAAAATGCAGTGCCGCCTGCTCAAGTTCGGATCGCCGGGTACAAAGTAAGTCATGATCGCTCTTAAGTTGCTTTGCAAACCAGTTTGCAAACTGCAATCCCAAATAGTAACCTGCCCTGTAAGAAAATATGTCGTCCGGATCATTTGCGAAGAACAAGGACACATCACTTCCTGAATATGAAAACCGTTCAAGACAATATTTTTTCAGCTCCTTTTCCCTCTTACTGCATTCTTCAAACCATACGCCGAACTTCTCTCCGTCAAGATAATCTGCCCAAAGAGAGACGCCGTCAGAAATTCCGAGAACCTGCTTTGTTATGTATGTGGCTATGCCCTCAGAGATGAGCTGCCGGCCCGTATGCATCCTTTCATCCTCTGTGCAGAACATGAATGCGGGAGAAAGCAAGTAGTGGATCCCGTGAATGATCTCGTGAGTTGCAAAGACTTCAGCCTGAAGAGGAGTATGGTAAGTTTCAACCGGAAGCCAAACGATCATCCGGCCTTCGTTCATGAAAGCATGGCCGTTGGATGTATTCTGTCCCGTGAAAAGAATGACCATGATGTCATCCAACGGAAGGCCGAAGGATGTAATCTTTCTCTCCGCATACCGGAGGCCGTCCTTTACAAGATTAACATGAAAAGAAAGTCTGTCACGCGTCAATATGCAGCCGGGAAATCTGCTTCTCTCTGCCCAGTACCTGAAGTAATGGGAAAACAGCGCAGGATGTACCTGTTCATAATTCTCTATTCCTGAAACTGATGAAGAAAACGTCTCAAATGTAAGATCGATGATCTTCATATCCATTCTGCATAGCTTAACTCTTGTGATGAACTCTTCTCCGCAAAGAAAGTCCATATTTCCGCGAAAAGAAATATCATTGCACTGCCGGTAACACATTCAGCCATCCGGATCAGCCGGCCGGCGGCGGGTGCATTAAAGTATCCGCTTTTTTCAATGAATGAAAATCTATAATTTGCCCGATCATGAAACCAAAAAATTTTCAGTACCTGATCCTTGCACTTCTCTTATTCTCGTGCAATCCCATGAAGAAGGATGCAATGAAGGACCGCGCCGATGACATTAAGGAAGCAGTGATAACAGAAAGCGGAGACGGGACCTTTCTAGTTGTGAAGGAAGAGGTCTTTCAGGCAGTGTCAAAATCAGATCAGGGCGGCTTCAGAAGAATATCGGGTTACCGCGAAGACAGGATATCGAGTTATGATCTGAACACCGGAGGGCTGACAGCC
>DAIQRO010000382.1:0-2154 GCA_036786155.1 Bacteroidota bacterium
ACAACTTCTACGGCGCGACGAGCATTTTAGTGCGCAAGAACCTGACGGGATTTTCCAAGCTTCTTTCTCCACTTCTTCAGGCCGGCATAATCATAAGATCATCAGCTTCATATTCCAAGAGACTGTTGGGATATTTCCTGCTTACGGTCCTGGATGCTGTGCTTCTTTATGCCGAATACATACTTGCAGTGAGGAACAGGTTAAACATATTCCCGAACAAAGACTATCTTTTCATCATCACGGTTTATGTGATAGTGTGGATAATACTGCTCGCCCTGTTCGGACTTTATACCAAGAAGAAGAGGCTTTCTCTTGCAAGGGCATTCAACGCAGTGATTGCAGGCTTCTTCGTCAATTCATCCATCACGTACTTCTTCAAAGAATATGCATTCTCAAGGAGTGTAATACTTGCCTCCACAATACTTGCTGTTGTTTTCCTTCTGTCATGGAGATGGGTGTATTCCATGTTCCTGTTCATTAAGGAAAAGAACATCCTTCTGAACAAGATCAACCTGCTTGTGGTCGGAAGCGGCAAGCTGAGCCAGAACAGCGAAGATAAGCTCAACGCGAAATATAACATTCTCCGATTTGCAGGCGAAAAGAAGAACAGGATCTTTGACCTTCAGGAACAGATACAGATCAACAATGTGCATGAAGTGATATTCACGGATGAGAGTTTCTCGAATCAGCAGATACTCGACCTCATGTGGAGGTTCCGTAACAGAAACGTGAGGTTCAGGATCATTCCTTCAGACAAGGAGCTCATACTTTCAAAGCTGAATGCAAGCAGTATTGACGAGATTAACCTAATAGAAATTGAATATAATATTAACAATAAAATGAATATATTTTTGAAAAGAATAATGGATATAGTGCTCTCCGCGCCACTTCTGGCCACTGTCTATCCGGCAGTTCAACTTTACAGAAGCCTCGGCGGAAAGACGCTTTCCAGGCCCTTTTCAAAATTGCTGCTCTTGCCACAGGTGTTCTCCGGCAAATACAGCCTGGTTGGCTATCCTGTCTGGCTTCAGAAAGAACATACGCAGTTCATCGGCAAGAAAGGGCTTACGGGACTCATACAACTGAATTATTATGACTCGATGAGTGAAGAAGAGATGCAAAACCTGAATTTCTTTTATGCGAAGAACCAATCAACTGCACTTGACATGGAGATACTTCTGAAGACATTCTTTCTGACCTTTAAAAACAACAGGAGCTGATATGGCCGTACAGACCACGCTTGATTTTGAACTTCCCATCATAGAGCTCGAGAAGAAGATCGAGGAAATGAGAAGCATGTCCTCAAGGTTTGACATTTCCGATGAGATCGGAATACTTGAAGACAAGGTCAACAAGCTCAGATCAGAAATATTCTCCAAGCTGACACCGTGGCAGATAGTTCAGCTTGCACGGCATCCCGAAAGGCCCTTCTCACTCGACTACATTTACCTGATGACCGAGAACTTCATTGAGCTTCACGGTGACAGGCACTATGGCGACGACAAGGCAATTGTCGGCGGCTTCGCGGATATTGATGGACACACAGTCATGATCATCGGACAGCAGAAAGGAAGAGACACGAAATCGAATCTGTACAGAAACTTCGGCATGCCTAACCCGGAAGGCTACAGGAAGGCGCTTCGCCTTATGAAGCTTGCGGAGAAGTTTGGCAAACCCGTGATCACACTCATAGATACGCCGGGAGCTTATCCGGGAATTGAGGCCGAAGAGCGCGGCCAGGCGGAAGCGATTGCGCGGAATCTGTTTGAAATGTCAAGACTTCAGGTACCTGTAATTGTGGCAATCATAGGTGAAGGTGCTTCAGGCGGGGCCCTTGGAATCGGTGTAGGGGACAGGGTGCTGATGCTGCAATACTGCTGGTACTCGGTAATATCCCCGGAGTCTTGCTCATCAATTCTCTGGAGAAGCTGGGACTATAAGGAGCAGGCGGCACAAGCCCTGAAGCTCACATCAGAAGACATGCTGAAGCTCGGAATAATTGACAGGATAATAGAGGAACCGCCGGGAGGAGCGCACAGAGACCATGACAAGGCGGCAGAGTTGCTGAAGCGTGCGCTCATCGAGGAACTGAATCAGGTTTCAAAACTTAAGAAAGACAAACTGCTTGATATGAGGGTGAAGAAATTCGGCGAG
>DAIQRO010000383.1:0-2150 GCA_036786155.1 Bacteroidota bacterium
TGCGGGACCAAGACCATGATAGGACCTCTGCCAGGTAATAGTTTGTGCACTTGAATCGGTTGCCAGAAAAAGTAATATGGCAAAAACGAAGAGTTGTTTCATTTTGATTCTAATGTTTGCTAGCAATGTAATTGCTTTCATTCCAATTGTCAAAGATTTCCTTTCGGATATTCCCGGCCAAAACGGCTCATAAATTCTGCAATGACAATTCATTTAGTTATATTGCTGCTGGATTTCAACCTGTTTCAGTCCAATTTCTTTGGACGCATTTTGCTATTTCCCCAATTATTTTGATTCTCTTGTTCGTTGCCTTGGCTAGTTAATATTAGCAACAGCAAGAATCACTTCACCACCACACACTTCTTCACGGCAACAAACTCTCCCGCATTGCCGCTCACGGAAAGCCGGTAGAAGTACGCGCCGCTGGCAAGACCTTCGGCACTGAACTGTGCCCTGTGAAATCCCGCTGTCTTCATCTCATTCACGAGTGTCTTCACTTCCCGGCCGAGCATGTCATATACTTTAAGAGTTACGAATCCGCTGTTTGGAAGATCGTAGCTTATTGTTGTGACGGGGTTGAAGAGGTTGGGAAAGATGTGATGCAATCCACATCGTATCGTTACATGAGTGCTTACCGAGTGAATCCCGGAATGCTCGCTTAAAAAATCCGAAATTTGGTCAAGCCATGAATATCACTTTATGAGTATCAGCTTTCTCATCACAAATGTCTTTCCGTTTCCTATCTTCAGATAATATACTCCGCTTGACAATCTGCTCCCGTTAAATTTAAACATAAACCTTCCTTTCTGCTTATATCCGTTGAACATGGTTTCCAATTCCCTGCCGGTGTTGTCATAGACTTTTGCATAAAGCGTGGAGGACACACTTAATTCAACAGAAACGCTTGTAACAGGATTGAAAGGATTGGGATAATTCAGAGAGACCGTAAATTCAGGTTCTGATAATGACTGTTCTTCATTATTGTTGGGTTCTCTTCCCCCGAGGATCAAATTCAGATCTTCGGAGATTCTTGATTCCAATGCCTCTCTGCCGGCGGGCATGAATTTCAATCTTCCGGTTTCGCTGACCTTCCGGAGGTACATCTCGCCTGTCGCAATCGTCAGATTGTCTTCATACCCTAGTGAACGAAACACATTCTTTGCAATGACGTCAGACGGGCCGTCCTGAAATTCGTACTTACTTCTTAATCCGGAATTGTCTGACCCTGCTTCACCTCCTCCGTTTCCGCTCATCATCAGAAGTACGGCGGCTCTGTCCCACGAAGCCGTCATCTTTCTTAAAGGATCAGGATGATTGTCAATTATGTTGTCATATCCCGAAAGTGCATTGTTGTAGTCTTTGAGTTTTGTCATACACATCAGAAGAACAGAATAGGCAGTTTCGACAATTCGTGAGTTAAGTTGATTTCTCTGAATGAGTCCTATAAGTTCATACTTCAGACGGCTGAATATGGAATTTGTCTGAGGATTGGAATTGAGAGTATCCCTTAGTTCCGATACAAGATAGAGTTCTTCAACAGATCTGCAAACAATATCGGTGTCAGCGCTTTCTTCAAGCAATCGCTCAAGTAGAACTCTTGAGCTGTCGGTATGCCCTTGTCTTCTGAACATCAGCGCCCTGACGTAATCAGACTCATCGTCTTCGCCTCCGGCATCTCCTGATATGCTGATCTTCACGGTATCAATCACTCCGTCTTCACGGTCAACTATCTCACTGCCTGACTGATCTATTACATACCCGCATCCTCCTGCATCAGGAAGATAGCTTAAATCCTTATTTGCTGAGTTGCAGGTTATCAAATGCAGTGGAGGTACCTCTGACCAGTGATTGTTTATTGCATCAACAGCACTTGTATCACAGCTTCCCGTCAGAATGCCTCTGATGTGATACTTGTATGGATTCTCAATATTCAGGCAGTTGTACCCGTTCCTGAGGGAGATACCTGAGGCTCCCGTGTAGTATATGTTGTTGTCTTCTTCCGAACTGAAGATATTCACTCCTCCGATCCAGTAATCATTTCCCAGTGAAGTATATGGGCTGAACGTGCCTGTGGATGAACTGTTAAGAGCAACATTTGATGAATAGCCCGAACCAAAAACATTTCCGAAGAAGTTTAGATTGCTTTGCAG
>DAIQRO010000384.1:0-2147 GCA_036786155.1 Bacteroidota bacterium
CGGGCATTACAAACGGAGCTTCCATCAGGATCGCGGGTGACGAGCTTACGGAATCCATCATCAGATTCTTCAGGAACAATCACAACATACTCATCGGCGAAAGGACTGCCGAAGAGATCAAGTGCCAGGTAGGTTCTGTGATGCCTCAGAAGGAAGAAGTGATAATCGAAGTAAAAGGAAGGGACCTTGTCGCAGGTGTGCCTAAGATCACGGAGGTCAGTTCTGTGGAGATAAGGGAGTCTTTGAATTCGCCTGTTGTTCAGATGATCGAAGCGGTCAAAGTTGCTCTTGAAAAAACTGCGCCCGAACTTTCTTCTGACCTTCTTGACAGGGGAATATTTCTAACGGGCGGAGGCGCGCTTATCAAAGGACTCGATGAAAGGATCAAGATGGAGACAGGTGTTCCTGTTCATGTTGCAGACGATCCGCTGACTGCCGTTGCAAGAGGCACAGGCAAGGTACTCGAGAATTTAGACACATATAAGAAAGTTCTTCTAAGGCGTTGACGGGCAGAAGTTCAGCCCGTTCTTACAGGCACTGCGTTTCTTCATCAAACACTGAATGAAAACACTCGGACTACTTCTCTTCCGAATAAAGGACTATCTGATCCTCACTTTCCTGGTTGTAGTATCTCTCTTTTTGATTTTCTCAAATGATAATGCACAGATCAGATTTCTGAGGGCGGTTGCTGTCGGTGTAATGGGAACAGTGCAAAGCGGTATGTCTGTTGTACCGAATGTTTTTGAGATACAGAAGGAGAATGAATTCCTTCGCGAGAAGAACATTCAGCTTGCAAACGAGCTCTCTTCTCTGAAAGAAACGAAACTTGAGAATATCCGGCTTTCGAGGGAGCTCGGGCTCAAGGACAAGAACATCTCCGGAGTTGTAATTGCAAGGATCGTCGGCAAGTCGCTGATACAGGCAAGGAACACCATAACGCTGAATGTGGGAGACAACGACAGCGTGAAGGTGAACATGCCTGTGATAACGGACGACGGGCTTGTAGGAAGAGTGGTGTCTGTTAGCAAGAATTACTCAATTGCTCAGATCCTTTACAACAGAAATCTCAACATCTCCGAGAAGGATCAGAGAAGAAGGGATTGACGGCATACTCAACTATGACGGGGCAGGAAACCTTGTGATAAACAACGTGCCTAAGAGCGCGGACGTGAAGCCCGGCGATCTCATCATCACTTCGCCCTACAGTAACTATTTCCCTGCAGGGATACCGGTAGGCACGGTGGTTGAGGAAGGAAATCTCGATAACCTGTTCAAGAAGATCATCGTTGAGCCGTCGGTGTCATTCACAGACCTTGAAGAAGTCTTCATACTCAAGCACCTTCCCGACAAAGAAAGACTGGACCTTGAGTCGTCATACTTCAAAAAGGACAAGTGATTGATCTATTTTTCTGACTATATAAAGTTTGCTCTTTTATTTGCCGTCCTGATACTTGTTCAGATCACGCTGATAAGCCTGATATCCATCTCAAGGCTTAACATCTCGCCGGACATTGTGCTGTTGCTTGTTATCTACATCGGGCTGTCGAGGGGAAACATTGCCGGTATGATCAGCGGATTCCTTGCCGGACTGGCGCTGGATATTCTGAGCGGTTCGTTCACAGGATTATCAGCGCTTGCCTATACTGTCAGCGGATTTGTAGCGGGGTATTTTAAGAGAGATCCGGCGGAAGGCGGAGGAAAATTTTCCTATGTCGGAATTATTTTCATATGTGCGCTGATTTGCAGTTTCATATTCTTTGCCATTTATTATCAGGGATCGGGATTGAACCTGCTCGACATTTTGCTGAGGTATGTGCTTACGACTGCTGCTTACACAACGGTTATCGGGTTCATGGCAAATCTCATTTTCAATAAATTCGATCTGAAGAAATCCATATAAGTTGGAACCGGAAAAGAAACGTGCGATAGTCATAACAATTGCAGCTCTTGTATTTACGCTCCTCGGAGTGAGGCTTGCATATCTTCAGCTTTTTTCGGCTGACGAGCTCAGAGGGCTTTCCGACAAGAACTCTATCAAGACCATTACCGTCACGCCGCCGCGCGGAATAATGTATGACCGCAACGGAAAGATCCTTGTTGACAACAAACCTTCCTATACGGTTGCAATCACTCCAAACCAGTTTGAC
>DAIQRO010000385.1:0-2124 GCA_036786155.1 Bacteroidota bacterium
CATCAGGGCGTTTTCCTTTCCCCTGAACATTATCCCGACATTTGTTGCATGCTCTCTGGAAGAGTAGAAGTCCGTATAGTCTCCGATGGAAGCAGGAAGCAACATCTCGCATTCATCACAGCCGATCAACACCCTTCTAAGCAAAGCATCATCCGACTTCAGTTCTTCACTGTCTTCTCTCAGAAGTTTCTGTATTCTCTTTCTTACATCGGCAACCAGCCGCTTTGAAGAGCCCATAAACTTGTTCAGCTCCGGCAGGTCAAAGAATTCACCTGCATCTTCCGGGAACAGGTCGCTGAAGAATCCTTTTTTCTCAAGTACCGAAAGGTCCACGATCTTTTCTCCGATCCTGGTTGCCGCCCTCGGCTTCCCGTCGGGTTTTCTTCTGAATATTCCGAACGGGATATTCTGAATAGGGAAGTGAGAGTCAGGATCAACTTTCAGAAATGATTTCATTGTTTGAATTGTATTAGTTGGAAGTCGGTGTGAGGTATTTCAATTCAAGAAGATCTTCCACAGGTTCGTCAAAACTACAGCTCCCGTAAGAGATTACCAGGCTGTTTCTGGCTCCGTGGATTTCCTCAGGAGTGCAGATCCAGTCCTTCCACCTGAAATGCCCGTCTGAGAATCCGAAATTTTCCGCGTCCTCGTCAGCGATCATCTGCTTAAGCTCATGGTCAGACACGGGATGCCTGAAGGCCAGAACACCGGCGCCAAATACATTAATGAAGCCATGCATTTTGGTTCCGATCCCCGAGTCATAATGCCTGAACGGATGATGCATGCCGGCCGTGAATTTCAGCGGCACCTTATGATTGAGGCATTGCCTGATTGCATGCAATACAATTGCAGGGTCAGGAAAATCCCCTGCTTCAGTTCCTCCCGTACGCAGTTTGAAACCTGCATCAGAGGCCTTCTCATTGTGAAGTTCAATCCCCCTGACTGTGTGCTTCAGAAGAGAATCAAAGTTGTCCAGTCTTGGAATCTCGCAGAACAGAAACACCCTGTGCTCAAAGTTTTCCTTTATTACATCTGTCAGGCTATCAAGAAAATCTGATATCCTGTTCTTATCATTGGAAATTGCAATTTCGTCGGGAATTCTGATCTCAATTGACTCCGTCCTGACGTAATCATGAAAGTCTTGCGGCAATTCTCTGTAAAAAGTTATATCATCCGAGAATTTTCGGATGAACTCATTCTGATCCTGAAACTGACCGGCAAGCAATGAAAGCTTAACGGGATCTTCCAAGAGATCTGCGCTGACAAGCTCAGATAGTTCCCTTACTTTACCTGCGGGACAAATGAACCTGGAAAGAAGCCATGCAAAGTATCCTTGCCTGTAGTTAAGGAAGTTGCTGAATGCATCCCTGAGTTTGAGTGAGGCCGGAGGGAACAGCCCGGCATAATCAATGATTGAATGGAAGAATTTGTGAACGGCCGGTGAGACAGTTTCAGACATTCTGAGTCAATTTTTGTTTAAAATTACGCATTGGTGAAGACTAAAGAAATTGAATTCTAATCTGAATCAGGCTGGTATGTGGCAACACAGACGATCTGGTCCCGGAAATTCATTGTGAATAAGAACACTGTTCAGGGCGAAGTTTTCAAATGTTAAGACTGCGGAAATCAGAAATATTGGCTTGTTAGGATTTTGTTAGAAAGGCCTTTACTTTAATGTTTTTTCCCGGACTCTAAGCAGTTTATGACTGCAAGAAGTTATTCATTCGGAAAGAATGTTTCCGAGGGGAATATTTGTTGAAATTTGATATTGATTAGAGTATTTTGCACATCTGAAATGTTACATTGCTCCCAAAACCCGGAGACCGTTCAAACGATTCTCTTCTTTTTGGATTTCAGAGCTCTTCCAACCCATAAAGACGGAATAAAAAATTAAGCTGATAGAATAGTATGAAGAATCTTCTACGTTTTACCCTGCTTGTATTCATCACCGTTCAGGTTATGAATTCGCAGTTGCTGGCAGAGACTTTTTATGTTAACGCTGCAACCGGAAGCAACTCAAACACTGCCGCACAGGCAAAGAATATCAATACGCCGTGGCTGACTGTACAGTTTGCAGTTGATAATCCTGCGGTGAATGACGGTGACAATATTGTTGTTGCTGTC
>DAIQRO010000386.1:0-1923 GCA_036786155.1 Bacteroidota bacterium
AACATATTTGCTCTTCCGGAATTCTTCAGAAATTACCGGATCAAACTTTTCAAATGCGTTAAGTTCTGTAACGAGCGATTCGCGTGTATTCAGGTCAAAATCATACTTGCCGTGCCAGTGGAATGTCTTGTCAGTTTCAGAAATTTCCAGGCCTGAGATATCAATTCCCTTCGACTTCAGGAACTCTATTTCTTCCTTTGGAAAATCATAACCCACAATTCCCACCAAACGAACAGGGTTTGTAAAATAGCTTGCTGAGGTTGATATGAATGTTGCCGAGCCGCCTAAAGTCCTTTCTGCCTTGCCAAACGGTGTTTCGATTGTATCCAGCGCGAGTGATCCGATTACAAGTAAGCTCATCAGTCATTTGTTTTGGGCAAAAATACCAATTTGCTCAGGGTATTTCAAGAATGATGGCTTTGCTTACAGATATAAATGCTGATTCATGCCCTGTCTGAACAGGCTTGCCGGAGAACATATGATGAGATTGATTACTGAAGTTCACCGGATACGGTTCATTTCTAATTTCCAAAAATTCTAATTTGAATGTTTCAGCAGTTTGCAATATCTTGACTGCAAAAATCATTACTTATGGACGAAGATAACAGGGACGAAGCGATTCCGGGACAACAGATCAACATTGAACTGGGAGAGAAGGAAGCGGAGGGAACATATTCAAATCTGGCAATAATCTCTCATTCACCGGCAGAATTCATAATTGACTTCACAAGGATCTTTCCGGGATCTCCGAAAGCAAAGGTTCATTCAAGGATTGTGATGACTCCGCAGCATGCCAAACTTTTCCTCAATGCAATGAAGGAGAACATCGGAAGATATGAGAAGCAATACGGCGAGATCCCTCTTATGAACGAACACAATACGGGCGCAATGGGCTTTCAGATCCCCGGCCCTCCGAAAGAGGAAAAGATCAACTGAGATCAGGATCTTAAGCCTGTTCGAAGGAAATTATAGATGCCGATTGAAAGAAAAAGGATATTTGCAAGCCAGGCAGTGAGTACCGGATTTATTTCGCCATTGTAGCCAAATGTTTGCGAGATCTTTACAAATCCCAAATAGAGAAAAGTGATCAGAATGCTGATCCCGAACTGTACTGCGGCACTGCCTTTCCGCTGATTCAGGCTAAGAGATACGCCGAAGATGATCACGATCAGATTTGCAAAAGGGATCGAGATCTTTGAATAGTAGTCAACTTCGGCTCTGCTTACATCCTGTCCGCTGTTTCTCATTTCATTGATAAGATTTCGAAGATCGGAGAGAATCAATTCATCCGGATTCTTCTGCTTAATATTCAGCTTGTCGGGTGTAATTCTGAGAGGAGGGGGTACTGAATTCTTAAGGCCTGAACTGTCAAATGTCCTCATAGATACATCAGACATTATCCATGATCTGCCTATGCTGTCCCAGCCTATCCTTCGGGAGTCAATTCGGCTGGCCAGTCTGGAGAGTCGGTCGTCTGTGAAGGTCTGGATGGAAGCATTCTCGCCGGTCTTCTGAACCTCATTGTAGTTTTTTATTGTAAGAACTCTGTTGGAAGAATCCTGAATGCTGAGATTCGCAATAATGCCGGGCGTCTTATGCTTGCCGATCTTATCTCTCTCTATCCTGATCTTTTCTGTATTTGAATAGGGGACTATCCAGCCGTTAAAATAAACAGAACCAGCAGTAACTACCACACCCGCAAGCAGCAACGGCAGCAGATAGCGATAGATGCTGATCCCGGCAGAATTCATGGCAGTCATCTCTGAGAGGGAATTGAATCTTGCGGTTGAAAAGAGTGTGGCAAGCAACATTCCGACCGGCGTGATGAGCTTTACGATCTCGGGTATGAAGTAAAGATAATACTGTGCTATATCCTGTCCGGAAAGCTTTCGGTCTATGAACTTGTCAATATTCTCGAACAGG
>DAIQRO010000386.1:1933-2123 GCA_036786155.1 Bacteroidota bacterium
ATGAAGACAATTACAAAGCAGAGTATGCCAAATGCAAGATTTCAGAGGAATGACCAGAGGATATATATGTCTATCAATTTCACAAATGAATTTTAAACATAAACTTGCCGAAGTAAAAGGCATTTCAAGGCTCGCGGCCTCCATTGCTTCCGATGATCTGAAGAAAGTCAGGCATGAGATCGGAGCTCAG
>DAIQRO010000121.1:0-9334 GCA_036786155.1 Bacteroidota bacterium
GTTTACCCCCTACATCCACGATTAAGGTTACCCTGCGGCCTAAATTAACCACGGCCCTATTGCATTGATTGACGAGAACATGCCTGTCGTGTTCATCGCTCCCAAAGACAGCACCTATGACAAGATAATTTCAAACATCGAGGAGATACGCGCCAGAAAAGGCAAGATCATATCAATTGCAAATGAAGGCGATGAGGAGATCAAGCGCCTCTCTGATTATGTGCTTTATGTCCCGAGGACGGTCCCGATTTTCGCGCCGATCCTCAACAGCATTCCTCTTCAGTTCCTTTCGTATTTCATTGCAACCGCAAGGGGAGCGAATGTGGACCAGCCGAGGAATCTCGCCAAGAGCGTTACGGTGGAGTAGAAAAGTCCGAAAAGATTTCCTTGTTAAGAGCCCCGGTTCAAGTGCAATGAGCCGGGGCTTTTTGTTTTTGGAGATATTCTGATCCTGTAATGGTAAGAAAGTTATTTACGGTTCTCAGCCGTGCCAAAGTCATGGTTTACTGCATTTGAACTATGCGCTGATTTTCCTATCTTTACTAACTTTTACCAACAAAAAATCTCACATATACACATGCCTGATAATGTAATCAATAAGGGTAAGATCGTTCAGATTATCGGACCCGTTTTGGACATTGATTTCAGCGGCGGTTCACTGCCCGCAATCAATAATGCAATCAGAATCGAGAGAAAGAATATAGAAGGAAAAGATGAAGTGCTGATAACGGAAGTTCAGCAGCACCTTGGGGAGTCGCGTGTGAGGACGGTTGCCATGGACTCGACCGACGGCCTCATAAGAGGCATGGAAGCAGTTGATACAGGTGAACCGATCTCAATTCCCGTAGGCGATGAAGTTCTCGGAAGGCTCATAAATGTTACCGGCGGCACGATCGACGGCAAGGGAGAGATAAAGACGGATCTCAGATATCCGATTCACAGGCCGGCGCCCGGATTCAAAGACCTTTCCACGAAGAAGGAAATGTTTGAGACAGGCATCAAGGTCATTGACCTGCTTGAGCCGTACACAAAGGGCGGAAAGACGGGACTCTTCGGCGGTGCAGGCGTGGGAAAGACGGTTATAATTCAGGAATTGATACATAATATTGCAAAGCATCACGGAGGATATTCCGTGTTTGCGGGTGTGGGTGAAAGAACACGCGAAGGAAACGACCTGTACCTTGAAATGACGGAGTCAGGGGTTATAAAGAACACTGCACTTGTGTTCGGGCAGATGAATGAGCCGCCCGGCGCAAGGCAGAGAGTTGGTTTGACCGGACTTGCGATCGCAGAATATTTCAGGGATCAGGGTAAGGACGTGCTACTGTTCATTGACAACATTTTCAGATTCACGCAGGCTGGTTCGGAAGTATCTGCTCTTCTCGGAAGAATGCCTTCCGCTGTAGGATATCAGCCGACGCTGGCATCAGAGATGGGTGCCCTTCAGGAGAGGATCACATCAACCAAGACCGGTTCGATCACGTCCATTCAGGCGATCTATGTGCCTGCAGACGATTACACTGATCCGGCTCCTGCTACAACATTTGCTCACCTTGATGCTACGACAGAGCTTTCGAGGAAGATCTCCGAGCTTGGTATTTATCCGGCCGTTGATCCGCTTACCTCAACATCGAGAATTCTCGATCCGCTGGTTGTTGGCGATGAGCATTACAACGTAGCGCAGGGTGTTAAGAAGATCCTTCAGACTTACAAGGACCTTCAGGACATCATCAACATCCTTGGAATTGACGAACTTTCCGACGAGGACAAGCTCACTGTTGCAAGGGCAAGAAAGATACAGAAGTTCCTTTCACAGCCGTTCTTTGTTGCCGAGCAGTTCACAAACCTGCCCGGAAAGTATGTGAAGCTTGAGGACACTATCAAAGGATTCAAGGGTATCATCAACGGAGAATACGATGACTTGCCGGAGAATGCGTTCTATCTTGTCGGCACCATTGAAGAAGCCGTTGAAAAGGCAAAGAAACTTTCAGAATAGATTAAGGGAGATAACTGACAGACATGAGTTTCAGGTTAGAGATAATGAGTCCGGTGAACACTCTCTTTGAGGGAGAGGTTGATTCGGTAACGATACCGGGCACAGCGGGAAGTTTCCAGGTACTGCAGAACCATGCTCCGCTGATCTCGTCTTTTGAGATCGGGAAGATCAGGATAAGGCAGGGGCAGAATACGCTTGAGTACACAACAGGCGGCGGGATCTTTGAAGTTAACAAGAACAAGGCCATAGTGCTGGCGGAGTCAGTGGAAACAAGGGAACAGATTGACATGGACAGAGCCGGCAGGGCGAAGCTGAGGGCGGAGCAGATCCTTGAAAAGAAGGGCCTGACCTCGGCGGAGAAAGAGGAAGCAAGGCATGCACTGCTGAGAGCGGTGAACAGACTTAATCTCGCGCAGAAATAATATCAGTTTTACGTAAGCCGGGACCGTAGCTCAGTGGTAGAGCATCTGCCTTTTAAGCAGAGGGTCGGTGGTTCGAAACCACCCGGTCTCACGATTTCAAAAAGCCGCTAATGCGGCTTTTTTGTTTTACGGAATGATGTTGATCAGGATTTACGGGATTAGTGGATTTTCAGGATTGCAAAATAGAAGCAACGTTACAATTCCTCGTTTGGCATCCTGAACAAGTGAGTACGCGAAGCGGACGAACGCAGTGAAGGATCCATACTCAAATGAAGATGACAATTGTACAGTGGTATAGTTTGAAGTTTCTATAGATGTCATTCCCTTTAGGTTATAGAAAAGTGATATGCCCGGATTGTTCCGTGAATTGAGAAACTGAAACGGGAATTGTATTTTGTATGAAGTTTCAGTTCGATCTGATTGAAACTATCGTTTTCTTAAAATGGACAAGATAGGTATTGTTGAAATATTAATAAAAGGTTCAAATGGAAACTTTGACCTGACCCCCGACAACTACGACATTCGGGATATCATCGCTATACTCGAAAACGCTGAAAGCTTGTTGTTTCCAAATGAGAAAAGAGACAGACCCATTATTAGTTATAGAATCGAAGAAGGTTCTGTAAAACACCTATTCAAGACATCAATTCAATTCATTATTGGTTTCAACGCTGTAATTGGACAAATAGGCCAGACCGGGAACATTGACTTTCTTGACGTAAGCACAGCCAAAGCGTTTGAGAATATTCAGGACATAGCTTCAAGACGTGATTATGTTTTCAACATCAAAACTTCATTGGACAGTAGCAATGCCGTAACAATTGACAAGTCAACCAATTTCCATAGAACAGAAGCAATTTGGGCAGACGCTGAATTTTACTTCTACGGGAAATTGACAAATGCCGGTGGCAAAGAAAAAGCCAATATTCACATATACACGGAAGAATTTGGAACGTTGAGGATACAAACGCCCATCAGCTTTTTGGAGAAATATGATGAGAACTTGCTTTACAGGACATTTGGCATTAGGGCAAAAGGGAAACAGCATTCGTGGACCGGTGAAATTGATACTTCTACTTTGAGGTTCGTTGAACTAATTGACTATCAACCTCAGTACGATGAACAATATCTGAAAACCCTCAGAGATAAGGCAAGAAAGTCCTGGATTGGCGGAATCAACCCTGATGATTGGTTGAAGGAGATCAGGGGCGGTTATGATGCATAAATCAGTTTTGCTCGATACAAACTTCTTTCTTCGATTCCTGAATGAGAACGATGCATTGTTCAGGAACGTTGATGGATATTTCCGATACTTCATTCAGAAAGATATCATGATGATGATTTCGACTATTAGTATAGCCGAATATTGTGTTGGCGGAGAAATTCAAGAACTGCCATTACGAAACCTACAGATTCTTCCTTTCAACATAGATCACTCAATTCGGGCAGAGGAGTTTGCAAAAGTTGCATTTCAGGAAAAGAAAAGTGGAATGCTTGATTTAACAAATAGAAACATTATTCCCAACGACGCAAAACTGTTCGCACAGGCAGACACTGAATTTTCAGTTGAATATTATCTGTCATCTAACAGCGAAAGCAGGAAAATATACAATCTTCTCAAAGAGAAGAGATCTCTAAATTTCCAATTCATAGACCTGAACACGCCATATAATGAAATTTTTGGTTTACTTGATCTATGAATTGATAAGAAGTGATGGGAAAAGGATGTCCTGAAAATTGGCATGTTACATTCTTAGTCAATCGAAGAGTTTCTATCAACTTTTGTTCTGAATAGACACTTTGTTCTTCCGAAATTAGCTTTTGCAGTAAGCTAGCGAGCGCTTTCTTCAATCTAAAAACAATACAGTTTGAGTAAATACGCAGATATTCAATACCTAATTGACAGGCCTGATCCAAGTGAAATCTTTCTTAGAGCAAGACATATTGCAGGTGTTCAATTGCAGGAACAATTCAAGGCTAACAATCAGCATAATGCAAACTCCATTGTTGATGGGTTCAAATGGATTAAGAATGAATTGACATATCCTTCGTTCGACAATCTGACATTCGCTTATAAGAGCTCAATTTTTTCAGTAGTTATAGAAATAATAGATGAAAAGGGCAGTTCATTTATACGACAGCAAAAGGACCGGATTCTGAAAGCTTGCGAAGAAAATAATTTAATCCCCTGCACCTTCAGAATAGAATGCAGGGATAAAACCAACAATTTCATTGAAACATTAATAGTCAACAAGGATTTTAGTGATTGTGAACTTTTACCATTAGAACAAGGATGGAACTTGTATGACGCAAGAACAGGCCAGAAGATTGACCCGTTAAGTTCAGCCAGCAGTAAGCCAACAAGAATGTCTAAATGGGAACTGCACAATTTCGCAATTCAGGTTGTACGGGGCGAATTGGAGAAAGAAGGAAGTGAAATTCTGTCATTCTGCGACTTGCCCGAAGTCAATCCGCAAATCTGGTTTAAGAATAAGAATAATGAAACAGGTTGGATAATTGTCAAACATATTGTAAATGATAGTGACCTGGATTGTCGAAAGTGGGTTGGCCTTGAAGATAAGAGTCAACATTTAAAACCCTTTGACGGTTACTTTGCCTCTGTTCAATTCTTTTCAATGAATACAAACTCCAATACAGAATTATACAGGAGAGACGCAATGATTGTCAAGTATGACGGACTTGAAAGGATATACGTATCATAAGGCAGAATTCAGAACGCATAATGGCAAATTGGGGTCATGCGTGATGACTTGCATTTATTCATGTAAATCTCTCCAATTGGTTTTTTGCGGGGCCGGCAGTATTGCTCACTGAAATCCAGATCAAACGCCAATCTCTGATGTTTTAAATGCAACCTCATCTCAACACTCAATATGCCATGAAAGAAGAGATTAGAAAGGAACTGTTTAGGATTGAACAACAGCGCGATGTCAAAATTTTATATGCTGTTGAAAGCGGAAGCCGCGCATGGGGATTTGCTTCAATTGACAGCGATTGGGATGTAAGATATATTTACATTCATAATCTTGATTGGTATTTGGGAATTGATGACAAGAAAGACAATCATGAAGAAATCCTGCCCAACGGTATTGACCTAGCAGGATGGGAATTCAGAAAAGCATTGCGCCTCTTCAGAAAATCCAATCCGCCAATGCTGGAGTGGTTAAGAAGTCCAATCGTATATTTGCAGAGCTATTCTGCCGCAGAGAGACTTCGTGAGCTGACAAGTGAATTCTTCAATCCAAAATCCTGCCTTTATCATTACTTACACATGGCAGAAGGAAATTTCAGAGTGTATTTGCAGAAGGACATCGTAAGAGTCAAGAAATACTTTTATGTATTGAGGCCGATACTTGCTTGTGACTGGATAAGGCAGACCGGTACAATGGCGCCAATGGAGTTTCACAAACTTCTGGATAGCCATGCTGCAGAAGAAAATGTTAAAACCGAAATTCGGAATTTGTTAAAAAGGAAACTAGCAGGTGAAGAGCTGAATGATGAACCTAAAATTAAGGTTCTTAACGACTACCTTGAACAGAAGTTACAGTTTAATAGAGATTATGTGAAGTCCTTAGGTCCGGCCCCACAGCCGCAGACAGAAAGGCTTAACGAGCTATTCAGGGAGACAATCAATGAAGCCTGGGGAGGCGGAGGCAATCGGTAACACGCGTTTGCTAATTGCGTGCAGACAGCAGAAAGCTCAAATCAAACTTTCGACTTTTACATGCCCTGAGTATAATCGAGTGCAAAGGTAAGTTCAGTTTTTCTTGCTTCTGTTTCCGCTTGTGCTCTCTTGAGCAAATGATTTAGAAACTTAGCTTGTACATGATTTTCAAAGTTGATTCTTACTTCGGATTTGAACATGTTTTTCAAATTGTCATCTAACTTTGCCTGAACCATAATGCCAAACACCGACACAACCAGAGAACAGGAACGCACTGAACTGCACCGCGCGATATGGCAGATCGCTAATGACCTGCGCGGGAGCGTGGACGGGTGGGACTTTAAACAGTATGTGCTCGGCATGCTGTTTTACAGGTTCATAAGCGAGAACCTGACGGGCTACATAAATGACGACGAACAGCGAAGCGGGAACAAGGACTTTGACTATGCCGCGCTCTCTGATGAAAAGGCGGAGTTCGGAAGAGCTGATACGGTAAAGGAAAAGGGGTTCTATATTCTGCCGAGCGAACTGTTTGTGAATGTCCGTGCCAGCGCACGCAATGATGCCAACCTTAATGAAACGCTCGCAAGGGTGTTCCGGAATATTGAGAACTCGGCAGTGGGGTCCGACAGCGAAGACGACCTGAAAGGATTGTTTGACGATCTTGACGTGAACTCTAATAAGCTCGGCAATACTGTTGAAATAAGAAACCGGAAGCTTGTGAAGCTCCTTGACGCTATAGGTGACCTGCGGTTAGGCAACTACTACGACAATACAATTGATGCTTTCGGTGATGCGTACGAATTCCTTATGTCAATGTACGCTTCAACTGCGGGTAAGTCGGGAGGGGAATTCTTTACGCCGCAGGAAGTGAGCGAACTGCTTGCATGCATTACAACCGTTGGAAAGAAAGAAGTGAACAAAGTCTATGACCCTGCATGCGGCTCGGGCTCGCTTCTTCTGAAGTTTGCCAAGATACTCGGTAAGGAAAATGTGAGGATGGGATTCTTCGGGCAGGAGATAAACCTCACCACATACAATCTCTGCCGCATAAACATGTTCCTGCACGACATAAACTACAACCACTTCGATGTTGCACACGGCGAAACGCTCACCGACCCGAAACACTGGGACGATGAACCCTTTGACGCGAACGTCTCCAATCCGCCGAAATCGATAAGGTGGGAGGGCGACAGCAACACGCTTCTCATAAACGACCCGCGCTTCTCGCCCGCGGGAGTGCTCGCGCCGAAGAGCAAAGCCGACCTTGCATTTACAATGCACATGCTCTCGTGGCTTTCCACAAGCGGTACGGCGGCAATTGTTGAATTTCCCGGTGTGCTTTACCGTGGCGGAGCGGAACAGAAGATACGCAAGTACCTCGTTGACAACAACTACATTGACGCAGTCATACAGCTTCCGCCCGACCTCTTCTTCGGCACCACCATTGCCACTTGCATAATTGTGCTGAAAAAAAGCAAGAAGGATAATAAGGTTCTCTTTATCGACGCCTCGGCGGAGTTTGTGCGCGGTGGCAACAAGAACAAGCTGAACGAGGCAAACCGCGCGAAGATACTGAATGCTTTTAAGGAGCGGAAGGATGCAGAGCATTTTGCAAAATTAGTTGACACCAAAGACATAGAAGCAAACGATTACAACATCTCCGTTTCTTCTTATGTGGCGCAGAAAGACACGCGGGAAGTTATTGACATAAAAAAACTGAATGCGGACATAGCCGGCATCGTTGCAAGGCAGGATGAACTGCGGAAGGCGATTGATGAAATTGTGGCGGAGATTGAGGGTGATGGTGAATATTTATGTTAACAGAACTGAGAGATTGAGTGAAGAGTCTTGTCTAAACGCGGTGGAGATATTGACTCTTGTGTGGAGACTTCCGTCCCGAAACAAATCAATTAATTGCTTCAGTTAGGAAGAAATGACACAGCTTTAACATGAACAAACATTACTAAGCATGAATCCTAATAATCTAAAAGAAAGAATTGCAGACATTACCAAGCTTGACCTGGCTCAAGCTCAAATTGCATTTTCAAAACTGTTGAAAGATTGTTCTGAAGACTTTTCACCAAACAACATTAGAATAGATTACACCACTTTAGTTGAATCTCTTAAAATACTGCAAAATGAGTTTCAGAGACTAACAAGTTTGTTAATTGAATATCAGGAGTATAGCAAATCGTGCTTTCTATTTCGACAATTTGAAAGAATAATGATGTATGCAGATATTAGACAGATAATAAGTTTGAATTCATGGCTTGAATATAATTACGACCTATGTATGATGCTTCAAATGGTAAATTATGATCTTGAGGCATTACATAGAATTGATTCGCTTATAGGACGCTATTTATTGCAACCAAATGATTTTATAATGAGGATCAATAGTGAAGAGGATGATCAACCAAAGTCAATTAGTGAACTTAGTTTTTTCTATTCTTATATGATAATGCACTGCAAACTTGCAAATATTATTAGTGCTAAGTCCGGCGATCGAAAGAGGGTTGGTAAGTTTCAATATTATGAAATGCTACTTACAGAAAAACTTTACTTCACAAAAGATGAACTTAACTATGATTTTCAATTTGCTACCTTAAAGAGAAAATACATTTTCTCGAACGAGATTGGACATTCTACATTCAACCCAAAGATTCTGTCAAAGGGCTGGCAACTGATGAAATTGAATGCCAAATATTTGGCTTTCGGACTCTTGTACAAGTTTTTTAGATTAACAACTGGTTATGGTGAAAAACCTCAACGATTGCTGTTGCTTTCTCTCTTTCTGGTCCTTTCTTTTTCTGCCCTTTACTCTTACTTGATCACAGGATCCAATTGGACTCCATTTAACTTCTGGTTTGAGTCTTACAATATTTTCAACATTTGGGCTAGTCGAAAACACTTTAGGCCATGATCTTGCGACAAGAATAGCAGTATCAATAGAAATTGTCTTGGGAGTATTGTGTGTGAATGGATTCATTGTCCTTCTTGCAAGGAAATATTTGAGGTAGAAAACAGAAAACATAAAAGCATTATACAATTTTTGACTTTGCTGTGGCCATGCAAGTTAACTAATTGCTTCAGGACGGAAGTGCTGACAACACAATGAATTATAATGAATAAATCTGTAAACATAATCGAAAATCTGATTGAAGAGCTTTGTCCCAATGGTATTGAGTTTAAGAAATTGGGTGAAATCGGATTTTTGATAAGAGGAAA
>DAIQRO010000387.1:0-2107 GCA_036786155.1 Bacteroidota bacterium
TTTCGACATTAACATCCCTGCTCTTTTTCTCCATTAAGGATACAGTTTCTCAGCCATACTGGAACCAGATAATTTCAGGCACTGAATCCAATCTTAATTCAATTTCTTCATATGGATACTCAGGGAACACGTTTGTAATAGTGGGAGACAGCGGCGTAATTCTGCAATCCACTGACGGCGGTTTGAGCTGGAGAAGAATAAGCTCCCCCACTTACGAAAAGCTCTATTTCGCAGACTTCAGATCAGACAGTGTAGTCTTTGCGTGCGGGTCCAATGGCACTCTCCTCAAATCTTCAGACCAAGGCAACAACTGGCAAATGCTAAGCTCTGTAACTTCGCATGACCTTAAGTATGTCAATGCCTGGATCTCTCCTCTCAGCATATATGTTGCAGGAGAAAACGGCTTCTATGCAAAGATCACCAATAACATCTGGACTACACAGATCATTGACACCGCGGATATCAATACTCTTCTGATCAACCCGCAAGGCGAAAGGATCTATGCCGGAGGAGATTACGGCACTTTGCTTTATACTTCAAACTCCGGCTCAGTCTGGACAAGGCTTCAAACCTATTCTAAAGCCAACATCAACGCATCGTATTCATCCAACCTTCTTGTTGGGGATTGCGGAACTACCTGGAGAGTGAACAACAACATGGCATACCCCTATACAATAAACACAAAAGAGAACCTGTACTGTATGGATGAACCCAGCATAAATTTCGACCAGTATCTTTGCGGAGAGGATGGATTATTCATGGTAGACGGAAGGATTACTCAAACCAATACTGCTTTGGATCTGAAGTCATTTCGGATTACTTATGACAACAAAGCGATAGCGGTTGGTGAAGCCGGCACTATCCTCCACACTGCCGATGTGACGGAGTCACCATATGAAAAGAATCTGAATGGAAATAACATTTGCGCCTGGTTCATGAATAACGGCCGTTTCAACAATCACAGCCAGTCAAACGGTGGATTTGAATGGCCGAAGGGTTCAAACAAATATGCTAAATTTTCTTCGGGCCTCATACTGGGAGGATTGGTCGGATCAGATACATTGCTTGCTGTCTGTGATTATGATTCAGAGTTTCTTCCGGGGCAGACAATCGGCGGAATCCCGCAAGGGAATGGTACAATGGATTTTAAAGTATTCAAAATTGTATTCGGTGCAGGAGATTCGGACAGGACCGGTTGGCCGAATGCCCTGCTTGGAAATTCCAATCAGGGTGCGCCTGTTTTCTTTGACTCATCAACAGGCACAGCTAAGCCAAATGATTTCGGGAATCAGACAATGTTTTATTCATATACTGACAGTTATACTGAATCACACAGACACTATGCGGGTAGAACAAGTCCGCTTATGTGCGATGTTAAGCAAATAACATATTGTTTCAATCAACCTGAAGAGCTGAAGAATGTCATTTATCAGGAGTACAGGATCATTAACAGAAGTAACAGACAGTGGGATGAGTTTTACATAACGTACTTTTCAGACGATGATCTTGGGGACAATGAAGATGATGCCGAGGCAACCGACACAAGCATGAGGCTTTCCTATACATACAATTTCGATAACAATGATGCGGTTTACGGAACAAACCCGCCGGCCACAGGATTCGCAGTGATAAGAGCTCCTTACGTCCGAACAGGGTCTTCCGGTGATTCGATTGAGTATTATGAAGGAAGACTGAGCCGGTTAAGGACCGGCATAAGGGAAACTCGACTCAGCGCAAACATTATCTTCCATGATGACACCTGGCAGCCAAATACAATGAAGGAACTTTACAATACAATGAAAGGACTGAAGAAGACCGGCGAATCCTACATAAACCCGGTTAACGGGCAAGCTACAAGATTCATGTACAGCGGAGACCCTGTAACAGGCACAGGATGGAACTCAACTTATACAGGTGACATGCGATTCTATCAGAGCTTTGGTCCGATGTCAGTGAATCCGGGTGATACTCAGATTGTTGTCATAGCTCAGGTCATTGCGCAGGGCAGTGACAGGCTAAGCAGTGTCACGGAACTAAGAAAAACAGCTCAGCAGGCCAGGGATTTCTACGATAATATGTTCAGAGGAGTTGTTATCAATGCTGTCTC
>DAIQRO010000122.1:0-5388 GCA_036786155.1 Bacteroidota bacterium
AAATACTCTGAAGTGTATTCCCTGACAAACGCGGTATTCGTTTTCACACAGCCTCGGGAGATTGGGAACGAGGGAGTTAACCATCAAACACACCGCACAAATCTGATTCGGTGATCTAATTTGCCCTTTCTTCATGCATCCACTTTCTAGAGTTTTAATCTAATAGAGGAGGATAGTATAATGAAAATTCTTATTAGCCAATTCAACTTCTCGCGCTATTCGGGAATTATGCTCAGTGTACTCTTGTTCGCCGCACTTCTTCTTGCAACCGGTAATGTAAACTCACAATCATACACATGGCGACAAGTTCCCAATTCGATTTACAGTTTTACACCCTTCGAGGATGTTTCGTTTGTTGATTCATTCAATGGCTGGACAATTCTCAGCAACGGCAGTATATACTGGTCAACTGACGGAGGATTCAACTGGCAATTGACCGCAACTATTCCTTCGAGCATATCCGGAGTCGCATTTTTGAATGCACAATCCGGTTGGGTATCTTCAAAGAACAATGTATTGCATGTAACGACTGACGGAGGCTCAAGCTTCTCACTTGTAACTAATTTCCCTTCCCCTGCACCAAGCGGGCTTCAGTGCATCAATGTTCTCAACGGCAGTATCTTATACGGTTGCGGCAGAGAAACATCAGATCCTGTCTTTGTAAGAAGCAATGATCTCGGAACAACATGGATCACGAGGAGCCTTAGCCAGTTTGCAACCGGCCTCACTGATTGCCTTTTCTTAAATGAATCACGCGGCTTCATTGCAGGCTCAATACAGGTCGCAGGCCTCTTTCGAACAGTAGTGCTTGTCACTACTGACGGCGGAAGTTCATGGAGCCTGAGTTATCAGGGAAACAGGGATAATGAACAGGGCAGAAGGATTGACTTTGTTGAAAGCCAGACCGGCTACATTGCACTTGAAAGGGTGGGAAGCCCCGAACGCTTCTTTCTAAAGACAACTAACGGAGGGTCAACCTGGCTTGAGATGCCGTTTCCTTCTTACAACGAGACTTCGATCGGTTTCATAAACGGAATGACCGGGTGGATCGGTGGATTTTATAATCCGCTAATGGGCACAACTGACGGAGGTTCATCGTGGTTCAATGCAAACATCGGACAGAACATAATGGAGATCATCCTGTTCGGTGATACTTTGGGTTATGCCTGCGGGAATTACATCTACAGATATGACAAGACAAATGGCATTGCTTCTGTGGGCACAGTGGCACCGCAGGAATTTGAACTTCAGCAAAACTATCCAAATCCGTTTAACCCTGTAACCGCAATTGCATTCTCTGTTCCTGAGGCATGCAATGTTACACTGGAAGTGTTTGATGTCACGGGCAGAAAGCATCTAAGTTACAGAAGTGCACTCCTACAGCCCGGCAAGTATGAATACAGGTTCGACGGCAGTAATCTCAGCTCAGGCATATTCATTTACGCGATAACCGCGGGGCAGTATTCCGGGTCAAAGGCAATGGTGCTTGTAAAGTGAGTGCCTGAACTTTGGCGGCGGATTCTGCCAACAAAAAAAAGGCCCGGCAATATATATTGCCGGGCCGCGCACAAACGCACAGGCATTTACGACTTTTTCAGCTATGCCTTTTCTTCAGTCTTCACTTCAGTATTTTCCTTGGGTTTCTCTTCCGCACTTTCCGGCTTTTCAACGGCAGGACTCTCAGCTACAGCTTCAGCTTTTGCTTCAGCTTCCGGCTTTGCTTCACCGGTTGCCTTCTCCTGCTTCGGAGGATGATTCGCCGCAGGCACATCGTCTCCGATTATGTCCTCGATCTTGAAGTCAATCTGCTCCGATTCGAAGCTTCTCGTCTTCTCCTGAATATCCTTCAGCGTGAACTTTTTCGGAAGGCTGAACCTTCTGATGTACTCATCAATGACGCCCTGATCCTTATCCTTCAGATATTCGATCACCGACAACACTATCTTCTTGTTGTTCTTGTCAAACTCGATGATCTTTGCATTGATGAGATCGCCAGTCCTGAAATGCTCTCCGAAATTCTTTATCATGATCGTGGAAAGCTGTGAAGCGGGAATGAATGAATCCACTTTCTCGGGAAGCTCAACAATGATGCCTTTTTCTATCGGCTTTATGACCCTGCACTCCGCCTCTGAACCAACCTTATACTTGTTCTCAAGTGTGTCCCAGGGATTCTCAAGCAACTGCTTCCTTCCAAGCGATATTCTCTGATTGGCAACATCAACACCAAGTATAACTACTTCTATCTCGTCGCCGATCTTGTAAAGTTCGTTGATGTCGAATATCTTCTTCGTCCATGACAGATCGGAGATATGAACAAGACCGTCAACTCCGTCTTCAAGCTCCACGAATATTCCGAAGTTAGTTACGTTGCAGACTTTACCCTTGTGCTTTGTGCCTACAGGGAACCTGTCCAGAAGGCTCTGCCACGGATTCGGCGTGAGCTGTTTCATGCCGAGAGACAGCTTCTTGGATTCCGTATCTATTGTAAGTATCTGCGCTTCTACAACCTGTCCCATGGAGACCATTTGCGTCGGGTTTGTGATGTGCTGTGTCCATGACATTTCGCTGATATGGATGAGCCCCTCAATTCCCTTCTCGATCTCTATGAATGCACCGTATTCTGTGAGCGAAACAACTTTGCCGGAAACCTTGTCGCCGACCTTGTACTTGTTCTGAATCTCATCCCACGGATGCTTCTGCAATTGTTTAAGTCCGAGGTAAACCCTCTTCTTCTCCTGATCGAACTCAAGCACATACACTTCAATATGCTGGTCAAGCTTCACTACATCGCTCGGATGATTAATCCTACCCCATGAGAGATCTGTGATGTGAACGCGCCCGTCGAGTCCTCCAAGATCAACAAACACGCCGAAGTCCGTAATGGCTTTCACCGTAGCCTTCAGGGTCATGCCCTTCTGGATCGTCCTCAGAAGTTCTTCCCTCTGTCCTGCCATTGATTCTTCTATAAGGATCTTGTGAGAGATGATGATGTTCTCGTTCTGATTGTTGACTTTGATGATCTTGAAATCCATTGTCTTGCCTACATATTCATCGTAATCCCTGATCGGCTTTGTGTCAATCTGCGAACCGGGAAGGAATGCCGAAAGTCCTCTGATGTCAACAACAAATCCGCCCTTGATCCTTCTTACGCACTTGCCTTTGATCACTGTACCCTTTTCATGCGCCTCTACGATCCTGTCCCACATCTTCATCGAATCTGCTTTCTTCTTGGAAAGCACAAGCTGTCCTTCTTTGTCCTCTATCTTCTCAAGAAAGACCTCTATCTCATTTCCAACAACTATCTCTTCCGGATCTGAAAACTCATTCACCGAGACTCTGCCGTCTGACTTTGAACCGATATCTATCAGTACATCATCACCGTTAATTGCAACTATCTTGCCCTTAACCAGTTCATTCTCTTTGATAACATTGAAAGTTCTTTCATACAGGCTGAGCATCTGCTCATATTCACTGCTGTCATAGTCATCTACGAGGATCTTGATCTTGTCCTTCTCCTCTTTGCCTGTCTTATCAGCCGCCGGAGCTTCCGTCATCTCGGCTGTTTCAGTCTTTGATTCTGTTTCCTGCATTGTGTTTTTTCTCCTTCACTGCCGGTTTTGAAACTCACCGGCATAAGCCGCACTTTCCACTGCGGCAATGTGGTTTAGTTAATGATTCCCCAAAGCGGGGTTTGATTTCAGTTTCAGTCGAGTCCTTGTACCCTTCTCAGCAGAAGGTTCACCTGTTCCTCAATTATCATGTTTGTCGTGTCCACCTCTATTGCATCTTTAGCCTTTCGCAAAGGACTCTCTTTCCTTTTCGTGTCTATTTCATCGCGCTTCTTGAGTTCAAGCATGATCTTTTCAACGGGGATCTTCATTCCGTGATCTATAAAGTCCTGCCTCCTCCGTGCAGCCCGCGTATTCAGATCGCAAGTAAAAAAGAACTTGAACTTTGCTTCCGGAAAGACAACCGTTCCGATGTCTCTGCCGTCCATCACTACATTGAACTTTTTTGCATACTCTCTCTGCTTGTCAACAAGGATCTTTCTGAGCTCCTTTATAGCGCTTACACTGCTTACCTTGTTGGTCACTTCAATTGATCTGATCTCCTTTGTCACATTCTTGCCGTTCAGAAAGAACTCATCTCCCCTGAACTCTATTCTTGCATTTCTCGCAAGCTCCACGATCTTCCTGGTATCGGCAGGATTGATCTTCTTCGAAAGAACATCATACGTAACTGCCCTGTACATCGCGCCGCTGTCTATATACATGTAGTCGAGTTTTTCAGCCAGTAACTTTGCAGTGGTGCTTTTACCCGTTCCGGAAGGCCCGTCAATTGCCACAACAACTTTTTCCATGAATTCTGTTAATGGTTTTGTCTGATTTTAGTGCATCTCAATATTGCAAAACAAAGAACGAAGCCTCTGCATTGAAGCTGAATTGCAGAAGCCGTATGGTTTAAAGCTGATTCTCAGAAATTATTTGGTGCAGGATGACTCGATAATGCCAAAGGAAGGCTGGATCTCCTGTTTGATTTGCATCTTACCTTTCCAAAAATCGGGGGAAATTCGCCATTTTCAAGCTGAGATTCAAGGCATTTGAATTCCCACCGCCTCTCACAGCTGTTGCAATGTCATCCTTCCGAAAATAGAGATGTTTGACGGAACCGCGGGAATATGCATATTGATATCCCTTGAGATTCTCAGGCGCAGTGCGTTTGTCCGGAAGGTTGAGAATAGTGTGCCTGATTTTGCAATTTGCTTAAAGAAATGCATTAACATGAAGAATTCTAAACCTTATCTTTGCAGACACGCAATGAGATCGGTAAGTGAAAAGCATTTTGGAAAATCCAGCATTTCAGGGCAACAGTGCGCTTCACCGATAGCAAAACTATCATTCAGGCAATAATCAGCAAAAAACTCTTTCGGACAATTTGACACCGGCGATTCAGGCAGAAAAACTCTCCAAACTCTACAGGTTAGGCATAATCTCTTCAAAGACCATTGCTCAGGATTTCAACCGCTTTCTGGCGCGCATTCGGGGAAAGGAAGACCCGTATCTCAAAATAGGCGCGGTGAACAACAGGCAATCAAAGAACGGGCATGAGTTTGTCTGGGCGCTCAAAGACGTTTCACTTCAAATTGAAAAGGGTGAAATAGTCGGAATCATAGGCAGGAACGGTGCGGGCAAATCCACCCTGCTGAAGATCCTTTCAAGAGTTACTTCCCCCACCTCCGGAGTAGTAAGGATCAACGGCCGGATCGCAAGTCTTCTGGAAGTCGGAACGGGATTCCATCAGGAACTCACAGGCAGGGAGAATATCTTTCTGAACGGCGCAATTCTGGGCATGACCAAGACTGAGATAAAGGGCAAGTTCGAAGAGATC
>DAIQRO010000122.1:5398-5961 GCA_036786155.1 Bacteroidota bacterium
AGTTTTCCGGCATCGGCAATTACATTGATACGCCTGTGAAGAGATACTCGTCGGGAATGTATGTCAGACTTGCATTTGCAGTTGCCGCGCATCTTGAGCCGGAAATTCTTATCGTTGACGAAGTGCTTGCAGTAGGCGATGCGGAGTTTCAGAAGAAGTGCATCGGAAAAATGCAGGATGTATCTCAGAAGGAAGGAAGGACTGTACTCTTTGAGAGCCATAATATGGGAGCGATCAACAACTTGTGCACTTCCTGCATTATGATGGAGAACGGTTCGGTAAAAACCACCGGTTCGGCCAAGGATGTAGTATCTGCTTATCTTGCATCAGGCACGGAGAACGGCGCTTCGGCTGTGTTCACTGAGGAAAGGCAGGAAGCATACTATACTTCTGTAAGCATTACAGACCGGCTGAACGGAGAGCCGACAGGTGACATTGACGTTAAGAAGCCATTCTACATAAACCTAGCATTCACTGTAAAAAACTATGTCAACGGCATGAGCGTGGGGTTTGCCGTTTACTCGCGAAGAGGAACAAAGGTCTTTTTCAGTTCCAAAAGAGTT
>DAIQRO010000122.1:6152-9284 GCA_036786155.1 Bacteroidota bacterium
TTCTATACAAATCGAGAATGTTCAGTTGTTCGACTCAAAAGAGGGTGTTGTAAGTTTCACTGTAATAGAGAGCGGCTCGGCGCTAAGCAAGTTCAAGGGAAAGGACATTGGCGTTGTGCTGACCAGTCTGAAGTGGACCGGCCGGGAAACTGATTGATCTGACACTTCTTTAAACAGATGGACACTTTTTTGAACTTCGATTTCTACGGTGCGGGAAATATCGGCGATGACCTGATGCTTGACGGTTTCATAAACCATTTTCAGTCAGGTTCGGGTAAGATATTTTGCACCATTCCGAGAGACTCATCCTGCCAGAACTTCAGGTTTCCTGCAGTGGATTTCATTGAGAAGAGCAAACGATACATCGTTGCAAACTCATGCCCGGTGTGGATTGGAGTTGGCGATACTCCGGTGCAGACAAAATCAGGCGACTGGTTTCTCATGAAGCTGGAGAGGGATGTTGAAAATCTGTCAATGACTGACAGCAAGTGGTTCATGCTCGGAGTCGGAGCGGAAGAAGAGGCGGTTTCAAGAAAGGAAAGATATTCCAAAGTCCTTTCTCACGCACACAGAGTGTGGACAAGAGACGAACACAGCCGCGATGTCCTTGTCAACAGTTTCGGCATGGAGCCTTCAAAGGTCTCGGCATCTGCTGACCTTGCAAACGTATCGCTCTTTACAATGTTCGGTAATGCCGGCAATTCAGAGATCAGGAAGTTTTCGCTCGGACTTTGCTATTATGACGAAAAATCTGATGATGAATCAATTGAGAACATCAGAAAATTTTTTCGGAACATTTCCGCGCAGAAGAAGCGCTCGGTTTTCTTTGCAAACGATGTGAACGATAAGGGCATGTTCGAGCGCGAACTTTACGGCAAGATCATTTCCCCCGGAATGAGAATTTTTCCGGGCAAGACGCGCTTCTTCGCACCGGATTATTTTTCCAACACACCGCTCAAAGAGCTTGTGGGTCATTATTCGGATTACGAAACCGTAATGACCTCAAGATATCATGCACTGCTTACTGCCGCTTGGGCTGGCTGCAGGGTCATATCACTTGAAAGGTCATCAAAAGTCACCGCCCTTTCCAAAGTGCTGGGAATAACGGAAGTAAAGAAACCTTACGGTCCGGATGAATTAACTGATGCATTTGAATCCGCAAAACAAGTTGACAGGAAGATTCTTAATAGCATGTACAGGAAAGCATTGGAAAGCATAAACGAACTTGAGGAAGCTGTCACGGATCCTGACTTGCACAATTCCACAACATCCCGGGAGGAATTGTGATAATCACAAATTCCAAAGTGCTCCTGAGAGATGCTTCCATAGGAATTGTCAGGAAATACCTTTCCCGGAACAGCATGCTTTCTACCGGCAGCAAGCTTCTGATGCTCAGGCTTGACTCCATAGGCGACTATGTGCTTTTCAGAAATTTTCTTAAGCCTATCCGGGAATCGGAAAGGTTCAGAGATTGCAGGATTACACTTTGCGGCAACATTGCATGGAAAGATCTGGCAGTCTATGCTGATTCGGCTTATGTGGACGAATTCATCTGGATAGACACTTCCAGGTTTCTTAAGAAGTCACATTGGACTTACACTTACGGAAGACTGCTGGAATTACATTCACGGGGCTTTGATACCCTTCTTGAACCCGGAGATGTGAAAACAAAATCCTCTGACTTTTTGAAAAGACATTCGGGCGCAAGGAAGATAATCGACAATTCACCTGTTTCACTCAGGTCCTACAGGGAGAAGATCATAGAAAGAATGAATCCTGCAAATTCACAAATAAACGGTTCACACAACGGCGAACTGAGATTGAGTGGCCATTTTCAGTTTTATCTTAACAGGAAATTTGCGGAAGAGCTGACAGGCACTCCAACCGGCATTGATAAGCTTTCTTATGATATTGACCATTCCGGAGGCAGAAGCGAATACATTGTACTGTTCCCGGGAGCGGGCTACAGGAGCCGGATGTGGAGCGCCGGGAATTTTGCTGATCTCTGCAGGCAGATCAGAAAGAGAAGCAGAATAAAGTTTTATATTTGCGGAAGCAGCAGCGACAGCGCCGGGAAGATCATTGAACTCTCGGGCGTGGACAAGATCGAAGATCTTACGAGTAAGACATCTCTTCCTCAGCTCTTCAACCTTATCGCAAGATCGTCTCTGCTGATCTCAAACGAGACTTGTGCAGTGCATATTGCGGCATCTGTTAACGCAAAGGCAATCTGCATCTCCAACGGAAATCATTTCGGCAGATTCAATCCTTATCCCGCAGAACTTGCCCCGCAGATTGTGACGCTGTATCCGCCGGCTCTTAAGAACAGGATTCATGACTATAAAGAACTTCTCCTTGAGTATGCCGTTACTTCTGACCTTGACATCAATGAAATTTCTGCCGCTGATGTTTGCAGTGAAGCCTTGAACTTACTCTGACAAATTGAAATTAAGGATAGCCGCCGGACATCTCTTGAAAACAAGCTGAACAAACATTCCGCATATTGCTCGTGAAACTGTCGAAATAAATTCTGAACTTTCCAACAAAGAACCATAAACAGCCCTACTGAAACAGCTTGCACTTCATATAACCGCATGTCTTTATCTCTTATCTCCCATATGTGCATCGGGACAGTTCACGCGTGTCGAAGATATTGATATCAGCGGAAACAGGCATTTCACATACTCGGAACTGATCTCCTCCATGATCACAAAGAAGAACGCTTTGTTCAACAAGGATCAGTTCAATGCCGACCTTCTGAACATCAGGAATAAATACAAAAATGACGGATTCCTGAACATGAAGTATTCATCAGCCGGTGTCAAATTCAATGAAGATTCCACTCTGGTGGAGATCGGGATCGTTGTGGATGAAGGAAGCGAAGTGATGCTGGGCGAAATTGACATAAAAGGAAACATTGAGCTGAATGATGCCGAGATCAGATCGGCTATGGAAACCGGAGTCGGGGATGTACTGAACGACAAAGCGCTGGAAGCTGACATTGCCTCACTTCTCAAGCTTTATGAATCACGGGGGCTTCCCTTTGTGAGGATAAAGATAGGCAACGTGGAGATGTATGAGGAAACAGGCAAGCAGAAGCTGAGGCTCGAGCTGGATGTTCAGGAAAATTCA
>DAIQRO010000123.1:0-9268 GCA_036786155.1 Bacteroidota bacterium
AATATCGGGGAAGTGGAATCCGGAAACAGCAAGTTACTCTGATGTTTTGGAGAGCTCCAAAAGTGATGCATCTCTGACGCGTCCTTTTCCTTTCAGCATTGCAGAAGTCCTGATAGGGCCTCCGGAGGATTTGGGAAAGAGACAGCAATGGATTGCGGAGTGGAGCATTGACGGGATCAGAGCGCAATTGATAAGAAAGAATGGTGAATGCTGTTTGTGGTCAGAAGGAGAGGAGATCATTACGGATAAGTTTCCGGAAGTGAGCAGTGCAGAATCTGAACTTCCTGAAGGCATGATCCTTGACGGAGTGATCATATGCATGGAAAAAGGAATGCCGCTTGGATTTGCCTCGCTTCAGCGCCGCAGGTCATTGAAGAAGCCGTCTTCCCGCATTATCGGGGAAGCTCCCGCCGTTTACATAGCGTTCGATGTGCTTGAGTGCAACGGCAAAGATGTGCGCAGACTAAAACTACAGGAACGCAGAAAATTGCTGGAGGCATTGGCAAAGAAGTTCGGCACGGATGAAATAAAGATATCCGAAAGGATCAACTTTGCATCATGGAAGGAACTGAACGGATTGCTGAATCTTGCAGGAAAGAAAGGCGCAGACGGAATAATGCTGAGGCGCATAGATTCAACCTATGATTCGGGAAAGAGAAATTCTCAATGTCTGAAATTGAAAAAGAAGCCGTTCAGGATAGATGCAGTGCTCACCTGTGCAAGTCCCGCTCCCGATTCCGAATCCGCAATGCTGACAGAATACACTCTCGGCGTATGGGATAAGGAACAGCTCGTAACAATTGCCAGGACAAACAGTGAATTGAAGAAGGCTGAAATGACCGAGATCAACAATTACATCCGTATGAACACGCTCGAGAGATACGGCCCCGTCAGGACAGTCAAGCCTGAGCTTGTTTTTGAGATAGAATTTGAAGGAGTTATGGAGTCATCAAGACGTAAGTCAGGTCTTACACTCCGATCTCCGATCATTTCAAAGTGGAAGAAGGAGAAACATCCGAGTGAAGCAGGCACATTGAGCTTCCTGAAAGAGCTTCTTAATGCCGGATGAAAAGGACAGACTACACCGGGGCCGACAGGAAGATCAACGAGTGGTTTGATTCAAAGGGCTGGAAACCGTTTCTCTTTCAGAGAGAAGTTTGGGACCTTTACAGAAAGGGTTATGACGGAATTCTGAATGCTCCAACCGGAAGCGGCAAGACCTTTGCACTTTGGTTTGCAGTTCTGTCAAAACACCAGATCGCAGAAAATCAAAAGCCGAAGAAAGGCGAAGGACTGAAACTCCTTTGGGTAACGCCGCTCAAGGCGCTTTCGAAAGACATCGAGCGGGCGCTGAAGGATTCTGCCGCGGAGCTCAGGATCGAATGGAAGATCAGCACAAGAACGGGCGACACATCAGCCGCAATGAAGGCAAAGCAAAAGAAGAATGAGTTTCAGGTGCTCATTACAACCCCCGAGAGTCTACACCTGATGATCGCCTCAAAGGATCACGAGAAGTTCTTTGAACAGCTGGAATGCGTTGTAGTTGACGAGTGGCATGAACTTCTCGGAAGCAAGCGCGGCGTGCAGACAGAGCTTGCACTTTCGCGCATAAGAGCAGTGAACCCGCGCACGAGGATATGGGGCATCTCCGCAACAATCGGAAACCTGAAGGAGTCGCTGCTTGTACTGCTCGGCAGTAAGAGAGGCAGAAGCAAGATCGTCAGGTCAGAAGTGAAGAAGAGCATTTCGATCAGTTCAATGATACCCGACGAAGTGGAAAGATATCCGTGGGCGGGATATCTTGGCATTAAGATGCTGGAGAAGGTTGTGTCCGTAATAAACAAGTCCGGTTCAACGCTCAACTTCACGAATACAAGATCACAGTCGGAGATTTGGTACCAAAAACTCCTCGAGCATCATCCCGAATTTGCCGGAAACATCGCGCTTCATCATGGCTCGATTGACAGAAGGATCCGTGACTGGGTTGAATCAAGCCTTCACAAAGGAAAGCTGAAAGCGGTAGTCTGCACATCAAGCCTCGATCTCGGAGTGGATTTCTATCCTGTTGACACCGTGATCCAGATCGGAAGCCCGAAGGGCGTTGCAAGATTTCTTCAGCGTGCAGGAAGGAGCGGCCACAGGCCTGATGCAACCAGCAGAATATTTTTTGTCCCCACGCACTCGCTTGAACTTGTTGAAGGCGCGGCATTGAAACACGCAGTCGGCTCTGAGCTTCTTGAAAGCCGCCAACCCGTACTCAAGCCGATCGACGTTCTTATACAGTATCTGCTCACACTTGCGGCCGGAGACGGACTTGAGCCGGGGAAAGCTCTGAGCGAGATCAGGAATACTTTTTCTTACGGCGAACTTACGGATGAAGAATGGGGATGGGTTATGAACTTCATCGTACACGGAGGCGAAGTTCTTCGCAACTACGATGAGTATTCCAAAGTCGAGTTCACCGAAGGAAGTTACAGGATCACCGAGAGAAGAAAGCTGTTGTTTCATAAATTGTCCATCGGTACAATAGTGAGTGAAATGAGCATGATAGTCAAACTCATGACCGGAGGAGCGCTGGGTTCAGTTGAAGAGGACTTCATTGCCGCAATGAGGACAGGCGATGTATTTTCGTTTGCAGGAAGAAACCTTGAGCTTGTAAGAGTCAGGGAATCTGTGGCTTATGTGAAGCGGTCGCAAAGGCGAAGCAGCAGGGTGCCAAGTTGGATGGGTGGCCGCATGCCGCTTTCCTCTCAGCTTTCGGAACTGCTGAGGATGAAGCTCGGCGAATGCCTCTTGCAGGGAGCCGAAGGCCCGGAGCTAAAAGCCGTTCAGCCACTGGTGAGACTGCAATCGGATCTGTCACATGTACCCGGGAAGAACGAACTGCTGATCGAGATGTTCGAATCGGATGAAGGGCATCACATGTTTGTGTATCCTTTTGAGGGAAGGCTTGCACACGAAGGACTGGCTGCATTGTTCGGATGCAGGATTTCACGCATAAAGCCGATGACATTTTCATTCGCAATGAATGACTACGGGTTTGAACTGCTCAGCGATTCTGAAATTCCCCTGCGTGAAGCGCTCGGCAACGGCCTGCTGACCACTGAAAGCCTTGAGCAGGACATTCTGCAAAGCATGAACAGCACTGAGCTTGCAAAGAGAAGGTTCAGGCAAATTGCAAGGATCTCCGGACTTATTTTTCAGGGATATCCCGGACAGTACAAAACAGGCAAGAGCCTACAGGCGTCGTCGGAGCTGCTTTTTGAAGTGTTCAGCAAATACGAGCCGGATAACCTTCTGCTGAAGCAGGCATATGACGAGATGCTGCAGCAGCAGCTTGAGTATTACAGGATGATGAGCGCTCTGAAAAGAATGCAGAAACAGAAACTCATTGTAACATATCCTGAGAGGCCCTCGCCGTTCTCTTTCCCGATACTCGTTGACCGCCTCGGAAGAGAGAAGCTTACAACAGAGAAACTTGAGGACAGAGTAAGGAAGATGCAGATCGAATATGAGGACAACTGAAATGAACTTCGAAGGCTCAGTCCGCATCAGGCTTGCAGATGAAGAAGCGTTGCTTCTTCCTGACAAAGCAGTCTTTCTGCCTGAAACTGCTGAGCTTCTTCTTTCAGACATACATCTCGGCAAATCATCGCATTTCAGAAGGGCAGGCATAGCGGTGCCTTCATCGCTTTACTCGGCTGACCTTCTGAAACTTGGCAAGCTTATAAATAAAATGTGTCCGGTAAGAGTCATAATACTCGGAGACCTGTTTCACATTGGGCATGAAAATGATGCGGAGCTTTTTGCAGTCTGGAGAAAGTCTTTCAGCAGAATTGCATTCACATTAGTGAGGGGCAATCACGACAGGATCTCAGATAAAACTTTGAATGAGTTGGGCCTTGAAGCGCACGCAGAATACAGGATGAGAGGCTTTCGCCTTGCACACATTCCGGGTGATGCTGATGGAGATTCAGATATCGCAATCCACGGCCATGTTCATCCGGCTGTAAGAGCGTTCGGGAAAGCCCGGCAGTCTGCTGTTCTTCAGTGCTTTCATCTAAGGAAGAAGACTCTCATACTTCCCGCCTTCGGCGAATTCACAGGCAATCACATAATAAGGCCTGAGAGGGGAGACGGAATATATGCGATCGTCAATGACGGTATTGATCCAAGGGTGGTTCCGATGTAGCCGGTGCATTCAGTTGTAATGCTTGGATTGATTCCATAACTCATTAAGCCCCACTTTCGGTTTGCGGGCAATGTAAACATGAAGATCATTTTCATAAGGCATGCTGAACCTGCTTGTTACCCTGCCATGCTCTTCAACTTCTTCAAAAGCTTCAAGGTGATCTTCTTTTTCCCCACCGATAATGATCACTGTTCTAAGTTCACCATTGCCCGGTCCCCAAAGCCAGTAGTTGTTGTGTCCGCTGATCGCAGGCGGAAGGCCTTTGCTTCTGCCGTAGTATGTCACTGCTCCGGCTTCGCCGTAGTTCTGTCCGTAGATCGCTGTGAACTTTCTTTCAACTTCGGGAAGTGAGTAATAAGCCGACGCAACTGCTTCAGTAAGTTCCTTCCAGCCGAATCTGTCAGCGAAGTGCTGAGGGAGTTCGCCTTGCTCATGTCTTTCAGATTCCTGAGGCCTGAATCCGAGGACGGATGAATATTCGATGAATCGCTCAGGCGGCAATACCGGAATTGCCATCGGAGAAAGCGCAATGAAACTAATAAGCAGAAGGGCAACCGAAGCATACCCCAGACTCTTGCTCAGCCGCTGTGAAGAGAATGAAGTCACTGCAATTGCACCTGCGGAAATGAGAGGGAAGTATGCGCCTGCCATGTAGTATGGCTTGCTGTTGACAATTGAAAGGATGAAGAATGTAATAATGTAGATGTAACCGAAGAACCTGTATCTGCCCATTCTTCCCGAAAGCAAAATGTATCCCAATCCCCCAAGCCACAGAACAGAATTGACAGGTCCCATGCTCATTATCTGCGATAAGAAGAATTCTCCCAAACCCATGCTTGTGTTCTTATAGAGAGTTGCGTTGCGCATGAATTCGATTGTCGGAAAGCCATTGGCATAATTCCAGATAATGAATGGAACGAAGATCAGAATTGCAACGAGAGTTGATATATTGTAATAGAAGTCTTTCGAGATCTTCCGGAAATGTGTGAAATACACAGCGATGCTGACAGAAATTGCCAGCACACCGATAGTGAACTTGTTCATAAGGGCAAAGCCAAAGACGAGCCCAAACAGCAGCCACAACTTTCGGTTCTCTGTGTTGATGATGAACAGGAGAATGAGAAACAGCAGTGCCCAGAAGAAGAGATCAAAAGCGTTCATTGAGTAGAAGCCCGTAAGACCGAGATACTGCGGACAGGAAAATACGGCAAGCGCCGTGATGACTTGAGCGGACGGACTTCCTTTCATCGCATGTGAAATGAACGATGAAAAGATGATGATAAGGGAAAACAAGATCGATGGGATGATCCTTATGCTTTCCTGTGAATCACCGAACATGGAGATCCAGGCCCACAGCTTGAGTATGGAGAACGGAGGATGGTCAACATAGCCCCAGTCAAGATGGCGTGCGCATTCAATGTAGTAGAACTCGTCCCTGAACATGCCATAGTTAAGTCCTGCCCACATTTGCACTGCAAATCCGGCAAGCGCTATGAGATAAACTATGACTGGCGTCTTCTTCAGAATGTCAATCATCTATTCCCAGGTCAGAAATTTTTCGGAAGGTTCCCATATCTCGAGCCGGTTTTTTTCCGGATCGCTGATTGAAGTGAACCTGCCTTCGGGATAATCCTTCACTTCCAAATATTCTATGCCGATCTCATTGAGATGTTTTGTGAACTCATCCATATTGCTCACGCGGTAATTGATGAAATACCTTTGAGTGGCAATCTCAAATTTCTCTTTTGCAGGAATGATGGCCCAGGAAAAACTCTCCCTGATATTCGGGTCTTTGTGGTTCAGGTACCTGTACTCCACATAGAATATCTCGCTGTCGGGATCATCGGGAACAAGCCCGAACACCTTTGAATACCAGCTTCTCATTGCCGGAGCGTCATTTGCGTAAATGAACACTCCCCCTATTCCCTGAATTGATCTGAACATGTCGTGTTTGATTTAGTTCATTATACCTTCATGTAAATTCTTACGGCAACAGTCATGAGCCAAACGAATGATACAGCAAGAGTCTCAAGCGCCAGAGTTGTCTTCACTTTCCTTCCGAATGCCGGCATTGAAAGATCAGCAGTCGCGAGCGATCTTCCTGCGTAGCCAGAATACGCAATGACAAGTGACAAAGATGCAATAAGCATCACATCCGTGAGGGCAGCAATAAGGAACTGAAATGGTGTTGACGGCGAAAGGTTGTAGAACGGCTGAAGAAGGAAACCAGCCTCCGCGCCGACGGTGAATATCAGCGGAATAACTAAGGCATCCGCTTTCCTTTTGCCTGCAATTGCTCCGCTAAGCATTGCGGCATATGCCTGCTTCATTGACTGCAGTCCGATGCTGAAAGCAATGAGCGATGCAAATGCCAGTGCAATGATCATCACAAGCGAAAGAGGAAGAAGAACAGCCATGAAAAATCGTAGCATGTCGCCGATGCTTCCGGAGGAATCCTTCTCCGGAAAGATAAGAAGTGACAAAAGCAGAGTAAGGTTCATCAGCGGAAAGAAGGAAGCATTGATAATGACTGCGCTTAGTACTCCCGTAAAAAAGGATGCAAGATGGTCCGTCCGGAACAATGATAGCGGGTTAACAACAACCTTGGCCCTCTCGTCGGAAGATGGATGAAATGTGAGCAGTCTCTTCATAAAGCCGGGCTTTTCAGACCTATCGCTGTTCAGGAGCTTCAGAAGCCCGTCCCGGTTGCCCAAGTCAGCGCTTCGGAGATCCGCATAAATCTCTCGTGAGCGCAGAACCCTGTTCCTGAAGAATATGATCAGCATCAGCAAAAGCAACAGCTGAAGCAACGGCTTGACAAGAAGCGGGAGGTTGACCGTCAGTATCTTTCTGATCTCAGATACGTCCAGTCCATCGGGAAGTGCCTTTTCGAAAATGCCCTGCAGGAAAACGATCGCGAGTATGATGAACAGGGGAATGACGAACAGTCCGGCAACGGAATACCAGATCACAACGGCAATGTAAGTCTTGGGAATGTCTTTGTTGATCACATGCCCTAGCTCATGTCCGACAATTGCCCGGAATACGTCATTTGCCTTTAACTTAAGCAGTGCAAGCCCAGCATCGAGCTTAATGTAATTCTTCAGGCCGGTACCGAAAGCCCTCGCATTCGCGGAGAGCAGAGTTGAGTTAAAAACAACTACTACTTTTGCTCCGAAGTCAACGGCAATATCCGAAACATATTCCTTGGTTGAGGCAAGCGTTTGGGATACTACTGCAGGCTGTTTGACTTTTCTGAGTATCAGAAGAGGATATGCGAAGAAAAGCAATGCGGTTGCAGAGAACAGCAAGCCAACAGTGATTGCCGGAACTACGAGCGGCTTGGTGTATGACAGCAGAAGCTGAGAAGCGCTTTGCTCACCGAGGATGTCAGGAAGCAGTGGCTTGCCTTCATCAGTCTTATCAGGTTCCATCATCACCTGAATACTCCGCTCAATGTTCTGTGAGATGTTCACAGACACAAAAAGCGCCGAGAGTATCAGGAGGAAGAAGTAAATGCTTGTTTCGGCCGGAAACCTGAATGCGATCGAAGCGTCCGGCAGTTGCTGTGAGTTCATATCATTATCCCTGCGGGAGGTTCATCGAACCGAGAAGCACAAGCGACATCTTATCAGCCGCATCGTCGGTAGCTCCGAACTTCTTCGCAGAATCAAATGCCAGCTTCTTCAAAGTGGCATACTGATCCTTTGTGAATGACGGAAGAAGTTCCTTCGGATCATCCTTTCCCTTCTTAAACAGCTTCTTGATCTTCGCTTTTATGATGACAGAAGACTCATCCTTCAGCGACTTTAACACTTCGCTGAACAGAAAACCGGCTACAGTGCTTACCATTCCAATTACAGCCGGTGTCTGCAGAAATTGCAGAGCGTCAACGCCGAATCCGAGCATGCTGTCCGGATTTCCCTTGCCGGCTTCAGAGCCTTTCACAGAGGCGAAAATTTCTTCAAACATTTCGGACTCTTCGGGCGAAAGAAGATTTACAATTTCGGCAGATGCCTCCTTTGTTACTTCATCCAAATCAGCTTGAGTATAGGACATGATATTGTGATTGATTGTTGGTTATGACTACTGCAAAAAGTTATCAATTAAATAGCTAACTAGAAAATGCAATTCAATGGGCTCATCCGGGAATGACAGATGGCGGCATCTTGCCGGCAGACAAATGCACCGTGCGGGAAAAGTTTTGAATTTTCTATTGTCAGCCGCCGGCCTTAATTTTGCACATGAAGAAAAACACGAAGCCCTACAGGGTATTACTGTACTACAAGTTCGTAAAACTCAATGACCCTGATAAGTTTGCAGAACTGCACCTGAACTTCTGCAAGTCGCTTGACATCAGAGTCAGAATTCTGGTTGCCCCTGAAGGAATCAACGGAACCGTTTCCGGCACTGTTCAGCAAGCGGACACATACATAGCCGCAATGAGGATGATACCCGAGTTCACGGACATGGAATTCAAGACAGATGAAGCAGACGGGCATGCTTTCGAGAAAATGTTCGTAAGAGCGAGGGATGAAATCGTAACTTTGCAGACTGAATATGAAATAGATCCAAATGCTGAAACCGGCAAATATCTGATGCCCGAGGAATTTTTGCAGGCAATGTCAGAAAAGGACATTGTGATAATTGATGCACGAAATGATTACGAATACGACCTTGGCCATTTCAGAAATGCGATCAGGCCGGATGTGAGGACCTTCAAGGAATTTCCCTCCTGGGTGAAACGCAATAAGGAGCTGATGGCCGGCAGGAAAGTGCTGACCTACTGCACCGGGGGGATCAGATGCGAGAAGTTCACTGCGCTTCTTATGAAGGAGGGAATAGGCGATGTGAGCCAGCTCAAGGGAGGGATAATCAACTACTCAAAAGATCCTGCAACAAGAGGCGCACTGTTTGACGGTAAGTGTTATGTCTTTGATGAGAGGATCTCGGTGGATGTAAATCATGCGGAGGGTTACAATCTTGTGGGAAAATGCTACCTCTGCGGCAAGCTTCATGACAGGTTTGTCAACTGTGCGCAGCTCAGCTGTCATTTTCAGTTCATCTGTTGTGAAG
>DAIQRO010000388.1:0-2100 GCA_036786155.1 Bacteroidota bacterium
TTGCGAAGGATCACGGTGTTGAATGCCTGCACATCAGCAGGAAGAAATTCTGCATGCTTTCAGACGGTGAATACTCCTCAATGTTCCTGCATGATCTGATTTCAAGAAAGATCGACTTCATCACTCTTTGCGGATACATGAAGCGTGTGCCGGAAAATGTGCTTGGGCACTTCAGGAACAGGATCATAAACATCCACCCTGCACTGCTTCCTTCTTTCGGCGGCAAAGGGATGTACGGAATGAATGTTCATGAGGCAGTGATTAGGAGCGGGGTGAAAGTAAGCGGAATAACAATTCATTTCGTTGACGGCGATTATGACCTTGGAAGAATAATCTTTCAGAAATGCTGTGAAGTTTCGGATGATGATGATGCCTCTTCGCTATCGGAAAAGGTGAAGAAGCTTGAACATCAATACTATCCGCTTGTTGTGAGAAAATTTGAAGAGGGCAAGGTCAATTTCGCCGGAGACCGAGTTAGTGTGAAACAAACTGAATCTCAAAACTGAAACTCAAAAACATTTACACACTTGATCAAGCGCGCACTTATTAGTGTTTATGACAAGACCGGAGTACTGGAATTCTCTTTAAAGCTTCGTGATCTTGGTGTTGAAATTGTATCAACGGGGGGAACATTTAAACTGCTCAGGGAAAACGGCATAGATGCGATCCGGGTTGAAAGCCTGACCGGCTTTCCTGAAATGCTTGACGGAAGGGTCAAGACTCTTCATCATGTAATATTCGGCGGAATACTCGCAGACCGCGGCTGGTAACATCACATTGATTCTGCAGAAGCTGCAGGTATAGAGCTGATTGACCTAGTGGTCGTCAACCTCTACCCCTTTGCTGAAACTGTTAAGCGTGACGGCTCAACGCTTGAGGAGGCCATTGAGCAGATAGACATCGGCGGGGTTTCGCTTATACGTGCGGCGGCAAAGAATTTCATGCATGTTGATGTGCTTACAAACCCTTCGCAGTATGCCGAATACATTCAGGTGCTGACCACTGCAAACGGAGATGAGAACCGCGAATATGCAAGAGATCTTGCCCGGAGAGCATTCTTAGTCACATCTTCTTATGATTCGCTGATCTCGGCTTATCTGTCGTCAGGTGAAATCACTGATGAAGAGGCGTATGCAAAAGAGAGATTTCCCGGAGCTGATTACACATCACTCCGCTACGGTGAGAACCCGCACCAGAAGGCCGTCCTGGTTAAATATGGATTCGACGAGATCTTTCAGGTGCTTCACGGAAAGGAGATCTCATACAACAACCTTCTCGACGTCAAGGCGGCTTATGAACTGACCGAGGACCTTCTGAGATTCGGAACCGCCTGCGCGATCGTAAAGCACGGAAATCCCTGCGGAGCGGCAGTGGGCAGGGACAATCTCGACGCATACCTGAAAGCATTCGGCACTGATACAGTGTCGCCCTTCGGCGGAATTGTTGCGTTCAATCGAAAATTGGACTTTAATACTTCAGCCGAAGTTGATAAATTGTTCACCGAAATAATTTTGGCGCCTGATTTTGATGATGATGCACTGGAGCTTCTGAAAAAGAAGAAGAACCGGAGGCTCGTTCGTTACAGGTATCTTCCCGAAAGGCATGAAGTGCGAAGTGTTCCCGGAGGATTTCTGATACAGGATAAGGATTCCGTGACTTCAAATTCGGCCAGCCTGCAGATAGTTACCGCAAGGAGGCCTGAGATTGAAGAAACATCCGACATGCTCTTTGCTGAAACAGTTTGCAAGCATGCCAAGTCGAATGCCGTGGTGTTCGCAAGAGGATTGAGAACGCTTGGGATAGGTGCCGGACAGCCGTCGAGGATAGATTCTACGAAGCTTGCAGTGTCAAAGGCAAAGCAGTTCGGACATGACCTGAACGGATGCGTTGCGGCATCCGACGCGTTCTTCCCGTTTGCCGACGGTGTGGTTGAGATAGCCGAAAGCGGTGCAGTTTCGGTCATACAACCCGGCGGTTCAGTACGGGACGATGAAGTGATAGCTGAAGCTGACAGAAGAAACATTGCAATGGCGTTTACGGGGATTAGGCACTTCAAACATTAAACAACGATTCCGACAACAGACTAAACACAGGATTATT
>DAIQRO010000124.1:0-680 GCA_036786155.1 Bacteroidota bacterium
AGTATTTACCTTCTTTCATGTAAATAAAAAAACCGCCACAAGAACTATGACGGTCGCAATCAGATTTTCTTTGCTCTGATTCAGGATTCGCTTTTTTCCTGAACCGGCGCCGCTTCTGCAACGGGCTCCGCAGGCTTCTCGATTATTGTTTCAAGGACTTTGGCTGTTCTCTTCTTCTCCTTGATCTTTGTTGCAGCCTTGCCGGTAAGTCCTCTGAGATAATACAGCTTTGCCCTTCTCACGCTTCCGTGCTTGAGGATCTCGATCTTTGCGATCCTCGGTGAGTTGATCGGGAAAATCCTCTCAACGCCCACTCCGTTTGCGATCTTCCTTACCCTGAAGGTCTTGCTTATGCCGGCGCCTTTGATCCCCATTACAATGCCTTTGAACAACTGCACTCTTTCCTTGTCACCTTCGATGACGTTTACGGATATGGCTACAGTGTCACCTACATGAAAATCGGGGATGTCGTTTCTCAGTTGACCCGCCGTGACAAGTTTGACTATCTTTTCCATTTCTGTTTCTCCTTATGAATGAAATTATTTTTCTTTGTTTGATCTTTTTGCTTTTCTGAATTTTGCCACGGCTTTCTTCTCGCGCCACAATGCTATCTCTTTGTGATTGCCGGACAGAAGAACTGCGGGAACTTTCAATCTTCTGTAAACAGCAGGCCTTGTGTA
>DAIQRO010000124.1:690-9210 GCA_036786155.1 Bacteroidota bacterium
AACCTGGAATGAATCCGTTATGGCGGAGTCACCGTCTCCCAATGCTCCGGGAAGCAATCTTGCGACCGAATCCACCACCGCAAGCGCAGCAATGTCTCCGCATGAAAGAACATAATCACCGATCGACAACTCAAGCGTCACAAATTTCCTGATCACTCTTTCGTCAATTCCCTTGTAATGTCCGCAAATCAGCATCAGACTGCCTTTAAGAGAAAGCTCGTTTGCCTTCCTCTGATCATACTTTACGCCCTGAGGGGAAAGATATATGATCTCGTCATATTCTCTTTGTGAAAGCAATTCCTCAATGCACTTAAAAAGCGGCTCGGGCTTAAGCACCATTCCGGTGCCTCCGCCGTAGGGGACATCGTCTATCTGCTTGTATCTTCCTTCTGCATAATCTCTCAGACTGTGAACATGAGTGCTGACAAGTTCTTTGCTTTCAGCCCTAGAGATCAGTCCGTGCCTGAGAACATCTTCAAGTATCTTCGGATTTGCGCTGACGATATCAAATCTCATGTACTTTGTAATTATCTGAAACCGTCAATGAGATCAACTTCCGCCCGTCCTGATTTCATGTCAATCAGCTTCACGAACTCATCTCTGAACGGAATCAGCACTTCCTTTCCATTGCAGTCCACTTTCAGGAGGTCGCCGCTTCCGTAATCCACCACTTCAGAGATCCTTCCAATGCTTTCGCCTTTGTCAAAAACCTCAATCCCAATCAGTTCGTGATAGTAGTATCGCCCCTCAGGCAACTGCGTCTTGTCCTTCTCATCTATCATTATCAAAGAGCCGATCAAATCCTGCACTTCATTAATGTTATCATATCCTTCAAATCCCACCCGAAACGAATCCTGTACAGCTCGACATTCCCTTATCCGGAATTCCTCACTATTGTTCATAGGGTGCACGGCAAAAGCCCTCTTCTTCTCATCATAAAGAAAAACTGTATGCCTTTCGAAGAATTTCTCGGGAAAATCGCTCAGAGAAATTACCTTAACAAGACCCTTGATGCCCACCGGTTTGACTATCTTTCCGATGGAAAGGCACTTCTCAAATTCCAACAGATCAGTGAGCTATTTGAGGTTCGCCGCTGGATACCTTGTCCGGGATCTCCATGGTTACTCTCAATCCCTGCTTGGCAGCTACCGCTGAAAGCAGTGTTCTGATTGATTTGGCCGTCCTTCCCATCTTTCCAATGACCTTTCCTGTTTCCCTGTCATCAACGTGAAGGACAAATCTGATCTTCTTGTCACCGTCATCGAACTGTTCGACTTTCACGGCTTCCGGATTGTCAACCAGGTGTTTTGCAATGAATTCAATAAATTCTTTCATCTTGGGGACTCCTCAGTTTAGGTTAAGAAATATTGAATTGACTACCTGAAAATCTGCCGTTTCGTCCTAACCGAATGCTCTAAGCTTCTGCCTGTGGCGCCGGCGCCTCACCCGCAGGTGCAGCGGCCGGAGCTTCAGATCCTTCAGCAGGCTTGGTTTTCTTGGCAAGCTTTCTTCTTACCTTCTTGTCCCTGGCCCTTTGGATCTTTTCGCCTCTCGACTCAATGAACTGCTTCACTTTTGATTCAACATTCTCCTCGGTTTCGCCTTTCTTCGTGAGATGCTGTCTGAAAAGCAGGCCTTCATACTTCAGAAGACTTCTGACAGTGTCAGTCGGCTTTGCACCAACCTTAAGCCAGTGCATTACCCTGTCCTCTTTCAGTGTTACGCCGATAGGATCAAGGTTAGGGTTGTAAGTTCCGAGAGCTTCAATGAATCTCCCGTCTCTTGGTGAACGGGAATCAGCATCAACTATCTTGTAAACAGGATAGTGCCTCTTGCCCATTCTTCTCAGTCTGATTTTTACCAATTGTCTTAGAGCTCCTTACGAGTTTAGCTTATTAGTTTGTTTTGAATTCGTTCATTAGTTGTGCCGGAAGTTTCATCCTCTTCATCATCCCTCTTCCTTTGTCACGGTTGAACTGCTTGATCATCTTCTGCATATCCTCGAACTGCCTTATCACCTTGTTCACATGCTGAATTGTATTGCCGCTTCCGTTTGCGAACCTCCTTCTCCTTAGTCCGATAAGCAGTGCAGGATTGCGCCTCTCCGCATTTGTCATTGACTGTATCACTGACTCAATCTTGACAAGCACGCTGTCGTCAATCTCCTGGTTCTTCAGTGCCTTGCCTGCGCCGGGTATCATGGAAAGAAGGCTCGAGAGCGAACCCATCTTCTTTATTTGCCCGAGATACATCATAAAATCATCAAAGTCGAACTTGTTGCGCCTGAGCTTTGATTCTATATCTTCGGCTCCCGACAAGTCAAACTCTGTCTGCGCCTTTTCCACAAATGACACAATATCACCCATGCCAAGTATGCGCGATGCCATTCTGTCCGGATGGAACTGCTCAAGAGCTTCAAGCTTTTCTCCGATTCCGACAAACTTTATCGGTACATCCGCCACGGCCTTGATAGAAAGCGCAGCGAATCCACGGGTATCACCGTCAAGCTTTGTGAGCACTACTCCGCTGTAATCAAGCCTGTCGTGAAATGCTTTGGCAGTATTCACTGCATCCTGTCCCGTCATTGAATCAACCACGAATAAAATTTCCTCGGGCTGAAGTGCATTCTTAAGCCGTGTAACTTCGTTCATCATTTCCTCATCTATCGCAAGTCGGCCGGCTGTATCAATTATCAGCGTATCACGGGCATTGTTCTTCGCATACTGAACTGCCTCTCCGGCGATCTTAAGCGCGTCCTTTTCGTTGTCATCAGAATAGACCGGAACATTGATCTGCTTACCGAGTATCCTGAGCTGTTCAATGGCCGCAGGCCTGTATATGTCGCAAGCCGCAAGCACCGGGTTTCTGCCCTTAGACTTGATGTATCGGGCGAGCTTGGCTGAAAATGTGGTCTTACCCGAACCCTGAAGTCCTACAAGCATTATTACCGAAGGGATCCTTTCCGAAAATCTGATGTCTGACTTCTCAGATCCCATCAGTTTGATCAGCTCGTCATTGATGATCTTGACAATAAGCTGACCCGGGGTGACGCTCGTAAGGACATTTTGCCCTAATGACCTTTCCTTTACATCGTTTATGAACTTCGTAACAACCTTGTAATTCACGTCCGCATCAAACAGTACGCGCCGGATCTCCCTAAGCGATTCATCAATATTCGCCTCGGTGATCTTTCCCTGCCCTCTGATCTTTTTAAGAACAGAATCGAATTTATTGGTCAGATCGTCAAACAAAACGATGTAATTTAAACTGTTTGCATATTTTGCGGCATTCAAGATACCAATCATGCCCTTCTTATTCAAGGATATTGACTGTGCAATCGGCCCTTTTTGAGAAAGTTCAAGGGGGTTTCTAATATGTTGCGGGGAGACTATTTTGCAGGAAAAAATGCTGATCTGCGGAATAGATGAAGCAGGAAGAGGCCCTTTGGCAGGGCCGGTTGTGGCAGCTGCGGTGATTCTGAGGGAAGGTGCGAAAATAGAAGGGGCAGCTGATTCCAAGAAGCTCAATGAGAATCAGAGGGATGAAGTGTTCGAAAGAATAATTTCCGGAGCTGAAGATTTCTCTGTAGGGTTCGCCGAAAACACCGAAATTGACGAATTCAATATCCTGCGCGCCACAATGAAGGCCATGCAAAGGGCTGTTTCGGGCCTTAGCATGAAGCCCGATCTGTATCTTATAGACGGAAACTATTTCAGGCTTGATGGGGGAATTGAAAGCAATATGAACTTTAAGACAATAGTTAAGGGGGATGCCATTGTACATGAAATATCCTGCGCTTCAATAATTGCCAAAGTTACACGAGACAGGATCATGAAACAGCATCACTGTACCTTTCCCGAGTACGGATTCGCATCGAACAAGGGATATCCAACGAAGAATCACATAGAGAAGATCAGGTCTGCAGGGATCTGCAGTCTGCACAGGGTTACTTTCTGCAGAAAATTCATAATGCAAGAGATGGCCAGGGATGAGCAAATGCATTTATAAGAACCGGCTTGGCAAGGCGGGAGAATCCGCGGCGTGCGATCTTCTTGAATCAAAGGGATTCAGAATAATCAGGCGCAATTACAGATTCGACAGGGCTGAAATCGACATAATTGCCTGTGATAAGGAATCGAAGTTGCTTCTATTTGCAGAGGTTAAGACAAGAAGGAATAAGAAGTTCGGAGAGCCGGTGGAGTCGGTAACTCCGGCGAAGCAGGCAAACATACTTAAGGCGGTTGAAGGGTTTCTGTACACTTTTCCGGAATATTCCGGACACGACGTGAGGATAGACGTAGTTTCCATTATGTCTGACGGCAAGGCGTTTGAGATCGAGCATATTGAAAATGCATTCTGACATACAACAAAAAAGGCAGGACTCTGCCTGCCTTTTCTGAACAACTTTGGAGTTGAATGTTACTTAATGAGCATCATCCTCTTGGTGCTTACAAAACTTCCTGCATTTATTCTGTAGTAATACACTCCGCTTGAAAGAGCCGAAGCATTGAAATCGAACTTATATGCGCCCGCTGATAACTCACTGTTCACGAGTTCTGCCACCTGCTTGCCGGAGTTGTCGTAAACTGCTATGCTTACAAACGAGCCCCTCGGCAGATCGAACTTTATCGAGGTTACAGGATTGAACGGATTGGGATAGTTCTGGTAAAGCTCATACTTATTCGGGATCTGTGAACTGTAGTTTGAGATTCCGACGTTAACTGTATCAAACACTGCCTTTTGTACAATTACAGCATTCACATTTACAATTGCTTCCGGATTTGTTCCGGAGTATGAACCGAGGCCGTTTCCTTCCCAGCGATTGAAATAATATGTCTTACCGTTGTGCTGGACCTGAAGTGCCGAAAGCGTTACGCTTTGTGTGGATGCTGAATCATAGAATGAACCAACACCGTTAAATGTTACCGGTAGTCCAAGAGGTTCAACGGTTCCGAACATTCTGAACTGCGCGCCGTAATTGGCCGTGAATGAAGTCGTGTTCTCAGTGATGTTGATCGTCTGAGTCTGTGTGCCACCGTTGCTCCAGTTCTCAAAAACATACTTCACATTTCCGAACTGCTGAGGTGAATTTGCGCTTATCGTGTGGCTTGATCCGAGGTCCCATGTGAACAGCCTGCTTGCATTGTAAGAAGCTCCGTCAACAAGGAAAGTCAGAAGATTTCTGTCCGATCCGATAATCACATAGTTCTTTCCGACAAGGTAATTGACCATTGTCTTGTGCACTACGCCGTTTGCGCTTGTGCCGGTGATTATTATCTTGTACTCGCCAACAGGAACTGTCGAACTTGAGGCAACTCTGAGATTCAGTGAATCCGGGAAATTGTTGAGCGTATTGCCGTTTGTAAATGTTGCCTCAATGCCTGAAGTAGCCGGCTGAACTTCTGTTGTGAAAGTTACAGCAGAATTGTAGTTGCTTGCAACAGACGGAACAATGACCTTGAAATCTGCGCTTCCTGCCTGTCCCTGCTGAACAGTCTTATAAGCAGGCGATGAGATCAGGTTGTAATCAAGTGTAGGGATTGCAGAATTAAGTATCTCAAAGGGAGATGACTGGACAAATACCATTGACCTGACCTGATCAGAAACCCATGCAGAACTGATAGTGTAATTATATTCTAAAGAGATTTTCCTGCCTGGGAGAAGAACAACCGGAGTGCCAAGGGCAGAAGGAAGCATTTTTCTCATCACGTCAGGAAATTGCGACTCGCCGTTTGTTCCGGGAGGGCTGGAATAGTTAACCATTTTCTCAACTACTGCGAACTGAACGGTCGCGTTGGGATTGTCAACCGGGCCTTCACAATAAATGTCAACTCTTGCATTTACATTTGCGCCGTTCCTTGTTTCTGTTACAACGATGGTGATGGGACTCAGTATGTTTTTCCTTTGTGCAAGAGCGGAAGAAAGCTCACCACCGGAAAAGCTGCTGATGTTAATCACGCCGTCAAATTTCCAGTTCGGAATAGAGTTCACATTGTAATGCGATCTTCTGGTGATATTGTCATTCGGATTTGCCAGATACATCGGATCATTGCCCGGAGCAGGCCAGTTCATGTGGTAACTGATGCTGACCACATCGTTTTGGCTTGTTGAATTCAGAAAGCCATCAAGCGTGGGATTGTAGAATCCGCACGGTCCGCAAGTTGAACTTGTGAACCTTTCAACTATGACTCTTCTGTCACCCGCATGAGTTACGGAAGCAAGTGCAATCAAAGAAATGACTGCAAGAGCCAGAATTGGTAATTTGATTTTCATGATTATTTGTTGTTTGAAATTTGATTTACTTGGGATTGATTGAAAAATACTCCAATTCTACTTAACATAAAACATATTTATCCTCTCAACCTCAGAGCCTGAGGATGCTTCAAGGAAGTAAATGCCGCTGGAAAGCCCTGATGCATCGAAGATATGATCGTGGATCCCTGCATTAAGGCTCAGCTGAACTGCCGGGGTAACAATCCTTCCGTTGATATCATAGACATTTATCCTGACGACTGCGCTCTTCTTGAGTTCAATCCTTATTCTTGTTGACGGATTGAACGGATTCGGATAATTCTGGCTGATGCTGAAATTGTCAGGGAGCGAAACGGAGGCATTATTGACTGAACTTACCTCGTCATTCCGGAAAAAGAATATTCCGCCTTTTGAATTTCCCACAAAGAGGTCCTTATCACCGTCTGCATCATAATCATAGAAATCGGGGCATGAATTGCGGTCAACGTTTATGTTGCCAAAAGTATCGCTCACAAATGTGAATGAAGCAGAGTTTGGATTTCCGGTATTCCTGTAGAAGCTGATCTTACCATCCTGCTTTCCTATGAACAGGTCTTTGTCCCCGTCATTATCAATATCGGTAAACCTTGGTATGCTTTCGTCACCTGCGTCAATGTTCGAATAGAAGTTGCTTCTGAAGGTAAAGGCAAATGAATTAGCAGAACCTGTGTTTTCGTAAAAAATTATTCTGCCATTGGTGCCGCCTATGAAGAGGTCGAGGTCGCTGTCGCCGTCAATGTCAACCAGAGCAGGCGTACTGCTTTGTCCGAGGGTTGTAAGCCCGATCTGATGGCCCCTTGCTTCAAGCGCAAAACTGAAGTTGGTTGAGGTCCCTGCATTACGGAAAAACCAAAGAGAATCCTTGATGTAGCTCCCAAGTATCATGTCCTGATCACCGTCGCCGTCAATGTCTCCGAAAGCAGGTGAGTAATTGAAGCTTTCAGAGAGTATGCCGAGTGAATCCGCTTCAAGGTTGAATACAGGCGCTCCGGGAGGTCCCGTATTGCTGAAGAAGGACAGCTTGGCAAAATCATTGCCAATGAAAAGATCGGGCGTAGATTCTCCTCCGCGCACGTTGGCAAAAGCAAGATTGCTGTTGCCTCCCACATCTACATTGTTCAGGTAATTGTCCGTGATCCTTGTGTAAACCGGGGCAGAAACGGTTCCGTCATTCCTGTAATAACTGAAGTTCTTTGAGTTTTGCGAAAGATAAAGTACGGAAATGAACAGATCCTTGTCGCCGTCAGCATCTATGTCAACAAACCTTGTGGAATTGTACCCGCTTGAAATGTAAGGTGAGTTATGGGGATAAAGCGAATCGACAATCACAACATTCGGTTGTGAAGGTGTCCCGTCGTTTCTTATGAAGTAGATGCCTTTGGAAAAGAGATCGCCCCAGAAGAGGTCGAAGTCCAGGTCGTTGTCTATGTCAACAAACTCAATTGCATTTGCTCCGTGCCTGTTGTCAAGCGCCGGGGAGATTATTATCAGGTTCTGCCAGAAATCACTGATGAATTTGAATGAGAATCCGGATGAATTCCCTATGTTCTCATAATATGTGATAGTGCCAAGGCTTTGGCCGGTGAAGAAATCCTTGTCTCCGTCATTGTCAATGTCGCACAAAGTTGGAACACAGTTTGCCTCGCTGTAGATGACAGTGTCAGTGACAGTCCTGAGTTCGGGAACAATTAGTTCAAAAGATGCATTTGCCGGTGTGCCTGAGTTTCTGTAGTATTTTACGGTTTGGTCGGCTCCTCCGGTAAAGAGGTCAAAGTCTGTATCACCGTCCATATCCGCAAACGCAAACCAGTTTGAGAAGCTGAGACCCTGGAACCTGCTGGTTGCAAGTTTGAAAGAGGGAACCTGCGCAGTTCCCGTATTCCTGTAAAAGTAGAGGCTTGTGTCGCTGTCTAAAGTGAACAGGTCCGATCTTCATTCCAAGGGCTTTTGCGACCGTGAACAGGTCCTTGTCACCGTCGGCATCTATGTCAACGATCTGGTAACGTGCATTGTTCATTCCTCCGTTAAAGGGGGCGGGCGATTCAGTTCCGTTCACATTGAATCGGATTCCGTCAAATCTCTGAATGAAAGGTTGTGCATTCAGATTTTCTCCCACAAAGAAGAGGATGAATAGTATAAATAATGTTCCCGGCAATGATCTAATTTGTAATTCCATGACCGTACTTAAAATCGTCAGAGATTGTTACGGGAAGTTTGCCGTAGAATCCG
>DAIQRO010000125.1:0-9180 GCA_036786155.1 Bacteroidota bacterium
AACAAGGAGAACATGCTCCGTGAGATAAGGAACCACAAGCGCGCGGTGCACAATGCAAACAACAACGAGTACGAGGGACTGACCATATTTCCGACGGGCATACAGAAGAAATACTGTCCCGAGAATCTGCATAAAGCTGCCGTTGAAGATGCAGAAAGGGCGCTTGAGCTGGGCGAAAGGCACGGATACAGGAATGCGCAGGTGACTGTGATTGCGCCGACAGGAACTATCGGCCTGCTTATGGACTGCGACACAACGGGTGTGGAACCGGATTTCGCACTGGTGAAATTCAAGAAGCTTGCCGGCGGAGGATACTTCAAGATCATCAACGAGTCAGTACCTCCGGCGCTGAAGAACCTCGGCTATGACGAGAAGGAAACTGACGAGATAATCAAGTACACAAAAGGATACGGATCTCTGATAGGTTGTCCGCACATAAATGCTCAGACGCTTACCGAGAAGGGATTCACAAAGGAAATAATTACAAAGATAGAGAAGTCGCTTCCGTCGGTCTTTGACATCAACTTTGCTTTCAACAAGTGGACGCTAGGAGCAGGTTTCTGCAAGAACGCGCTGGGATTTTCCGATGAACAGCTTGACGATCCGGGATTCAACCTTCTGAAGGAACTTGGCTTTACCAAGGAACAGATCGAAGAGGCCAATGACTACGTTTGCGGCACAATGACGGTTGAAGGCGCACCGCATTTGAAGCCTGAGCATTATTCCATATTCGACTGCGCCAACAAGTGCGGTAGAAAAGGGACGAGATACATTTCGTCTGATGCGCACATTAAAATAATGGCGGCTGCACAACCGTTCATATCGGGCGCAATTTCGAAGACCATAAATCTTCCGAATCACGCCACTGTGGACGACATCAAGAAGGCATACTTGCTGTCATGGAAACTCGGCGTAAAGGCAAATGCACTTTACAGGGACGGCTCAAAACTTTCCCAGCCGCTCAATACCATGAAGGATGATGATACGATAGACATAAGCAGTGACGAAGTGAATGCCGAGGCGTCGAGGTCGAACGACATAGTGAAAGTGGCGGAGAGGATAATACACAGGTACATAGCCAAACGAAGGAAGTTGCCGTTCAGAAGAAAAGGTTACACGCAGAAGGCGAAGATCGGAAATCATTCCGTATATCTCAGGACCGGCGAATACGAGAACGGCCAGCTGGGAGAGATCTTCATTGACATGCACAAGGAGGGCGCGGCATTCAGGAGTCTGATGAACTGTTTTGCGATCGCCATATCGCTTGGACTTCAGCACGGCGTACCGCTTGATGAGTTTGTGGATGCGTTTGTGTACACGAGGTTTGAGCCGAACGGAATAGTGATAGGCAATCCAAACATCAAGATGAGCACGTCGATCATAGATTACATTTTTCGTGAACTGGCGGTGACATACCTTAACAGGAACGACCTGTCGCACATAGAGAACAACGCTGAGTTTCAGAGATCGCCGATAGATGCACTGAACAGTCTCGAGGGTGATTCAGACTTTGACGATGAGGAAGTTATAAGCGAGAGGATGATAGAAGAGCCGGTGAAGCTGCCGAACTCTCCCGAGAAGGTAAAGAGCATGACCGCGGCGACTGTGATAAAGCTTACAACTGCTGATGTGGGCGAACTGAGTTCAACGGCGGAGCGGATAAAAGAAGCGAAGCTGAAAGGATACACCGGCGACATTTGTTCCTCATGCGGAAGCCTGACGATGGTACGCAACGGCACATGCCTGAAGTGCATGACGTGCGGTGACACGAGCGGGTGTTCGTAGGGAATTGAGAAGTGCAGAGAAGCCCCGAAGGGGCTTTCTCGCAAGGGATTGTAAGACGGGGCTTCGCCCCGTCCCCCCCGCATCTCACCACCGCAAATTCAGCCTGCTTATCACATCATCGCCAACTCTCTCATCCGTCTGCTCAAATCCAAGCGACCTGTACAGTCTTAGTGCCTGCTCATTGTCCGGCTTATGCAGTATGTCAACAGACGTGACACCCTCCGCCCTCAACTGCTCCGCCAGCAATTCCAATGCCCGCCTGCCGTAGCCCATTCCCTGATAAGACTCATCTATCATGAACCGGTTGATGTAATACAATCCGTCATCAGGGTCTTTTGCATACATTATGAATCCTGCCATAACTTCATTTGCATAGATCCCGCGCGGCTGCATCTCCCTGTGAGCATAAGCCAGCGCAAGGCCTTTCTCGTTTGTACCCACGAATCTTTTCTGGTCTTCCTTAACGCTGAGTGCAATGCACTCCCGCCAGTTTGAATCATTGATCTCCCGAAGGGAGATTACAACTTCATTGTTCATACGCGGCAATAATACAACCGGCGAAGCCGGTTTGAAATGAAATTTGCCGCGGCCTTCTAAGGCCTGATAACGCTGATGAAGTAAGGCGCGTTATTGTCTGCCACGGAAAAATCGGTTGCATCAACAAAATCATCACCCGTAAGGTCAGCGGCAGAATATCCCGTCGTGAAGTTATATGCCGCGTTGTCAATAAGACTGAGGTCCGTTCCGTCAATTGTCCCGTCCTGATTCACATCACCCGAGTAAACGGCAAACCTGACCGGATTGGCATCAACCTGTTTCATGTTGGCTCCGAATGCCTTGGATGCTGATGAAGTGAAGTCGTATAACGTTGTGCCCGGCTGTGTAAATGCAACGGGAGATGCGCTCCAGGTTTCAATTGTGTTTCTGTGCTTTATCGCGAGGTAATAACTTCCGGTTGCGGCGTGCATGAAATTGAATGAACCGTTCAGCGAGGCGGCACCGATTAGGCCCGCACACGAATCCACTGTTGTGTATGGCGGAGAAGCGCTTCGCAGATAAAGCCTTATAGTGTCATTCATATTCATCTTATTGAGAGAAGCGTCATACATTCCTTCCATCACAAGCGTCAGCACAATGTTGCCGTAGTTGTTGAATGTCAGATTCACAGGTAATGAGAGTTCGCTTATATTGCCGTGAATATCTTCAGCGGCAATTGTGTAGGTGTATGAAGAATCTTCCTGAACCCCAGTGTCATCGAAGAACGCTTCTGCTGTGGTAGCAAGCTCTGCTCCGTTCCGGTAAATGATGTAATTATGCAGGTCGGTTTCAAGATTGTTATCCCATTCAACCAAAATGGAGTTTACGTCTGCCGATGCGGAAACATTTGCCGGCGGAAGCGGAGCGAGATTATCAACGCTGTACGCGTGAACTATGTTCGATCTCCAGAACTGGTCCGGGTCATTTGTTACGGCAGTAATTCTGTAGTAGACCACACCGCTGTTGCCGCTCATCGAATCTGCCGGAGTGTTTGCCGTGTACTGGTACTGCACATTGTTTGTTGCAGTTACGCTCCCGGCAAGTTCCCAGCTGTAGTTACAACCGGACGGCGGCTCGCTCATTTCTATCCGGTAAGATGTTACAAGGTTCTGGCCTGCCGCATCGTATCCGCTTCTCATCCATCTGAGTGCTATCTTTCCTCCCTGATCAAACGGCACATCCTTCGCGTAAATAATTGCCGGACTTACCTGAGGAGAAGTTGAAAAATAGACATATATCTTTCCCCGCGAATTGCTTTCGTAATAGGGCGCTCCGATAATCACATCGTCAAGCCCGTCTCCGTTCAGATCTCCTGCTCCGGAGACAGTCACTCCAAAGTAGTCGGAGATAAACTCACCTTCATGCGATATGTCCACCGTATTGTTCATTGAAATCCCCCCGAAGTAAAGATAGGATTTTCCTTTTGCATAACCCGATGGGTACATATATGAACCGATTATGACATCCGCGTAGCCGTCACCGTTTACATCGCCTGCGGATGATACACTTTGACCGAACCTGTCACTTGAATTGACTCCGGTGAACAGCACATCCGCAGTGGTATTGATCGAATGGCCGCCGTAGTAAAGATAAGCCCTCCCCTGATCTGTTCCTGCGTTGTAACCAATTGCACCGACAATGAAGTCATCATATCCGTCACCGTTCACATCGCCTGCTTCAGATACGCTATATCCAAAGAAATACAAATCGGATGAGCCGTTAAGTGTCACATCCTGGTATATGTCCATGCTGTATCCCCCGAAGAAAACAAATGCCGATCCCTCTCCTGAACCTCCCAATAATCCTTTGCCTCCTTCTATTATGTCATCGAATCCGTCTCCGTTCACATCGCCGGCGCCGGAAACACTCTCTCCGAATCTCATATCAGGATTCGCAAACCCTGTCACCATATCCGCAGTTGTATTCATTGAGGCTCCTCCAAAGAACACATAGATCCTTCCTGCATCCGTTCCGGCGTTGTAACCGTATGCTCCTACAACCACATCATCAAAGCCGTCGCTGTTAACATCGCCTGCATCCGAGACACTGAATCCGAAATGGTCTCCCGCACTTCCTCCGGTCAGGGTCACATCAACCGTGTTGTTCATGGAGCTTCCTCCGAAGTAGATATATGCTCTGCCCTGAAATGTTCCGCCGTTGTATCCGTCTGCGCCTACAATCACATCATCATAGCCGTCCCCGTTCACATCACCGGCAGTGGATACGGAGATGCCGAAATAGTCATTGGAGGAAACCCCGGTCAGAATAACGTCCGCAGAGTTGTTCATCATTGCGCCGCCGAAGAAGATATATGCCCTTCCGGCATTTGTACCTGCGTTGTAACCGAATGCTCCCGCAATTACATCATCAAATCCGTCACCGTTCACGTCACCCGCGGAGGCAACCGAGAATCCTGTAAATTCATCACCCGATACACCGGTATAGGTCAGATCGGGCAGGTCCGGTCCCGCCATTGAATTCATGAACACATAGGCCCGTCCTGAACTTGTTCCGGAAAGGTCATTCAGGTATGCACCAACTGCTATGTCATCGTTTCCGTCACCGTTGATATCGCCGCATGAACTGACGCTGAACCCGAATGCGTCACCGGTGACTTCTCCGTTAAGAAATTTATCGGCATTGTCATCGGGCAGTTCGCCTCCTTTATACAGATAAGCCTTTCCCAGCGAGGAGGAGTATCCGTACGCGCCGATGATAATGTCATCAAATCCGTCGCAGTCGAAGTCGCCGGCAGATGAAACACAGTATCCGTAATTGTCCGAAGTTGCTTCTCCGAACATGCTTACATCAGCAGTTCCGTTTAAGACAGCACTGCCGAAGTAAACATAAGCCCTGCCGCGGTTGGAACTGTAACCGTTAGCGCCGATTACCATATCGTCGAATCCGTCTCCGTTGAAATCGCCGGCAGAAGAAACGCTCCCTCCAAAAAGATAACCGGTTCCTGAACCGGTAATTGTAAGGTCGGCAATGTTGTCCATTGCCGCTCCGCCGGTGAAGAGATACGCTCTTCCCTGATTTGAATTATATGCCGGAGCGCCGGCAAGCAGGTCGGCATAACCGTCTCCGTTCATATCTCCCGCACCTGCTACGGATTTTCCAAGAAGATAGTTCACTCCGGCGCCGGTAATGGTCACATCAGCAGTATTGTTCATGGAAGAACCTCCGTAATAAACGTAAACTTTGCCGGATGATGATGAGTAATACGGAGCGGAAGCAACTGCATCCGTAAATCCGTCACCGTTAAGATCGCCCGCTCCGGCTACGCAGTAGCCGAAATAATCTCCGATTATCTCGCCGGTAAGTATGAGGTCCGCAGATGTGTTCATGTTTGCTCCGCCGAAATAGATGAACGCCCTTCCCTGATTTGTGTTGTATCCGCTTGCGCCCACTATCACATCATCATAACTGTCGCCGTTCAGATCTCCTGCACCAGCGACGCTGTAGCCTAGCAGATATCCTGCGGCTCCGCCGGTCAGGATCACATCCGGTGTTGAGTTGAAATTCATTCCTCCGAAAAAAATGTAAGCCCTTCCTGCATCAACTCCATTGTGGTCATTATACGGGGCACCAACGATCAAATCGCTGAATCCGTCTCCGTTCACATCTCCTGCGGATGATACGGAGTATCCGAAGTTATCATCTGCCGCCATGCCGCTGAGAAATCTCTCCGTTACTGCATCTGTAAAGGTCGAATCCTCAAAGGCAGTCTTTTTGCCTGAAATTCGCGTATCGGGTCTACTGAGATGACTTAAGAGCATCTCACGCGGGCCTGTATGCCGATTGCCCGTTAACCCCATTTGTCCGTACATCTCACCTTGCAATAACCCTGCATTGCCGGAAGCGCCCGAAACTTCTGCAATATTTATGTTGCCATAAAGCGCTTGCGATATTGATTGGTCCGGAATGCAAAAGAGAATGAGAAGTGTAATGTATATGATTAGTGTTTTCATTTGAGTGGTGTTTTCAAATCAAAACTGCCCGAACTATCAGGATAATTAAATGCAAAAACGGGTTTGGAAAAATTTTGTTGGCAGGGAAATTGATTTGCAGAGAGTGTATGAATTATCAATGAGATACGCATTTCGGCTATTGTTGCGGCCTGGCCGGTATACCCTATTCTGTGTATTGATATTATCTTTGATTCATTTGATCTTGAAGTTGAAAGACATTCATTTCCATGACAAAACATTCAAAGGCAGCAGTCCTGTGGTGGATTGTTGCGTTACTGTTCACGCTTGCAATTGCGGTATTCCAGCGCATGACGGGTCCAACATATCCTGTCTCAGGAGGGATGGAAGTTGACGGAAAGCAGATCGGATATAAACTGCTAACATCTTCCGACAGCGATGTGCCCGCAAGGATTGCGCTCACGGGCGAAGTTGAAGGGCTTGGAGGATTTGTCAGGTTCAGGAAGTTCAGGACTGATGATGCCTTCAGCACATCTGAGCTTAAGAACGATGGCAAAGAGCTCTATACGGAACTGCCTCCGCAACCTCCTGCAGGCAAGCTTGAGTATGCCGTGATACTGAGATCATCGGGAAGGGAATTGCAGGTAAACGAGAAACCTGTTGTGATCCGGTTCAAGGGAAGAGTGCCGGCGCCGGTCCTCATCCCGCATGTGATACTTATGTTCTGTGCAATGCTCTGCTCAACTCGTGCGGGAATCGAGGCGCTGAGAAAGGGCACGCAACTGAAGACTATGACGCTTGTGACTCTGATATCGCTCGGTATCGGCGGAATGATACTCGGCCCGGTAGTTCAGAAGTATGCTTTCGGAGCTTACTGGACCGGCTGGCCGTTCGGACAGGATCTTACTGATAACAAAACGCTCATTGCATTTGCGGCATGGATAGCCGCTTGGTTAATGATCAGGAAAAATGAAAACAACAGAGCATGGGTTGTGGCTGCGGCGGTTATACTGCTGGCAGTGTATCTCATTCCGCACAGCATGTTCGGCTCTGAGCTTGATCATACGACAGGAAAAGTGGAAACGGGAAAGTGAAGCATATCCGGATCTCAAAACAAACTCAACTTAAGAAATAATGTACAGAAAAATTTGCGCGGGAGTATTCCTAATACTGATTACCGCTCCTTTGCTCAATGCACAGTTCAATCCGGACTCGCTTCGCGAAAGGGTCAACAGGATAGTGAAGCAATATGTTGATACAAACAAGGCTTCAATGGTGGTAGGCATCATCAGAAAAGAAGGCAACACCTTTCTCAACCGCAAATACACTTACGGACATCTGAGAAAGGATACAACTTCCCCCAGAACCGACAGCCTTACTGTTTATCATATTGGTTCGGTTACAAAAACATTTACGGCAACATTGCTCTCAATGCTGATACAACAGGGTGGCCCCGTTAGGCTTTCAGACCTTGCAGATGCTCACATTCCGCTTGCCACCGTGAAAGCGCCGTTCTATGTTTCCGGAAATGATACAATGAGAATTACCATTCTCGATCTTGCGACCCACTATTCCGCATTGCCGGATGATCCGATTCAGCCGGTGAATGATTCAACTACATATCAGATGATGTACCATTATCTGAACAATCACAGACTTCTCAGAGCGCCTGGCGAGTGTTTCCTCTATTCAAACCTCGGAGTTGCGCTGCTTGGAGTTGCAGTATCGCATACATACGGAGCAATAATCGACTCTCTCTTCATTCAGAAGATCTCGCGTCCGCTTGGAATGCCTGATACAAAAATAAGCATCACTGCAGAACAGGAGAGCAGAAGGGCAACGCCTTATTCGGTCAGCGGTGATCCTCTCGGTTTCTTCAAGAGCAGTTGGCCCGCGTTCTACGCCGCAGGCGGACTATATTCCACCCTGTCGGATTTTCTGAAATATCTGGAGTTCAACATGGGGCTTACTCAGGTTTACCCTCAGAGCGTCCTCGATTCCGCGCACAGGATAAGAAGAATGAACAACGACACATGCAGGCAGATGAACTCGAAGAACAGGGTGGGACTCGTGTGGCAGATGACGCTTCTCAATCCGCAGACGGACTCAAACTTTTACTATACATGGAAGGACGGCGGCGTGCCAGGAACCGAAAGTTTCATATGTTTTACCGAAGATGAACAGAAGAACCTGAAGACAGGTGTAGTGATGATCGCAAATCAAAGCATACCAAACGGCAAGCTTGCAGTTGAGATCCTGAGATATCTGAATGAAAGCAGTTCATCCGGTATAACGCCGGTCGGAAATTCATCGCCAGAAAAGTTTGTGCTTCACGCAGGTTATCCCAATCCTTTCAATCCTTCAACACGCATAAGGTTTGAGGTGCCCGGAGCCGCAAACGTTTCACTGAAGATCTATGACATCAGCGGAAAACTTGTCCGGACACTTGCTGACGGGAAGCTTGGTGCGGGTGAATATGAAGCGGAGTGGAATGCCGCAGGTTATCCGAGCGGCGTATACTACTGCCGGCTTGAAAGCGGGAGTACTGTGCTCTCTTCCAAACTGGTATTGCTTAAGTAAAGTCTCTCATAGCCGGTACGCTGGCGGTTCACTGTGGTGCCGGGACTTTCGTTCACTGTGGTGCGGGACTTTCGTTCACTGTGGTGTCGGGACTTTCGTCCCGACACAGTAGATACGGCATACAGGCCTGCCTTCACTGTGGTGTCGGGACTTTCGTCCCGACACAGTAGGAACTGCGATCTCAATCGTCATCCATGATCATTAAGGCTCTATTGCCGATATGAAGTTTCACTGTGGTGCCGGGACTTTCGTTCCGATTCACGGTGGTGTCGGTTTCGTCCCGACACAGTAGATACGGCAGACAGGCCTGCCTTTCCTATTGCTGCTAAAACTTATAAATGCATAAACG
>DAIQRO010000389.1:0-2078 GCA_036786155.1 Bacteroidota bacterium
ACGAAAAAAGCGAATTCAGTATCCACCGCCATGCAAGGTCCGGAAGTAAATGGAAGACTTATGTTGACAGGATCAGTGAGATCAGATCCTCAGTAACTTCCGGCGGCTATTCGCACGTGATATTTTCCGGAATGTCTTCACTGCTGGCATCTCTGCTTGTACCGAAGGACGGGAGAAAGTTTGTTGCAATCGCTCACGGTGGTGATGTGAATCCCGTAAACGCCATCGAGCGAAAGCTCGTCAACAAGGCCCTGCAAAAGTCCGATCTCATTATTCCGGTTTCGAATTTTTCCGCTTCCAAGATCACAGCCGGCAATGTCGGCAGGAAAATAAAAGTGATCCCAAACGGATTCGATCTTGAGAACATCGGAGATATTAGTGTTCCGGAGAAGTCGATGAAGCCGGGAGCGCTGAGGCTTATCTCTGTAGGAACCGTCTGGCCGCGAAAAGGGCATCATAATGTGCTGAGAATTCTCCCTGAACTCAGAAAGATATTTCCCGGCATCAGGTACGACATTATCGGCAGAAAGGCAGATATGAGCAAAGTGAATGAAATGATGACTCCGGACATAAAGGAGATCGCAGTCTTTCACGGACAGGCCGATAACCGGAAACTGATGTCGCTGCTGAATGAGTCTGACATCTTCATATTGCTCAGCGAAACTCAGAAGAGCGGAGACTTTGAGGGATTCGGTATTGCAGTGATCGAAGGAAATTTCTTCGGACTGCCGGCGATTGGTTCGCGAAACAGCGGACTCGAAGACGCGATCAGCAACAATTACAGCGGCATGCTTGTCGATCCTTCCAATGACAGAGACATAATTTCCGCTGTTGAAAAGATAGTCAGTGATTACGGCACTTTCAGCCGCAACGCAAGAGAATGGGCAATGAAGCATCACTGGAGCAATATCATCAGATCTTACATAAATGAACTCGAAAGGATTAGCGGTTAATGTGCGGTTATCTCGGTGCAATTGATTTCAGGGAACCGATAACCGCAAGGCTCGATGCATTGCGCAAGGGCCTGAGCGCAATTCGCCACCGCGGCCCTGACGGCATAAAGGAAAAGACCGGTGAGAACTATTACCTCGGGCACAGCAGACTAAGCATCATTGACCTGTCTTCGCTTGCGGACATGCCAATGGTCTCAGCTGACGGAACAGTGAGTGTGATCTATAACGGGGAGATATACAATTATGCAGAGCTGAAAGAAAGTCTGCGCGGGCATCAGTTCAGGACTACTTCGGATACGGAAGTGATCATGGAAGGATACATAAGACACGGTGCAGATTTCTTCAGGCAGCTTCGCGGCATATTTTCTATTTCAATACTTGACGAAAGGACTGAGCGCAAGATCATTCTCGCACGAGATCCTTCTGGCATTAAGCCGTTGTATATTTACCATGATTCCGGGTTCAGTGTTTTCGGAAGCGAGATAAAAGCCCTCCTTCCGTCCGTAAGGAACAGGCTCAGCGTGAATGAGAATGTTCTGAAATGCTATCTCAATCTCGGCTATTGCCCGGAACCTCATACCATCTACAATGAACTCAGCACTGTAAAGCCCGGTCATGTGGCAACAATTTCGATGGAAGGATATAAAGAGAAGAGACTGATAAGCTATGACTTCGGAAAAGTGAACGGCCTGTCCTACCCGGCTAACAGGGAAAGGACACTTGAATTGCTAAGGACTGCGGTGAGAAGAAATCTTGTCGCGGATGTTGAAGTTGCGGTTGCTCTGAGCGGCGGGATTGATTCATCGCTCATCTACGCGCTTGCACATGATTCTGACAGCGATGTAAAAGGGCTTACTGTCAGCTTTTCAGACAAGGAGCACGACGAATCCGAGACTGCTTCTTTGTATGCAAAGACGATCAACGGCACAATGGAGTTGGTCAGGGCAGACTCATCACTCGATCTTCCCACACTCAACTGCCTGCTGGCAAATTTCGATCAGCCTTATGCAGACTCTTCGGCAGTCAACGTCTTCTTCCTCACGCGCGCATCTTCAAAGATCACCAAAGTACTGGTAGGAGGCGACGGCGGCGATGAGCTTTTCAACGGGTATCCTTCTCAGACGT
>DAIQRO010000390.1:0-2076 GCA_036786155.1 Bacteroidota bacterium
AATAGACTAAACTTCGAGTTCGAAAATGTCTTAAGAGTTTTGTCGTGTACTTAGCTTTTCCACAGAAGCTTGTCCATCAACTCTGAATCATCCGCGAAAGTATTCTCAATTAGTTTGCCCGGGTGATGCTCGCCCAGGGGCAATGGATAATCCGAGCCAAGCGCGATCTTGTCCCTGCCGGCAAGTACGACAATATACTTCAGCGCATCCGGATCATGAACCAGCGAGTCAAGCCAGAGCTTTCCGAGATAGTTGCGCGGGTTTACGTTGTTATCAACGGCCACAAGATAAGGTCTGACATTGAAACCGTGTTCGATTCTCGCTATCGTGAAGGGAACGAACCGCCGCCGTGTGCGAAACAAACTTTCCGCCCCTGTTGGTGTTCTCCGAGTGAAGCGAGGAGTCACCAACAGGTAAGACAGAATTGTTCAACTCTTGTACTGCATATATTAAACTTCCCAAACCCCTTCAACCCAATCACGACAATAAGCTACGATCTTCCTGATGACGGATTCGTCACGCTCAAAGTGTATGACATCCTCGGACTCGAAGTGAAGACTCTTGTGAATGAGATGAAGACTGCGGGATATCACAGGGCGCAGTTCACAGCAGAACGACTTGCAAGCGGCACGTACTTTTACCGGCTTTCGGTGAGTGGTAATGGGGGAGAGTTTGTTGCGGTGAAGAAGTGTGCTGTGCTGAAGTGAATTTTTCAGTGTTCACATAATTTCCACGGCTTCCGGATTCTATGTGGTGCCGGGAATTTTGTCCCGGCATGTATAATGACTGCACCCGGTTCAAATTCTTTTCTGTCTTTTCCAATGGTGTCAGTAAAAGTCCATTCACAAATGCTGATATTTTTCCCGATCTGAAACACAATAGCGGTTGAATTTATGACACCGTTTGTTGAATTTGGAATGCGAAATGACTGTGCCCGTATGCACACTCATCAGTGAACAAGGAAACTTCCCATACTTTCCTGAAAATGTGAATCATTTCTTTCACCGTCCTGTCCGATTGATTGCTTCTGCCTGACTGCATGTTCGGTAATCTGAATCAGGATTCGTATAAATTATCATTTCACAAAACAATAACTGTACTACTTAACTAATCTAAACCAGTAATTCAAATGGCAAAAGAACAATTTAAAGGAGTGATCAAGCTTGATGTAAGGGACTCGACTCCGGACTGGGGGCCCTACACTCCGCCACGTGCACCAAAGGACTCTCCAAACATCCTGTTTGTTCTGTACGATGACACCGGGCTTGCTGCCTGGTCACCGTTTGGAGGCGGAATCAATATGCCGACCCTTCAGAAGCTTGCAGACAACGGCCTGATGTATTCGCAATGGCATACAACTGCTTTGTGCTCACCTACCAGATCAACATTGCTTACCGGCCGTAACCATCATTTGAACGGTTGCGCCGCCATCACTGAAGCTGCCAATGGCTTTCCCGGAGCACACGGACGCATTCCGGATAAGTGTGCAACAATCGGACAGCTTCTTCAGGATGCGGGTTGGAGCACTTTCTGGCTTGGCAAAAATCACAATGTGCCTGAGCAGGATATTTCATCAGGAGCAAGTCGAAAGGAATGGCCTCTGCAAAAGGGATTTGACAGATACTACGGATTTCTCGGTGGAGAAACAAACAACTGGTATCCTGACCTGATTGAAGACAACAAATTCATAGAACAGGAGTACGGCCCGGAAGATGGATACCATCTTTCAAAAGACCTTGCAGACAAGGCCATACAGATGATCCGTGACCAGAAGGCAAGCAATCCATCAAAGCCATGGTATATGTGGTTTTGCCCGGGGGCTAATCATGCACCGCATCATTGTCCGCAGGATTACGTTGACAAATACAAAGGCAAGTTCGACGATGGCTATGAAGCATACCGTGAATGGGTGCTGCCGCGAATGAAAGCCAAAGGCATCATACCGGAAGATACCAAGCTGACCCCTCTCAATCCCCTGCCGGAAGATGTGTCGAATCCGGCAGATGCAGTCAGGCCCTGGGATTCTTTGACAGCAGAAGAAAAGAAACTCTTTTCACGGATGATGGAGGTTTATGC
>DAIQRO010000126.1:0-9133 GCA_036786155.1 Bacteroidota bacterium
ACGATTGAGTATAATGGAACTTCTGCACAGTCAATAAGCACTAATTTCATTCCTTACGCAGGGCTCAGGATCAACAATTCAAACGGTACTTCTCTTCCGGGCGATATCAGTGTCAGTGACACTCTTTCTGTCGTCACAGGTGATCTTGATCTGAACGGAAAAATAATTACACTGTCCTCAACCGGTTACCTGACTGAAACTCCCGGCAATACGGTAAAAGGAAGTTCGGGACTGATCACAACTTGCACTCAGCAGTTCAACAAACGCAGGCACAAACTGGACCAACAGGGGCGGCGCTCCCGATCCCGTCGACAATGAAGTAACTGTCACCAATCTGAACTCGTTTTCAAGATGGGCGGCGAGCGATAACAGGATCACTGCAGTGATTGGGTTAGTCATGGAAGGATTCTACAATCCTGCGACAAACAGGCTGAATATGAAAGATACAGTGCGAGTATATCTGAGAAACATAAACTCTCCTTACAGTATTGTGGATTCTGCGAAGGGGGTTGTTGATTCCGTACAGCTTGCCGTTCAAGTTCTCTTTCCAAATCTTGCTTCGGGCACTTACTATATTCAGGTCAAGCACAGAAATTCCATAGAGACCTGGAGCAAATCAGGAGGCGAGGTGTATCAGCCGTACATTACATTACAGTATGATTTCAAGACGTCCGCAGCTAACGCTTTCGGCAGTAATCAGGTACAGGTTGACTCATCACCTTTAAGATTCGCATTGTATTCCGGTGACGCAAATCAGGACGGGACGATAGATGCGACAGACCTAAGCCTGATAGATAACGATGCGACCAATTTTCTTACAGGATATCTGCAGACTGACATAACCGGTGACGGCTTCACAGACGGTACCGACTATTCAATCGCCGACAATAATGCTTACAACTTCGTTTCAGTCGTAAGACCGTAGCTGAAAAAAGAAGGGTAATGCTCAGGGGAGCCTTGTCACATGCAACAGAGTTCCGGTTGCTGTGCAAGGCTCTTTTTTTATCAACACTGTACATTACAGAATATGAACATCGTATTTCAGCCGGTTGCATTCATCAATGCTTTTTCTGTTCTTCGTGTGAATCCACATAAGAAGTACTTGATATACAGCCAATTACTATTCGTTCCCAATCTCTCCAGTCCGCTTTCTTTTGCCCGCGTCAACCTGCCACTTTGTGGAGTCTCGGGTGTTCTATCCTGACTCTGGAGCAGTAGATACCCCCGCTCGTTGCCAAACTCCGGTTTGGCAACGCACTTGCTTAGGAAGCTCTGCTTCCAATTCAGAAATGTCTGAATCAGGATTAAGTGGACTGTTGGATTACAAGGTTGTGCTTCGCGCACAGGTGCAAATGGTGATTCAGGATTGTCGCTTTGTGTTGTTGCCGGAGACCAAAAAGTTTGCATTCAATGTCATGTCCATATGTTTTGAACAAGCAAACTACTTGAATCTGCAATAGCGGCGGAAGATTGAAGGCAGCAGAGAAGCAAAACTCAGCGCGAAGTTTAAAAGACTCTTGAATAATTTAGCATCTCGAGGTACATTTAATCGTTGAAGACCTAATAGAACATTTGGAGATTTTCAACAAATCTTCTTTGTTACAATATTGGGATATGAAATTGGACTCTTTTCACATTCAGCTAAAGATTTATCTTTTTTAATAACAATTAGAAACTTAACTTATAAGTGAATCGTTTACTAAGATTAGAAACGTTTCTCACAGGCAGGAAACACACCATCTATACAATTCGCTTTCTTGACGAGAACGGAATTCCCGATGCACTTTCTGAAACTGAAAAGTTCTTCAATGGAATAAAGATTTCACATCCGGAAGACTATCAAATGTTCAAAGCTTTGCTCAAGAACATTATTGACATTTCAGGAGCTCGAATCAGGTTCTTCAGAGATGAAAGCAATTCAGACTGCAATTTTCTAAGAGCATTGACAAGAGAAGATAAGTCAGGTAAGAAATACCGGGGAGAGTGCAGATTGTACTGCCTTCGTTATGCAGAGGACAGACTCATTTTTGGAAATGGCGGAATAAAGAAGACCAGAACATTCAACGTGGATCCGAAGCTTAATAAAATCGCCAAAGCCTTGCAGAAACTGGATCCTCTGTTATTTGAATTGGAAAAAGAGGGCAATCTGAATTGGAATGGTTCCTTACTCGAATTTGATAATGAACACATATTTGAAATAGACCTATGAAAGAAAAATCCCGAACTTCGCAAAATTTTTTTGAAGATCTTCAGCCAGAATACGAAGCACTCGTTAATCTCTCTGTAGAGATTTCAGGCAGAATTGAAGATATTCTAACTAGTAAAGGAATTTCCCAAAAGCAATTTGCTGAGTTGATGGGAAAATCAGAATCGGAAATCAGCAAATGGCTTTCGGGGATGCATAATTTCACGATCAAGTCAATTGTCAGGATTGAAGCAGTACTTGAAGAAAAAGTAATTCATGTAGCCGGAAGAAGTGAAGCGGGCGCTGTGAAACGGAAGCAAATTTTTCAGAAAGGGAAGTCCCCGCAAACAGTACTTAAATCCGGAAACAAGATAGTTGTTCCTAAGAGTCGTTTAGATAAAAAGATCAAACGAAGAGCACTTACTGCGAGCATCAGATAAACGGGAATACGCAGTTTTGGCATTGCGGATTTTTTGGAACTCCAGCAACGGCGGAAATAACGCTCCTCATACTCCGCACCCCTCACCCTGCCCTCTCCCCAAGGGGAGATGGAGCCGGAATTTGTTTGGTCAGTGTTTTCATTTGGAAAGACCCACCCCCTGACCCCCTCCGAAGGAGGGGGAAAATGACTGGCCAACATTTCTTGTATAATAGCGAATTGATGCTATAAGTATTCCTGATAATCCTTTAATCCTGTGAATCCTGATTCAGAAAATTGCCATAAACAATTCAGCCGGACATTTCTGCCCGGCTGTTATGGTTTTGAAAAGTATGTAAGCAGTGTCATTGAGTGTTTAGCGTTTGAACTTCATCCGGTAACTTCTTCTTTCTTATGCCTCTGTCCCAGATTGACCTTGATGATTTGTAACCGTTGTAGAGATTGGTGTCTGACACTCTGAAATGTTCCATCAGCTTGTCAAGCGATCTCAGAGTTTCATCGGCATCCCTGAAAGCCTGCGCGATTGCCTTATTGGCGGATTTTCTTCGTGCAGTTGACGATTCCTTCTTTCCGATCGTCTCAAAGTAACGGTTGAAGTTGCCGGAATGTTCTTCGAGAATTGCTTCGCTGATTCCGTATGGAGCAAGCGAACCGAGGTTGTTGCGGACATCCTCCTTCAGCGAGTTAAGGAATATGACGAGGTTCACATCGCGCCATTTCATGACATCCGATGGTGTAACGTCGTAGAGCCGTGTCAGTTCTGCGCTGGATGTTTTCATGCCGAAGTCATAGAGTGCTCCGGAGAGCTTGATGCACGAGGCCTCGGCATTCTTTCTGGCATTCAGCTTCTCGGGGCCTGATATGCCTGTCACATGAAGCTGAAATTCATTGTTGGAAGTGATCGCTTCCTGGATCTCCCTCAGTTTGCTGACCTTCTCGCCGATCACGGGAAGATCCGACCATGCTGTCTGGCTTTCGTTCAGATAGGCCTGAACTCCGTAAATCATGGTGAGCTTGTTGTACTGTCGCTTGTTCATGATTTCCTCCGTTTTTGCGGCAGTGCCGCTTTTGGTTTATGGATGTTGTTTAAGCTGTGAGGCCCGGTCCCTCACATATTCCATATGTTTGATCAGTTGTTAATGAACGAAAGTTCATTCTCCCGGCTGTATGCCTTCATTGCGCCGATGTAATTCAGTTCCGCACCTCTGCGCACATCCGATGCATCGTTATCAGGCACAATTCACGAATTGATTGCTTTCATCGCTTCAATCTCCGCCTGTTTCCGCCTGTATTGAAGAGCTGTGCTGCTTAATCAGAGAGCCGTGCGGCAGTTAACAATCTTATCCGGCACGTCTTCCTGATCGGCCAACCGGGTCCTTCCTTTATCAGAGCCACAGAGTCAGACTCATGATGCGCAATATTCAACCTCCGCAGGTTTCAATACAGTTCCCGGGCGGCAGTCAGGTATTATTGCAAGGGTGCGGATGAATTCCGGTTCAGTGCAGAAGTCCGTTTCTCCGTTGCGCAATTTCAATTGTGTGATGCAAGAAATGACTTCGGAAATGTAAGTACAAATTTCCATGATGCGCGCGAACGATCCTGTGTTGCAAGCGGTGGTTGCGCAGATTCCGATGACAGGAATACGAATGCCTGACAGAGAAAATATGATGTCCGCAGTAATTTGGAAAGTGATGCTGAACCAGGATCCCGTCCCGGCGATCACTTCCGCATTACGGCAATTGATTCCCAAGGAGCATTTCACCCGATCGCGGCGAAAAATGCCATGGCGGCGGCTTCAGAGCGGAAGTGCGGAGGCGCGGAAGGGTAAGTACAATGACCGGTCCCATGAAAGGATAATATTATCGGCATTATAACGGTGATCAGCCGGCCGGATGATTAATGAGATTGAATTCGTCATGATCTGTTTGATTATCTTTGCATTCACATTCTGCGACTGCTTGCAGGGCATAATACTGTGATGGACCGAATTCAGAAGATCCGGGATGCGGGGCATAGAAGAAAAAAATTTCTGGCTATGATTTTTTCTCTTCCAAAAGTATGACAAAAATCATACTTTGACTATGACCTAAGTCATAGTTTAGTAGAAAGAAAGTCTGTAATTTGCATCAAAGAATTTAGAGTAGGCGTTCTTACACAAGGACCTGACCGGAAGACAATATGAAAACGTTCACGCACTCTGCGTGTTTTGCTACGACTGACTGATCATATTCCAACAATAAAGTTAAAGTTCTCAAGTTTTGCGGGTAAGAATTACATTCTCACAGGGAAAGCAGAGACAGCTCATCCCGATAAATTACAACTACTTCATCTCATCGTTTCTGTACAGGACGATAGAATCGGCTGATTCAGCATACAGCCAGTGGCTGCATGATTCGGGGTACGTCTCGGGCAGTAAGTCATTCAAATACTTCACATTCTCAGGGCTTCACATTCCGGAAAGAGAGCTTGTGCAGAACAGGTTCATCAGCGTACTTTCTCCGAAGATAGACCTTACCGTAAGCATGATGAGCGACAAGGCGATCGAGAGCTTCATAATAGGTATGTTTGAGAAGAAGAAGCTGAGGATATTCAACAACGTGACGGAGTCAGAGTTTGACATCAACACAGTTGAGCGCCTTCCCGATCCGCATTTTTCTGAGCGCATGACATTCCGCGCAATGTCTCCGGTTGTGATCTCAAAGAATGAAATATATAAGGACAAGCCGTCGGCAAAGTACCTCTCGCCATCAGATGAAGATTACGAACTGTATTTCGGAAGAAACCTTCTTGAGAAGTATGCTGCATATCCGATAAAGAACGGCATTGAGCCGGAGTTTGAATCATTCACATGCCTTGACGAGCCGAAGAGCCGATTGATAACCATCCGCGAGGGACTGCCTGAGGAGACGAAGGTGAAGGGATATATTTTCTCATTCGAGCTCAAAGCTTCGCCTTCCCTGATGAAGCTTGGTTACGAATCCGGCTTCGGGAATCTGTGCAGTCTGGGGTTCGGGTGCGGGAGGGCGGGGAGGTGATGGAAAGGTTTTGGAAAGTATGCGGTAGTTTGCTTGCATCATCAAATTCTTTAAATTTGTGCAGAATAAAAATTTAGAAAATGTTTACAACTGAAGAAAAAGTTTTGATACTTGGGAGTCTGTTTCATGACATCGGGAAGTTTGAGCAAAGATGTACCGGTAACAAGGCGAGGATTAGGCACCAGTCATTGTCGAGAAGTTTGATAGAAACAGATGACATTTCTGGAATTATAAGAAAGATTCTTAATACAGATGATTCTTATAAGATGCTTCTGGATGTAATCTCTCAGCATCACGACAGAAAGCCGGTTCAAGAGCTGACAAATTACTTGAAAACAGCAGACCGCCTTTCCGCAAGCGAACGCGTTGACCTTGATAAAGAAGATTTGGATGATGATAAGTGGAGCCACAAGTATTTGCTTTCTCTATTTTCAAAACTACATCTTCTGAATTCTAATAAAGTTGACAGAGGTTATTACAGGCAGGAATACCTAACAAAGAAGAACTATAGAATCATAATACCGAGGGACGAAAGCAATATTGGAGAAACAGGATACTCAGACAAGAATTGGTTAGATTTTATTGATGATCTGAAATCTGTACTGACAGTTTATGAAGATGAGAGCGATTTTTGCTCTCTCATTAACGCGCTGTTAATGCTATTTGAAAAGTATATGTGGTGTGTGCCTGACTTCACCGGAAGTGCTGTAACTGATATTTCATTGTATAATCATTCAAAGGATGTTTCCGGTATTGCATTAGCACATTACAGGACAAGAGCTACTCAAGCAGACAGTAGCAAGCTGATGTTAATTGCAGGCGATATTCCGGGAATACAGAAGTATATATTTGATATTAACAATCGAAAGGCCGCAAAATTACTGAGGGGGCGCTCAATCAATATTCAAATTTTGAGCCGGATGTTCGCAACACATTTCCTGACCGAATTAAAACTAACCGAATGTAATTTAATAATGCTTGCCGGTGGTAAGTTTTACATAATTGCTCCGGCAACCGACGAAACACGTTCGACTTGTGACAAAGCTAAAAGTGAAATTGAACATTATCTCTTTGACAAAATGAATCTTCAGTTGGAATTCATTTACGGCATTTCTGAATTTGACATTGAAGAGTTGACGACAAAGAAAGGAATTACTTTTGGCGATATTGTTGAACAATGCTTAGAGGATATGAACTCCCGAAAATTACAGGCATTCAATGGGATCCTATTTAGTAAAGGAGCGACAGAAGAGAAATTTGTGCTTGGTGACTACATACATACTGATGAAGGTGAAGAGAAAGTGAAATGTTTCTTGTCTGACAAACCAATAATGAATAAGAATGGAAACCCTGAAGTTATCAGAGTTAATGGTGTAGAACATAATGTTGACAAGCAAGTGTACAATGAATACTTGATAGGTGAAAGGATTACTCAGAACAATCTGATAATCTATGTTGGCAAAGAATTTGAAATTAATCCCAAAGAGATTAAGACATTTGATGAAGAGTTAAATATCTCTGAAAAGAACAAGATCATACTCAATCCCGAGCTTGATGATCTGATAATTGGCTTGAGGGGCAAGAACAATTCTGCTAAGAACTTGTTTAGAAATTCAACTTTCATTGAAGTCGCATCTTTTGTTTCCAGGCTTAGCGAAGACGATGCTGAGAAATTGAACGAAGAATTGACCGAAGAAGAAGAAAGATACCCTGATGATATAATGTCCTTTGAAGATATGAAAGAAAAGTCAAGAGGTGCAAAATATTTATCTATTGTAAAAGGAGACATCGATAATCTTGGTTTACTGATGGCCTTTGGTCTGACTGATGATGAAACAGGCAGGGATCTTACCGGAATTTCAAGAACAACAACTTTAAGTTTTCATTTAAGGTACTATTTCAGCACCTTTGTAAATGGTTATCTTAGCGATAAGAATCTGTACGATATGCATCATTATGTTGAAAACCGGGATAGCACAGGAAAGGTAGTACTCACAAGTAATGAAAACTATTTGAAAGATAAGAAAGATACAGGCCTATCTCAGGATTCCTTCTCTTATGTAATTTATGCAGGTGGTGATGATTTGCTCTTTGTATGTCCTCAGTCTTATTCCCATAAACTGGTAAAAGAATTCAATGAATCATTTAAGGAGTTTGTGTGCCGCAATCCTGAAGTTCACATATCATATTCAATTACAAACTTCAAGCACTCAACACCGATAAGGTTAGTTGCAGAACTTTCAGAGTCGAATCAGGAAAAGGCAAAGGAAGACGGGAGGAGCTTTGCGGATGTTCTAAAGAGTATTGATCAACAAACTGATTCTTTCTTTGACATCAATAACAAGTCAAGCATATTTTCGTTTGAATCGAATTTCAAAACTGATAGGCTTGAGATACTATTAGCGAAATCCGAAGAGCTGGAGAATTGGGTATTGAGAGAGAAACTCTCCATGGGAATGATTCGATTATTGTTGGATTACAATAGAATTCTGAAGGAATATGAAGACAGCAAGAGGAAGAATACTGAGAAGTTGATAATGCTTCCGCGACTGACATATTCCATAAACAGAAATCTTAAAGATTCAAATGACACTGAAAAGCAGGAGGTAAGAAAATTCTTCGAGTCATTCATAAGTCTGAGCGAATACTCTTCGAATGAATTGAAGGACATTATTTTACCTATTCTTTGTTCAACGATTTATAAAATTCGAAAAACAAATTAAACCTAAGGAGCCACAATGAGCGTTGAACTTCTTGATTCACAGGGAGCAATTAATGAGGAACTTCTTGGCAAAGATGCAATTGAAACTGCCGGAAAGCTTGAAAATGTAGTGTCCTCAAACAATCTAAGAAAATTTTACGACCAGTTCTTGAAGATTTACGATTCAAGAGCAAAGCTCAATGAAAAAAGGGTGATGCTCTTAATGATGAAGGCACATATTCATTATTCAGCGAAGAGATTGAAGTATTTTGATTTTGACAACTTCATTAAAGAGAGAATTGACAATGTTCTCTTGGCCAAAACAGATGATGATTTCAAGAAGCGGCTGAAAGCCTTCAAGCTCAATTTTGAAGCTGTTGTTGGATATTTCAAGGGCAAATAACAATTTAAACTATAAAGAATGAAAACTTTCAATAAAACAACAAAGAGAATTTCGGTTCTTTTAAAGACAGGCTTGCATATAGGAGCCGGAAATGATGATGTTCAGATTGGAGGTGTTGACAGTGCCGTTGTGAAGGATCCCATAAGTAGATTGCCTGTAATCCCGGGAAGTTCTCTCAAAGGTAAACTTCGGTTTCTGCTTGAAACCTCTCCGGACTACAAAGGTGAAATGGATGACAAAATCAATCTGTATTTCGGAGCAACTTCCGAGTACTTAAAGAACAAGCAGAAGGAGAAGGGGAAGGATAATGAAAACTCTAAGTCCCATTTTGAGGAATCTCCCACGAGAATCATATTTAGGGATCTCTTTC
>DAIQRO010000127.1:0-9099 GCA_036786155.1 Bacteroidota bacterium
TTACTCAAACTTAGGAGCCTCTATTCTTTTTTTCAACTAGAAATTAGTAATCCCCGTAGTTAAACCAACGGAAGAGTTTTTAACTGATAAGTCAAAGAATGATGCATTTCTTGATAGGTAATTGTTCAATCTTCAGTGAATCTTCAACTGCGCCAAAGTCTCCGGAGTTCTTTAGTGACTCTGAAGCAACGCTATGACGAAGAACAGTCAAGTGAGCAAAAGTATTTGAACGCAAGGACTCCGAGGAACTAATAAACACGGAATTAAAACAAGATTAAGCACTTAAACTTACTTAATCAAGATTTATCCTCAGCGCTGATACCGACCTGATCTCAGCTATCAGGCTCGTAAAGGAGAATTCCGGAACAAAGCGCATACAGTTACTACTGCCCCCGGGAGTAGAAGAGAGTGAACTCTCTGAGTACTGTGACCACACTCATATTATAACCGAACAAATTCTCCGCGAGAGTCTGTTTCAAAGGATTGTCGAAAACAAAAAAACAAAAGAACAAATAGTCTGTCCCAAAGAGTGGGATAATTTCAAATAATGTAAAGCTACGAAAATGTCCTCAATACTTTTAGCCTCCATCTCCCGCCCATCAATCCTCAAAGCCATCTCCCAACTCCCGGAAACATTCTGCACAAAGGATGTGTCGGAAGATCTGGAAGTTATGAATGCAAATACAGGCTTGCGAAAGCACTCACAATATCACGCGTTCATCGGGAAATATTTGCAGCAGTTTTATGACTCTTCAGGGAATAAGATGCTGATTGAAATCGGAAAGTGTGGAAGCCGCGGCTCGAAGTGGCAGAAAGCTGCTTCTGCAAAAGATGAATATGAGAGATCTCTTGAACCGGGTGTGATCGTATCTCACAATCCAAAGATCATTTCCTTTGAAGAAGCTGATTCCGGCTTAGGACCGCAATACTCAGGCGACAAGACATTCACCAAAAGGATGCGGCTCAGACAAAGCGAGTACAGGGCAAATGTGCTGAAGCTTCCTTATGGTACCGGGCCGACTAAGAATAGCACCAATTATTATGGAAACATGCTCTCAGAAAGTGATGCAAACGAAGGCGCGAACTTTCTCTCACCAAAGATATTTGAAGTTGTAAAGGAAAGAGTCAGGCAAGGCCACGGAGCGATTGATGACTTCCGCCTCTACAGGAACATGCTCTCAAGCCAGCCGCTGTGCTTTAATCTTTTCGGACTCATGAAGAATGACCTTAAGCTTGCTACTGCTTTCTGGAAGAAACACTTTCCGGATATCGTAAATGAAGTGATCAAAGTGGAATTCGAATACGCGCCTCAGCCCGCAAGCGAATTTCTGAATGACAAAACGGCATTCGATGTTTATTTTGAATATTTTACAGAAGATGCGGATCACGGAATAATAGGAGTAGAAGTGAAATTTACAGAGGCATTCTCGCAGAAAGTTTTTGATACTTCAATTTACCGCGAACTTGTTGAAACTCCCGGCTCTCCTTGGAAGAGAGAGTCATGGGATAAACTCTCGGACATTCGCTGGAATCAGCTCTGGAGAGATCATCTGCTCGCTTACTCTATCATTGAGCATGAATACTCAACTCACTCAGAAGGTAGCTTAGTACTAGTAAGGCATCCGGAAGATACAGAGTGTGAGGCAAATGTTAATATGTACAAAAGTTTTCTCAAACCGGGTGATAAGACATTTATTGACATGCCGTTAGATAAACTATTGTCCGTGTTTGATGAAATTGAATTATATGATGATGTAAAAGTCTGGCTAAAGAAATTCAGAGAAAGGTATTTGTAAATTTAACTCTGCTTGTTAAAGTGTGAGCAATTCTTTACACGCAGAGTCCTCGGAAAGTCGCCGAGAGACTAAGCGGAGACGATGATAACTTACATTCAGCCCACCAATTCCCCCTCCCTGGAGGGGGTTAGGGGGTGGGTGCTATAACAAGATTGTCATTCCTGCGCATGCCTGCCCGGATAGAGTGATACAGCTGAAGCGCTACAGGCGGGCCTGCCCGAAGAATGCTGAACTTGAACACTTTTCGCAGGCGGGCCTGCCCGAAGAATACTGAACTTGAACACTTTTCGCAGGCGGGCAGGAATCTACGGGTAGTGAAGATACTGTAACGAAGGTCCCTACATTTGCAATCAACTTCACAGATAAGATGATAATGCGCATATCCTTGTCAGCATGAGCCAAAAGATGATGATTGTGGGTTCAGGACTATCGCACTGATGAGCGGGTGAAGCTCACAACTCGCAGAGTCCTCGGAAGAGCGCCGAGAGACTCTGAGGAGACGAGAGATAGTTCTGTTCAGAATACGCAGAGTCCTCGGAAGAGCGCCGAGAGACTCTGAGGAGACGAGAGATAGTTCTGTTCAGAATACGCAGAGTCCTCGGAAATGCACCGAGAGACTCTGCGGAGACGAGAAGATTACTGACATGGAATGATTTCAATCAATCCGCATTCATATTCTCAGATGCAGTCGTTAGGCGCATTTGTCGCAATTATTGTGTATCCGCCGATTGAATGAAACTGTGTGAAGTGGACTCCGAATGTGAAGTTATACCACTGAATCTTACCGACAAAATGTAAATCACCATTGTACGAAGCTCACATTCCCGCCGTATCCCAGTAATTCCAGAGGTTCAATATCTTTCCCTCTTGCACTCTGAAGAACTCCCCTTCATTGTAATCAATTGGTTTGGGTGAATTGGGAATCGGGATTGCAGATCCTGCAGTATGAAACGATGTTACAGGCCCACTGTTGTTGCCCGTTACTCTGAATCTAACTGCTACATACTCACCACTTCCGATCAGAAGCAATGGTTCAAGATGCAGATCGGGAATTGCTTCGAGATAGATCTTCCATGCCTTCTCAACATTTTCCTTTCCCGAGAGCTTTGACTCATTGAATTGATATTGAAAATCATCGTGAAGGCATTCCATTATGCGCGGGATGTCATGTGAATTCACTGCTTCGATCCAGCATTTTACCACATCAACCGGCAGCTTCAACTTGTCTTCCATGGGTGTTGGTTACCTTAAGTTCATTAATGTGCAATTTACATAAAACACATTGAAGATTTCCGACAAATAAACATCGGAACGCTTTCCTGAACACATGTGATGTTCAATTCCAACTCCGGCGTCGCAAGTTCAGCAATGTCGGAAACGCAACGTCCCACTTCGACGCGGCCTGTTTATAAGAACCGGGTGATAAGACATTTGTTGATATCCCGCCGGATAAGCTATTGTCTGCGTTTGATGAAATTGAGTTAGATGATGATGTGAAAGTCTGGCTAAAGAAATTCACGGAAAGGTATTTTTAAATGTAACTCTGCTTGTTAGAGTGTGAGCAATTGTTTACCCGCAGAGTCCTCGGAAATGCACCGAGTGACTCTGCGAAGACTATGAATGTGGTCATCCTGAGCAAGCGCAGCGCAGCGCCTGCCCGGAGAGCGTGCGATTGTATTAGAGCTGCAGGCGGGAAGGATCCATCCATAATTGAGTCCATAAGAAAAACATTGATTTCAATGAGATCAGAGTGAAGACATTACAATGGATCCTTCACTGCGTTCGTTCGCTCCGCGTCCTCACTTGTTCAGGATGACAAACGAGTAATTATGATCTGCAACAACCTGACAGCCCAACCGGACTTTGTCATCTTGAGCGTAGCGCCTGCCTGCCCGCAGAGAGTGTACATGTTTCATCGCTGCAGGCGGGCCCGCCGAAGAGTGTTGGTGTTTTAGCGCTGCAGGCGGGAAGTATCCACATTGCTGCTGCCTGATGCATATGAATTCATCGAATTGCTTTCGGTCAACCTGCATATGGATCCTTCACTGAGTTCGTCCGCTGTGCGTCCTCACTTGTTGAGCATGATAAGGGGTGACTGTACTTTATTGCTCTTTTTTTTCCAAGCAGGGCTTGGTTAAGAGGACTAATATCCCGTGAATCAAATTATGCTTTACTTCGAAACATGTGTGTTGAATATCATGTACGGCGAATCATATACGGGTATGCTGATGAACCTGTAAGCGTTATCGTCAATGATCGCGAAGTCAGTAGCATCTACGATCAAATCTCCGTTCAGATCGCACACCGAATATCCGGTAACTATTGACGCGGCTTCATTGTCAACTATCGCCGCATCGGTCGCATCTATTGTATTGTCAAGATTTACATCTCCCGAGTACATTCCGTATCTTAATGGAGTTGTGTCTATTCGCTTCAAGACTTGTCCCGAAGTCCAGTCACGGTTTGTGAAGTCATACACAATGGTGCTGTAATCAACATAGAAGAGATCGCTGATTGCATGGAAACAGTTCTTGTTCCTTACCTCAAGAAATATGATCTCACCTGTCTTGTCAGGCACGGAGAACGGTGCCATGAACGTCACCGGATCAATTACCGATCTTGCGGAGTCAATAATGTCGTAGTACCTGTGAAAATAGAAGTCAACTGTATCACCAGAAGTCATAACATTATTCTGTTTATGGTAAAGACCTTCGGGGATGACTCTTACATAAGATATGTCACCGAAGAATAGTCTGTTGATCTCCGGCTGAGTTACTGCTCTGTTGTAGAATCTTATGTCATCTATATCACCTCTGTATCGGTCATGGTCCATGGGACCGCAGACTGATGCTCCTACATAAATGGGAATGTTATTGTTTACAAAAGAAGTAACCGTGAAATTTGCAGTTCTTGCAAGAATTCTGTCAACATATATGTGTTTCTTTCTAGCAGCGCTGTCAAGTGTGATCACTATATGATGCCATTGTCCGTCGTTAAGATCCTTCACTGTCGGGAGCTGATGGTCTCCTGAATTAGTGCCCGTTGTGAATATGATCTTTCCACCCGAACCAAGTGTTATGTCCCAGTCCCTGTACCAGTTACAAATGTCCCTGTCAATCATGAACATACCAAAATAGAACGGGTCAGGATCGGAAGCCGTGGTTCTGAACCAGAAGCTTATTAACATGCCGGTGTAGAGCTTAATGCTTGAAGGCAGAGAAACATACTGAGAGTCGCCGTTAAGGCTTATGGCTGATGACGGGCTATTGAATCTGTCGTTCACAAAAACCGGAGAGCTCACCGGCGTGCCGTTGTTATTGTTTCCGCTTTCGTCAAGATAGTTGCCGCTGAAAGAGTACGATGCCACAAGCCCGCTGTCAATATCGGCAAAAGATTGGATGGGTGTGACGGTAAAGATCAGGGCAATCAAGATTGATGATGTGATTTTCATGATCTTGTGAATTTTTTAATTGTGTGCAGGAGAGCAGATGTATCAGGCTATAAAGGTGGGACTTAAGCAAATATGCTCGTATCTCGCGGTATTGCCTTTGCACAGTTAAGTGACTGTTCAATAAACTAACCGGCACCTATCAAAATCGCATTTGATAAGGTTGCATTAAATGCAAAAATTTTGCCTTCTCTTACCCAAGCCATGGCTTGGAAAAGCTCTTCCTGTATTTCACATTTTACAAAACTTCTCTAGTCCCAGCTTGGGAAAGAGGTGAGAAGTATGAGGTACAGCATTGGATTTGAGATGTCAGATGATGATTGAACTTTATGGCAATTTAATTTAAGTTGAATGTGGGGAGGAAATATGAAAAGACTCTTCTTAACGATTTCGGCTGTTGTGCTCACATGGAGCAGTGGTTATGCTCAGTCCGGCTGGTTTGCACAAACAAGCGATACTTCACAGAATCTATTCTCACTTGATTTCAAAGGAACACAGCTCGGTTGGGCATGCGGAGACTCCGGAATCATTCTGCGGACTACAAACGGAGGCAATAGCTGGGTAAGGCAAGTCTCAGGCACTAACCTTAGACTAACCTCTATAGAGTTTGCAGATGCAATGACGGGCTGGGCTCTCGGCGGTGACCCTTTCAGTACACCACTCTGCAACAATTATAACGTTCTTCTGAAGACCACAAACGGAGGGATGAACTGGATTACTCAGATCAGCACAACCATCTATCTGCTTACTGACCTTTGTGTGACAAATTCGCAATCTGCATTCACTTCAAATGCCGGAATTTGCTGTCCGCCGTTTTGTATCGTATCCGTAGGAGGAATACATGCAACCACAAATGCCGGTTCAAACTGGTTTTACACTTACGGGAGGGCAAGCCACTCCATATTCTTCCTGGACAGCGTCAACGGTTGGGCATCATCTGTCGAGCAATCTGACGTTCCACCCGGACTTTCATTTGTACTTAGAACAACAAACAGAGGCGTGAACTGGCAGGAGATCAGAATTGACACTACAAATTATGTCAGCAAACATCTGCAATTCCTGGATCTAAATGTCGGATACCTAATAAGGGACGCGCTTTACAAGACAACCGACGGAGGATACACATGGATGGCTATGAACAGGCCTGTGACTAATAATTCACGCAATCTATTCTTTGTCAATCCTGATACAGGATGGTGCGCAGGGATAACCGGAATAATCAGAACCAATGACGGCGGAGCGAACTGGATTCAGCAGACTAACTTTGGCGGCGTTTTCTCAGCTCTGCACTTCGAAGACAAGAACATTGGCTGGGCTGTTGGAAGATCAGGAATAATATATAAGACTGTTACCGGAGGGCTTACATCATTGGAAACTTCTTCAGAACGTATCAGTTCGTTTGAGCTGTTCCAAAATTATCCGAATCCTTTCAATCCTTCAACGAATATAGAATTCGCAATCTCCCGAAGCGTAGACGTTTCTCTTATCGTGTATAGCCTGGACGGTAAGGAAGTCAGGACCCTTGTGAACGAAGAACTTTCTGCCGGAAGGCATACAGTGAGGTTTGAAGCAGATAATATACCTTCGGGAGTGTATCTTTATAGGCTTGTTACAGGCAATTCTTCTGAAACAAAACGCATGGTGCTGATAAGATGAAATGAGTTTATCCGCGTTCATCTACCGGCAGTAGTTCATATCTTGATTGAGCCAGGGGAGCCCACAACAATGCAGACTCCGTAATCTGCAGCATCCCGGTATTCCCGGTGACTATGGCAGAATCAAAGAATTAAATAGTTGAATTAACAAACCGGGGCAGGTCTCCGGGATCGAAAAATCAAGAACAGAAAGGAAGAACAAAATGATCGTAGTTCAAGACATTTTCCGGCTGAAGTTCGGAAAGGCTAAGGACGCTCTTGAGATTCTGAAGAAGATGAAACCGCTGATTGAAAGGACCGGCGTAAGAGGAATGCGAGTGCTTACGGATCTGACGGGTACATCTTACACTCTCGTACTTGAAATACAGATGGAAAATCTCAGGAGTTTCGAGGAGACTCTTGGTATTGCCTTTGCCGACAAGGAATGGCAGGAACTGTACAAACAGTTCGTTCCCCTTGTTGAGTCGGGAGAGAGACAGATCTTCACTTTGAGGGAGATCTGAACTGCACGTAAGAAGAGATTTCAGAGCCGGTTATGTGAGGCAGGCCTCAGTAACTTACGGATTTCCTGAATCGAGACGGCAGAGTCTGCATTCGCAATCTGCAAACTGACCGAAATCAAACGTTGCAGTCGGTGCTGATCCTGTAAATCTTGCTTCAAACTTCTTAAAAGAAGTTTGCACAGTAAAATGCGTGTCTGTGAAAAGGGGAGTATTATTTCACTTCACCAGCAGCATTTTCCTTGTAATTACTTTACCGCCTGATTCAAGCCTTATGAAGTAAGTACCGCTTCCGAAATTGCTTCCGTCCCACTGCGCGTTGTAACTGCCGGCTTTCAGATTCTCATTCTTAACTGTTGAGACTTCTCTGCCCAGCTGATCAAAGATCTTGATTGACACAAACGCGGAAACCGGTATGTCAAAGTTAATGATTGTTACCGGATTAAAGGGATTTGGAAAATTCTGTGAAAGATCATAATCCTTTGGCGTAACATTGGTAAGGGGAGCTGTTCCTGTCTGAGGATTTGGCATATATGATATCACGAGCAAAGGCCTTTTTGTGGAATCGATACAGTCGCTTGACGCAAAGTTCATGCTCCTGTAAATGTTCTCAAATCTGTTCATAATTACGAAGCCGAAATTATTTGCTGAATCCAATAGCATATCCTTCACAAGTTCTGTAACATCTATATCAGGATAATCCTGAGTCGGAGATGTGCTCTGCGGAAGCTCCACCTGATTAACGGTCGAGAAATCAGGCTGTGTTTCCCAGGTTACAGTGTTATGGTCCCATGCCGATGTAACCTTGCGTAAATAGCTCTTGTTTGCGCCGGAGTGCAATGCGCTTACAGGATAGGGATTGCCAAATAATGACAAGCGAGCATGAAGAACCTGAGCTCTTGCGGGAACTCCCCTAAGATTGAACTTGAAAAGCGGCCTCCATAAATTGAATTCCCCGTGATAAGTCCATGCGGCAGCTACCTTATCCGGATACAAGGGCAACGGAGTGTCCGGAATATAAGAAGCGAGGTTGCAGTCCTGCCCGGTCTCAGGACCAAGCCTGATTGAAACAGAATTCTGGCTGACCGAAATGCCCGAGAGTATGATTGCGAACAGAAGTGAAAGTACTGATACATTTGTTCTCATGGCGGTAAGAAATTTAGGTATGTCAAATAGTTGAAAAATTGAATTCGTATGTTTCACATGCGTAACAATGTTGTCAACTCAACGATGATCAGGTCATCGGCATCAGTCTTCGGGTGGTTAAGGGGATTACAGAGTGACGCCAGAATGAAACATATCTGCGCAACCCGCTATTACTGCAAACCTAATGCAAGCAGAAATAAGAAACTACGCAAATAATTCTCACTGCCGACTTCACTTAAATCAAGTGTCACCTTAGTGCGATTGAAATGATATTCATTGCGGCTCTTACATAAGCAACTCAATAATCAGCGTATTTTCAGTAGCCTGCCTAGTATGATGTTGCACAATAAGCGGCGTCTGTCTGAGCAGTCGCGATAACGCGCTGCGTTATCGTGACGCGCCTGCCATGAGCATTGTCGAATGGTCGAAGACGGCGCCGCGGAGGAAGTAAAATTTCATCACGCAACGTCGCACTTCGACGCGTCCCGAAAGCCGCTGCGCGCTTTCGGGACTGCTCAGGTATTATGTTTAAAATAGAAAGCCTCATAAAAGTT
>DAIQRO010000128.1:0-3217 GCA_036786155.1 Bacteroidota bacterium
GATCTTGTTTGTCCCAACAGGAAGTGCATACTACTTTGTGGCCCATTGCGCACTTGTGGGAGTGAATACCGTGGTGCTTGTTGATGCCGTGTTGAGTGCTCCGCCGGAGGCATTTCCGTGAAGCCTTACCAATGTTGAGTAAGTTGTTCCGCCGTTTGTTGAAGTTTCGATCGCAAGCGAATCGGTGCCCGTAGTGTAAGGTGCATAGGCATGATCAAATCTTAAAGAATCATTTGCTTTGGAAGCCGCAAAAGTGAGTGTGACAAGCGACTGTATTGTGCCGGACGAGGCGTTCCAGAAATCGAACTTTGCTGAACCGGCTCCTACGCCGTAACTGCTTACGGCGTTGCGTGTCCAGTAAGCCGTTCCGGTGTATTCGAGACTCCAGTTAGTGGGTGGAAAAGTTGCCGAAGTGAATCCTTCGCACAAATACTGTTCAGTAATGGCAAACGAATACAAAGAAGTTGAGTCCTTATTACCCGCAACAGAATTGTCCTCGGCAAAAATTCTGTAATAGATCTGGTCACCGACATTGACTTCGGAATTCAATGAATTGAAAGCCGCAGTGTATGTACTGCCGGATGTGTTTGTAAGTTTGAACTGCTTTATCACTGCCGGGGAATTCTTATACCATTTTACCCATGCAGAATCGATTCCAAGATTGTCTGTCACTGCTGCAGTAACTGTTGACGGCCATGTTGCCTTTGCCTGCGGCCCAAGCGGAGAATGCGTGATTACCGGCTTCTGATTATCCGCCTCAGCTACGAACGAGTAAAGTGATGAAGGCGCATTGACGGGTGAGACAGAAGTCTTTCCCGTGCTGTCGGCCGTTTTGATGTAATATCTGTAAGTTGCCGAAAGCCCGTTGCCCGGAATTGAAGCCGTCCAGTTGTTTCCAGATGAGTTGGTCATCAGCAAGCTGTCCGTAATGGACAAATTATTTCTTGACCAGAAGAGTTTTGTGAGCGAGGGATTTATTCCGCCGGTAGCCGGCATTATCACGCAGTTCACATTGTAAGGACCCGACACATTTTCAGTGTTAGTCAATGATGTATGCTGAATAGACGGTCCAAGACTCAGGTAAGCTCTGTAAACATTCACCAGCCCCTTTCCGTAATCGTTATCCTCGCCTGCAGTGCCCAGATCAGTGGTTGTTGAAAGCAATATGGCTTTTAGCTGTTTTCCTGTCATTCCCGGGGCCGCCTGTTTAAGCAAAGCGATACAACCGGCCACATGCGGGGAGGCCATTGAAGTTCCGCTTATTGATGAATAAGAAGTACCTGACCATGTTGACCTGATACTTGTTCCCGGAGCACAAACTTCCGGCTTGATTAGCAATGTACCGGTTCCGCCGCAAAGCGAAGGCCCGCGGCTTGAAGAACTGCTGATAGGATAGCCTGCGGTGTTTCCGTTCACATTACCGACACAAAAGACATTGACCGAATCAATATTAATGTTCTTCGGCCTGGTAATAGTAGAAGCCCCCGGACCTGAGTTTCCTGCCGAGAAGACAACTGCAATTCCTGCGGCCTCAACAGCTGATAGAGTGGTCCTGTATATTGATGATGTGCACTCGTCAGTTGCAGTCGGATCCTGCCACGAACAACTTATCACATCGGGCATATCCATTGTGGCCGCGTTTGAGTCCGGATCCATTGCCCATTGATAAGCGGCAATGTTCATTGACGGATAAGAAGCTCCCGGACAATCCGTTACTCCGGCTGCCATCCAGTATGCGTCTGGAGCAACGCCGACTGTGTCACCGGTTGCAGTATTTCTACCGCACATTATTCCCATGGTGTGTGTTCCGTGATAGGTACCTCCTGAAGCACAGTCAAACGGCGAAGTGCTCACAGGCGCTATAGGATCAAACCATGAATGATACCATTGCCTTCCGTTATTCCCCCACCATCTTGGTGAAAGTGCCGGATGAGTTCCGTTCACACCGCCGTCAATGTTCATTACCGTACGGCCGGCGCCAGTAATGCCGAGCCTCCACAAAGAGTCCGCTTTTATGACCTTGAGCCCCGTCTCAACTGATTCGATCGAGCTTTCTGTATCAAGCCTGAGGTCATAAGGTTGGTCAACTTCCAGCTCTGCGTCAAGATCCAGAACGTCAATATCGCTTCGCTTGGTCAGGTTATGCAGGATCTCACCCGTAGCGTCAATATAGATCATATCCGTGATCCAGTAACTAATGAGCTCACGAACTTTTCCGATCTGCTTCTGCTGATCAAGATAGTTCAGCAACGGCTGTTGCGTGGCGAATGCCTTGTCTTTCAGGGTCTTTATTACAAGCTCCGCCCTGTAATTGAGAGGCGCGTTAATGTCATAAAGTTCCTTGTCGAGTGATTCAATATCCACACGGTCTTTGAGAAGGATCAGGACGCGAGTGTACTGAATTGGATTGATGGTTTTCATTTTGGCTGATAACCTTTCAGTAACTAGAACTTGCTGTGAAAAGCAAGGCAGACTGAAAAGCATGAAAATTACAAATGCAGAAAATATACTTTTCATATGCGATTTTGGTTTGGCAAATATTGGCATCATTGAGTTCAATGTAAAGTAATATTCTTCCACTCAGATCTTTGTACAGCCGGCCCTATTTCGACAAGCTAATTTTGCGATATGAATGCGGTTACAATTGTGCATTGGCAAAGCGCATCATCGGGAATCAAATTTCAGTTACATTATTTGTCACAATAGAGTAAATTGCAATACCATCCCAAGCAATCCGACAGAGGTCTGAAGCACCGAACCCGGATAATTTTATGAAACATTAACCATAACTAAATACAAGGAGATCAAAATGTCAGTGCAAGAAAGGTACGCAGGCGTAATCAGCCTGATCAATCAATCAGGCGGCAGAGAAGTTACTGTCGTTGAAGAGAACGGTGTCCTGAAAGTTTCCGCCACCGTGCCCTCCCCCACCGAAAAGATCAAAGTATGGAATGAGATCAAGAGGATTGGAGGTGAATCGCCAACAGACATTATGGCGGACATAAGAATGGACAGCGAAGTTCCGACTGAGAGGACGTATGTTGTGCAGTCCGGAGATACCCTGAGCAAGATAGCCAAGGAATTCTACGGTAATGCAAACGAGTACATGAAGATTGCCAATGCAAACGGCATATCAAATCCTGACCTGATAAAACCGGGGCAGGAACTCAAGATCCCGTAACTACAGGATTCACATTAGGTTTGCAAACGCCAAGCC
>DAIQRO010000128.1:3227-8987 GCA_036786155.1 Bacteroidota bacterium
CCCGCCTGATTAAGCGGGGCTTTTGCATTTGAGCCGGAGCTATAAGCATCCTGCCCGGTGAGATCCAACAGACATCCGTGCCCGTTGGATTGCTATTATTTGTTCCTTCCTGTTTGAGTCTGGTACTGCGCTCCCTTGAGATCAAGAAATTCCTTTCGTGTCATGCTCTTTACGGGCAAAGGATCCGAGACAGGAACAATTGCGAATCCTGATGAGATCAATTTAGCTCTTTCTTCTGATGTCAGAACATCAGAAGCTTTGTCCGGTTTACTGCCCTGATTGTTAAGTATGCTTGGCGCACCCGGAGGAGCTTCCCTCACAATGAATGATCCTGCATTGTTATCTGCAAGCGCGTAATCAGATGCATCAACGAAGTAATCCCCGTTCAGGTCGGATGCCACATATCCCGATACAAATACATATGCATCATTATCAATCATTGCAAGGTCGCTTCCATCTACCGCATAATCCTGATTCACATCGCCTGAGTAGAATGCATATCTCAACGGGGAAATATCAACAAATCTCATATTGCTTCCGTAGGCCTGCGATATGGGATAAAGGAAAGTGTAACTCTGCGAAGTGAGGAAGTTTGATCTTGTATAGCTGAAGGCAGTTGTGCCGCTCCATGTTTCAATTGAGTTGCGGTGCCTCAATACAATGTAGTAGTCTCCCGACAATGCCTTAGTGAAGTAAAGCGATGCGGTCAATGTTGCAGAGTCAAGCGGTGCCCGGGCTGAGTCTACTACAACGTTAGGAAGATCAAACCTGCATAGGTAAGCCTTCACAGAGTCTTTGATTACGTGTGCGTTTGTTCCTGACCGGTACAATCCTTGCATAGCACAGCTTACATCCACCGGGCCAACAATGCTCGGAAGAGTCTTGATGCAGATGTTGTCAACGAATATGTTATTTCCGTAGCCGCTCACAGCACGAAGCCTGATCTTATTTGTGCCCGAAGGAAGCTGATACATTTTCGGCCTCCACTCCCTTGATGAAGGGGAATAAGAGTTTGAAGTCGGACCGGCTGTGTTCAATGTGCCCCCGTCATAACTTCCGTAGAGTGCGGCCCTTAGAGTATATGAAATCCCACCATTGGTAGAGCTTTCCACATATAAAGAATCCGGGCCGAAATTAGGATTGTTGTACGGTGCATATGCTTCGTCAAATGTCAGGTATCTTGCAGTTAAGAGAGGCGGAGTCGAAACAGCAAAATCTGCAGAAATGGATTGCTCAGTGCCGTCAGGTGCTGAAAAGGAATTGAACCTAGCAGAGCCGTTACCCGAATAGGCGCTGTTCGTTTGCCTTGACCAGTAATTTGTTCCGGGATCGAGCTCAAGATACATTGGTGCAGGCGGAAAATTGACACATGTAAACTCTTCACATACTGTCTCCGGAGTATAATCAACGGATGCTGTCCAGGCCTGATACCTGTTGACTCCGCCGCCATCCTCAGCCCAGTAAGGCCATATCTTTCCGTTTGTTCCCGAAGTGATGCCAATATAATCACCCTGATAGCCGGCAGCCAAACCTGAAATAGGTTTCGGTTTGAACTTGTGATCGGATATTTTGACATCAGTGAAAGTCACACCGCCGTCAGTTGATGAGGACATGTAGATCTCTGCCGAGTCGTTGGCCGAACTGTTTCTCGTACTGTAATAGCACACGTGCACATTCCCCTGTTCATCAACTCTTACAGCCGGGCAGTAGTCATATTCATTCTGATCCGTGTTCTGATTGACTTTTATCCTGGCAAAAGTACTGCCGTCGTTTGTTGATCTCATAAGAACTATGTCAGACACTCCCACCGCAGGGGAAAAGCTCTTCTCAGAAGTAACCACATAGATCCACCCTCTTCGGGAGCCGCAGGTTCTGTCCACGTCAATTCTCGGAAAGCCGTTCATCCTTATGCCGTTTATGAGCGATGCAGTCCTAATGCCGTTCATGTTCACTTTTCTGTTGGTGGCAGTCCAGGATACGCCGCCGTCGTATGAGACGGCAAAGCCGAGAGAGTCTTCAGTTGAGTTTTGTCCGTTCGAAATACAGTTGGCCCACACAACATAGACTTCGCCGTCAGGACCGATCTTGATATCGCAACCCTGATGATGATTATTAATAGTAGAAGGAGGGCTTACAGGAGCTATGGATGACCAGCTTACTCCTCCGTTTGTGGTGTAAGTTGCCACGATCCTGTCCGTATATATTCCTGAAAATTCTGTATAGACCGTATAGGTCCTTCCGAAATACGGACTTGTCGGCACATCATCAGTTGCGGTGAAGTTCTTATCAGCGCCTGATGTGGCGCCGGGGAAGTTCACGGGCGTCGCCCAGTTTACTCCATTATTTGTGGAGTAGCTGGCACCCATGCTGACTGAAGTTATGAATGAAATTATGAATCTTCCGTTTCTGTCAATCGCAGGCGCCGGATCACCGGAGTTTGTGATATTGCCGCCGAGCGTATCATTTCCGAACCAGGTCAGTCCTCCGTTTGTAGTCACATAACAGCCTGTGCTAAATGTGCCGGAAGGATAAGTGTTTGCAGAAGCGAACATTATCAGCGGGTTGAACGGGTGCACGGTAATGGGAGTCTCGCTTTGAGTACCGGCGGTTCTCGGGTGCACGCGGAAGTTTGAGCTTACAGCAAACGTACCGATCGGAGTGATTGTCGTTACCGGTCCCGATACTGCAGGCACAAAACTGTCATCGCCCGGCAGTTCGGCATATACACCTTCAGGTGAAATGACTGCCGAGGTTCTCGGATCGACAGACCATTTGGCGCTGTTGAGTTGCTGAGCAATTGCACTGACACTGAACAATGCAGAGCAGAGAAGCAATGTGAAGCAGATTTGTTTCATGATTTAAAAAGTTAGATTTGGGAATTTTGTCATTGGATCTCACCGATTCAACGGGACAAAATAGTGAGATGCCGGTGAAATTCCCCGTTAGACTTTTTTGATTTTTTTGGAGATGAAGTTAATCCGGAAGTAATGAAGTGTATGAGAAGCAGTGCCGGAATATATATTCCGGCACTTAATGAGCTCTATGGTCTTTGCACACTGATGAAGTCAAACGCATTATTGATTGCAATTGTCGCATCGGTTCCGTCAACAAACTGATCTCCGTTAAGATCAGTTACAACATATCCAGTGGTAAAGTTAAATGCGTCATTTGTGATCAGGGAAAGATCCGTGGCATCAATGATCTCATCCTGATTCACATCCCCGCCGTATATTGCAAAAACAGAAGGAGTGTTGTCAACCTGCTTGACATTGTTTCCGAAAGCAGATGATAAAAATGTGAAACTGTAATTGGATTGAGAAGTCAGCACTCTGAAAGGCCCTTGCGAATTACTGCTCCATGTTTCTATGGAATTCCTGTGCTTTATGACAACATAGTATCTTTGTTCATCACCTATATTGTTGAACTTGAGCAATCCTGTTCCCGAAGCGGAAAGAAGTCCGCGTGCCGTGTCGATGACTGCATAAGGCGGATTCTCATTTCGCAGCTGGACTGTAACCGTATCCGGGATCATCAGATTTGTTGCCTGATTGTAAAAACCCTCGATGACAGCATTAAGGGAAAACATCTTGCTTCTCTTTGTTTCATTGTTGAACTGCAGGCCCCAGCCATAAAGTCTTCCTGTGTCGTTCGAATTGATATCCTGGATCCTGAGTTTCCAGAAGCCTTTCGGATTATCACCAATGAACACATCATTCATTGAAAGAGCCGGCCTGATGACAGGGCCGAAATTTATGTATCTGTTGCTTATCAGAGAAGAATCTGCCTGATCGTCAAATACTGTGACAATGTTGTCGCTATTAGGCAGCAGTGCAGATGTGCTGTAAACAATTACTGATTCGTTGTTTGGTGCTGTCAGTGTAATTGAAAGATTGTCAACGTCAGTGTGATTCAGGGCGACAAAGAGATTTACATCGCTGATCGTGTTGTTCAGCATGATCTCAAGGGAATCAGTATTCATGAAACCGGAAGTGCCTGATGCCGGTATCCTGCCGGAAGCAACTTTGGAATAGAATGACTGCTGAAAGTTTCTGCTGTCAATCCTGTTAAGCGGCGACAAAGGCACATTAAAGGTTGTACCCTGATTGCTGAATCTTGAATTGCCTCTGAAGGACATTACCGGTCCGGGATCTGTGCTCGAAGTGACATATCCGTCTAAGTTGTAACAGATATTCTGCTCGGCGGGATCATTTGCTTCATCCATTGACTCGAACAGATTTTCATTTACTTCGAAATCAGATTTGAATCTCGACGTTATTCTCACTTCGTCAATGAAGCCGTTGAATGACGGAAGGCTCAGAGTGCCTCCAATGAACAATGAATCCGTACCGTCCCGAATTGCACCCACAGATGAAAAGGACTGTAACTGCATTACACCGTTAATGGCAATCTCTCTGCGCCCTAACACTGCATCGTAACGGAACATAACATGGGTCCATTGATTCAAGGGCACGACACCGCCAAGAGTGACTGCAGTAATATCATTAAGTCGGACAGAAATGTTTCCGTTGTCGTATGTCAGTCTGTAGTCAGTTACGCTGCCGCTCGGATTTCCCTTATGGACGATTACACCCTGGGCAGTTGATCTTGGAAAGATCCACGCTTCAATTGTAGTGAAAAAAGTCGGGCTTGCGATTGCATCGTCCGGGCCTGCAAGATAATCGCCTGAACCATCAAATTCCGCGCATTCATTCAGAGATACAGTGGCGTTTGGCCTGTTGCTCTGGTCAAATAGAAGATTCGCCGAAGAAAAGCCGTTATTGTTGTTGCCTGATTTGTCCGTGAAGTCTCCGCCGGATATGTTCACTGTTGAGTTTTGTTCCTGAAAGGTCATGGACATCACCAGACCCGCATACGAACCTGTATTTGAACCCAGGGAGATCCGCCTGAAAATGGCCACTGAATTGGAACTCAAAGCGATATTCCAGATTCTCACTTCGTCTAACTTTCCTGAATAACGACCATTGAAGCCGTTTCCGATGAAAACGGAATCAGCATTTGCCGTTGGCTGTGCGGAAGCTACTGTAGAAGTTATATCCAGGACACCGTTGACATAAATGCTGAATGTTCCCGAAGACGAAACGTATGTAGCGGCAAGATGTGTCCAGACATTTACCGGGATTACTGATTTGCTTGTCAGCCTTGATGAGCTGTTGGTACGGATTGTCACTTTGCCCGCGTTAAGAAACAACGAATAGCCGCTGTTACTTGAACCCTGCCTCTTTTGCAGGAGCGCTGCAGTCTGATTTGCCTGTGCAGGACTTATCCACAATTCAATTGTGAAGTTTCCTGTAATTTTCAGGCTGGATGAATGCGGAACAGTACAGTAAGAGTTCGAATTGCCGTTAAAGCTGGCAGCTTTTTGCCATGACATTTGGGCATGTGCAATACCTGACATCAGGATCATGAACAGCAAAAAATATGAGGAAAAATATCTGACCATCATTGTTTGGATTTTAAGAGTTCAGGGTTCCGCCCGGCAAACTGTGTAAGGATGCTTATGGCCAATTTGAGAAAATGAATTGCCGTTTCGGATGCAATACGAGTTCAACAGAGATTTTGCAATTTAAACATCTCACAACAGAAGTCAATTGAAGTATGAGTAATGTCAAAGACAAAAAAATAGCCGGAAGATTGATCTTCCGGCTATTGTTATCTCAGCGGCAAACCAGAATCGGAATTCTATTTTGCCTTTTCATTCCTCTTCACTTCAAGATACTCCTTGTAACTTAACTTCTTAAC
>DAIQRO010000391.1:0-2043 GCA_036786155.1 Bacteroidota bacterium
AAGTGATCCTGTTTCCCTGCGGCTTCGGCTGTATCCAGAACCAGTTTGACTGGGACTGAATGTGCGTGCTCCAAAGCGATATTATAAGCACAAGAGCCGGCCGGTATTTACGTGCGATTGATTTCAGCATACGGTTTAATGAATATCTGCTGACAAATTACTTAAATCCGTTTGGCCTGTCAAATGGTAAAAAATGAAGTTTGTGAAAATGAGATTGGCCAAGTTCTGTTAATTGTATTGCATATAGTACCATTAACAATTTCAATATGTGGTTGGGACAAATCATTGCGAATGCAAAATTCTTTGCGTATCGGACAGATCCAGAACCTGTAACTGCAATTAACATTCGCATCTCCAGGTAAATCTAGAAAAAGAAAATCCCCGGCTTACAGACCGGGGATCTCTGATTGCTTTACCGTAAAGAGCGCTGTCACCGGCACATGTCAATTGCCTTGTCAAACCAGCCGGATGTTGAAAGGTTTGTCCTTCCTGGCACATAGGCCTCTCCGTTTTCGGGTTGCCTGAGATCGGGACCGGCAAGCAAACCCGGATGAACATTAGCTGTCTGCGGACCGCTTTCATGCGTTGCGGCTGTCATGAATTTTACTGATGCAACCGTAAGCACAGTCAAAAGCGCGAGTATCTTCAGATAAGTCTTCATTTCAATTTCTCCTTTCATTTTTTGGTTGGCAGGCAATTACCATTTGTATTCTTCCAATGTTGCTTTTTGCTCTGCCCCCCGGTCACGGTCTAACCGGTGTTCCGCAACCGGGTAATACAAAAATGCAGGAATGAAGTTGGAATTGTGATAAGTGCATCTTCCGTAATTCTTCAATGAATCTACCTTTAATAAAGTGAAAACCCCTATGGTTGCACTGAACCTGCAATACTGATAAGGTTCTTATGGAGTTGGAGGAGTGAGCCTTAGCCGGCGCTCACAGGCTATTATTGGTTCTTGCGGGCCCCGGATAGAGTTGCCGGCTGATGTGAAATGAGAAGGAGAAATGCGTAACATGATCCTGCACTGCGCCAAGATCATATCACACTAAAGCGACGATTTGTTCTTAAGCGCAAACTTCAGCAGGCTGTGCGCTCCCTTAATGCCGAGCTTGCCGCTGATATTTGACCTGTGATTCTCAACCGTCTTGAAGCTGATGAACAATTCATCGGCTATGTCCTTTGAGGTCAGACCGTCTGCGATCATCCGCAGAATGTTCAGTTCGGTCTTTGTAAGATTCTCGATAGTGGGATTATCGCTGTCGAATTTCTTCATTCGTTCCCTGCGGGTCACTACAAAGTTGGAGATAGTGGGACTGATGTAGTAATTCCCGTCATTCACTTTATGAATGCACTCGACGATATCATTTACAGCGCAGTCTTTCAGGACATAGCCGTTCGTTCCAAGCTCCATTGCTTCATCGAACATGTCTTCCGAAGCATAAACGGTGAGGAATACAACTCTGGTCTTCGACTTTGTTTCATTCATAGCCCTAAGCACTTCGAGGCCTGTCATCTTTGGCATGTCAATATCAAGCACTGCAATGTCAGGCTTAAGCTCATAAATCATTTCAAGAGCCTTTTCGCCGTTCAGCGCGGTACCGGCAATCTCGATGTTCTCATCCTCTTCAATGATCTGCTGAAGTCCGCTCATGAAGATGGGATGATCATCCGCCAGAATTACTCTTACTTTGTTTTTCATTTCGCTCTGTTATTGGAATTTTATAAATGACCGTAGTTCCTTTGCCGGGTTGTGATTCAATTTTGTATTCGCCTTTCATGAATTTGATCCTCTCTGATATTCCTTTGATGCCAAGTCCGTGCTTTGTATCCGTAAGTTTGAAATTCTTCGTATCAAATCCTTTTCCGTTGTCTGAAAGTACGATGAAAACAAAATCTCTCGAACGGCTCACTTTCAGAAACGAATCTTTCGCTTCAGAATGTTTGAGCACATTGCTCACAGATTCCTGTATTGCCCTGAAAAGATTTATCTCATTTTCTTTTGTAAGCAGTTTGTCAACATCATCTATTTCGAATGTGAAATTG
>DAIQRO010000001.1:0-1785 GCA_036786155.1 Bacteroidota bacterium
AGTTTGTTGAAATACTTAAAGAGTTGATGCCGTCAGGAACAATTACCATGGAGAATGTAAGAATGATGAATTTCAACAAGTAAGGAACTTTTCAAAATTTGCGTGTCCTTATCCCGGCCAAAACCTTCACAAATTTCCAAGCCCGAAATTTACTTCTGTGTTTCTTTTGTCATCAATTCTTCTATGTTGCGTCATCCAATAATTAAGTGCGGAGCAATAAACTGAGAAGACTGATTCCCTGTTCTTTCGCTTTGCTTTATCTTTTTTTAATATCCGGACGCGCCGATTCGCAGATACAGAAGTTTGCGGTGATAGGCGACTTCGGAACAAACAACAAGTGCGGCACCAATGAACTTGCGGTTGCCAACCTTGTCAACAGCTGGAACCCTTCCTTCATTATCACTACCGGCGACAACATCTATTACGGCCGAAACAACACTACGCAGGCTCTTTGCGCGGATGAGCATGTGAATGACTTTGATTCTTCAATTGCAAAGTACTACGGCGAATACTATTCCCCGAATTCGCTCCTGAATAATTTCTTTCCCGCTATCGGAGATCATGACATTGCCGGAGAGATTGACCTTGATCCGAGGCCCGGTTACTACCTTGCGGCATACAAAGAGTACTTTGCGCTTCCTGACAATGAGCGTTATTATACTTTCCTGAGAGGCAACATCCGGTTCATCTGCATCAATAATGATTTCGGCGGCAAGAGCACCTGGACGGGGGGAGGTGTTTATTCCGACACAACAGTGTGGGAACCCGACGGCATTGATTCAAATTCTGTTCAGGCAATGTGGGTGAATTCTATACTCGACACATCAACAGCAAAATGGCATGTCATCTATCAGCACAAGCCCGTCCATTATTCGTTCATACTCGGATATCTTGATATGTTTCCGAAAGTGAGATGGCCTTTCAAGAGATGGGGAGCCGACATTGTTATCAACGGAGATCTTCACTGGTACGAAAGAGTGAGAAAAGGAAACATGACATACATCTCAAACGGCCTGGGAGGCGGACTGTATGATCCGTTGTTTGAAGATACCATGAAGAACTTTGTGCGCCTGCCCGAAAGCAAGATCCTTTACAACGACACTCTCGGGGCTCAGCTTGTGGAAGAGTATAAGGACAGCCTGGTCTTCAAATTCATTAATGTAAGAAATCAGATCATTGACAGGTATGTTCTTCTTCAGCCACGAACTGTCAGGATCAGGTCACTGATAGAAGGTTACTACAATCCCGCAACCGGCCGGATGATCCCCGATACACTGAAGCTTTATCTTGCAAAGGCAACGGCGCCGTATTCGGTTATTGATTCGGCAAAGGCGCTCACGGATTCTATCGGCAACGGGCTGTTCAAATTTACCAATGCCAAGTACGACTCTCTGTACTACATAATTGCCGTCCACAGAAACTCAATTGAAACGTGGAGCAGGACTCCCGTGCAGTTCGATGATGACCTTCAGTATGACTTCACTTCTGATTCATCCAAAGCATTCGGAAACAATCTCGCCAAAAAGGGAACGAAGTGGTGCATCTACAGCGGTGACTCTGTAAAGGACGGTGTAATTGACGGAGGCGACCTCAGCATAATCTCAAATGAAGCATCTGCCTATCTCACCGGCTACCGGCAGGGCGATGTTACCGGTGACAGGATAGTGGATGCGTCTGACCTGATGGTAGTTTATAACAATGTGTTCAGATATGTGTCTGCGAAAAGGCCGTCTGTATCACCGACAGGGGAGTACTACGTTCAGCCCTGACACCCGAACGGGGCTG
>DAIQRO010000001.1:1795-20097 GCA_036786155.1 Bacteroidota bacterium
ATGCACCTTTTACATTCCAACTGCCTGCCGAAATTCGTATTTTCCAGCCAATGAAAAAGACGGTTTCACTTCATACATTAGGCTGTAAGCTCAATTACAGTGAGACTTCCACAATTGCAGGACAGTTCGGAACGAGGGGTTTTGAGATAGTTGATCACGGAACGCCTTCCGATGTGTTTGTGCTCAATACATGCTCCGTAACTGAAAATGCCGACAGGGAGTGCAGGCAGATTATCCGCGGCGTGATAAGAAGGAATCCCGATGCCTATGTAATTGTAACAGGATGCTATGCACAGCTTCAGCCCGGCGAAATTGCAGGCATAGAAGGCGTTGATCTTGTGCTTGGAGCAGATGAGAAGTTCAGGTTGTTTGATTACATTGAAAACCTTGAAAAAAGGGATGTGTCCTGCGTCTTCAGAAATCCTCCGGAAAATATTCAGGGCATAGGAGAAGCGTTTTCGGCCGACAATGACTCAAGGACAAGGGCGTTTCTGAAAATACAGGACGGATGCGACTACAAGTGTTCCTTCTGCACAATTCCGCTTGCAAGAGGAAGATCAAGAAGCCTGCCGATTGGAAATGTGATTTCCAATGCAAAGAAACTTATTGATGCCGGATACCGTGAGATTGTTCTGACCGGCGTAAACACTGGTGATTATTCTAACGGCGGAAACAATCTCTGCGATGTACTGATGGAGATCTCTAAGCTCGACATTCCCCGCATACGCGTCAGTTCCATCGAACCCAATCTTCTTACAGACGACATCCTCAAACTCGTTGCATCAGATTCAAAATTCTGCAGGCACTTTCACATTCCGCTTCAAAGCGGAGATGATGAAGTACTTGGGATGATGAGAAGAAGATACAAGAGCGGATTTTACCGCGACCTCATAGATAGGATCAATGAAACTGTACCCGGTGCCGGAATTGGTGTTGATGTGATAACAGGATTTCCTGGTGAAGATGATGAGAGGTTTCTTAACACTTACAGGTTTGCAGAATCGCTTGACATCAGTTACCTGCATGTCTTCACATACTCTGAGCGGAGGAATACCGATGCGGCTTTGATGCCCGGAAAAGTTGACATTAACAAGAGAAGGAAGCGCAATGAAATGCTGAGAGAGTTGTCGCAAAGGAAAAAGCTGGAATTCTATTCACGCCACTCGGGTGCCGAAGCGGAAGTGCTGTTTGAGTCTCTGAAAGACGACGGCACAGCTGAGGGTTATACTTCAAATTACATAAGGGTGATGCTTCGCGATGCAGGCGGTTTTGAGAACAGTATTGTGAAGGTCAGGCTTGGCAGTGCGGATTCAAGCGGCGTTATGGATTCTTCCGTGCTGTCCGTAAGTGAGCATGAAGCTGTAAATGATTCATACATCAAAGCCTGACAAACCGCGATGAATCTTTTTCTGATCAGGCATGCCGCGGCAATAGATGATCTTAATCACTATGCCCGCACTGATGAAGACAGATACCTGACTGCGTCGGGCCGGATGACAGCCCGTAAATTCTTCAGGGATCACCGCAATATACTTTCCGGAATATCGCACATTCTCACAAGCCCGTTTCTGAGGGCAGTTCAGACCGCAGAGGTCCTTTCTTCAGCAATTGATTATCAAGGCGTGATAGAGCCTGCTGTTGAACTAAGGGCTGATTCAGCTTCCGGAAGAGCAGTTGAGCTTGTTTGTTCATTCGGGCATGTTGATTCACTTGCGCTTGTGGGACATGAGCCGATGATGAGCATGCTTCTCAGGGCAACCACAGGCGGAAACGGCGCACCTGCAGGATTCTCAAAATGCGGAACTGCAGTGATTGAATTCTTTCCGGAGTCAAAGACCGGAACACTGAAGAAATATTTCGATCCAAAAACTTCCATCGCCTGAATGGAGTCTCTGGTGAAGACGGAGAACGTCAACTTCTCTTACGGAAGTGCAGGGGGATTCACTCTCAAGGATGTTAATCTGAGGATCAGCAAAGGCGACTTCGTTTCCGTGATAGGGCGTAACGGATCCGGAAAATCAACTCTTGCAAAGCTTCTTGCAAACCAGTTGATGAGATATGAAGGAACTATAACTTTCAGCGGCACAGGACTGACTGAATTCAGCCGGAAGGATTTTTCGAAGCTTGTTGCGTACCTGCCTCAGAACGTCTCGCTCGTCAATGAAGGTATTGCCGTAAGGGAGCTTGTACTTCAGGGAAGATATTCTTACAAGGGAATGTTCGGATTTGCCGGAGCCCCCGGCGACAAGGCTGCGGCGGAGGAGTCGCTCGGACGCCTCGTGATCACGGACCTTGCGGAGAAGAAATTTTCGGAACTGTCCGGCGGACAGAAGCAAAAGGCGCTGATCGCACTTGCTCTCACTCAGCTTGATCTGAAGAGTGAGCTTTCAGGAAAGATGCTTATAGTGGATGAACCTCTGACATACCTTGATGTGAGCCATCAGTATGAAGTGTTCAACCTGCTGAGATCGCTGAATGAATATGGTTTGACGATCATTTCAGTGGTTCATGACCTTAACATCGCACTGAAGTTTTCAGGTAAGTGCATTCTGATGAACAGCGGTCAAGTAATAAGGCATGATGAAACACGGTCGGTGATAACCGAGGAAATGCTGAGAGAGCATTTTCTGATCGAGAGCAGGATTTCGGAATATGAGAAGAGCTACTTCATAAATTATTTAACATGAACAACACAGAATCGAAAACATGAGCTACAGGAAAATAGTGGTTGAGCAGAAGGGGCTGACCAGGCATGTAACACTTAATCGTCCCGAAAAGAGAAATTCGCTTGATGAGGAAATGATCGCCGAATTGACAGCGGTGATGAAGCAATCTTCGGAAGACAAGTCAACAGGAACTGTGCTTCTGAAAGGAGCAGGGGGAAATTTCTGCTCGGGTTTGTTCCTCGACTATCTTCACAAGATCTCACAGTTCGACATACTTGAGAATAAGGCGGATTCGTCAAGGTTCAAGGATATGCTGCTTTCGATCTACAGGTGCAGAAAGCCGGTGATAGCAATGGTTGACGGTTATGCGCTTGCCGGCGGCTGTGGCATTGCAAGCGCGTGCGACTATATCATTGCATCAGACAAGTCGCAGTTCGGATATACGGAAGTGAAGATTGGATTCATCCCGGCAATTGTGATGATCTTTCTTCTGAAGAGAGTCTCCGAAAAGGATGCTAAGGAGCTTCTGCTCACTTCAAAGTTCATTTCGGGAGAAGAGGCAGTGAAGATCGGATTTGCAAATGCGGTGGTTCCCGCCGAAGAGCTTGATAGCAGGGCGGAAGAGGTCTGCGAATCTTTGAACAAGCTTCCGCAAAGTTCAATTGCACTTACGAAGGAGATGTTCTCCGGAATATCTTCAATGAGCTTTGAGTCGGCTCTTGAATATGCGGTTGACATGAATGCAATTACAAGAATGACGGAAGAGTGCAGAAACGGAGTTTCGAATTTTCTTAAAAAGAGCAGTAAATAAAATACAATCATCATGAGCACGAAAATGAAATTTGATACCATACAATACCTCGACAGGAACGAGTCGCAGTACGGCCCGACGCCAAAGGTGTATGAGTATCTGAAGGATGTGAAGATAAACGATCTGTCCTGGTACTCCAGGGATTTTGCAAGGGGAGTCAAATCAAAACTATCCGAAAGGATTGCGGCTGATTACGGATTCAAGGAAACTCAGATAATACTTTCTTACGGAAGCGAAGACATACTTAAGCAGGTGATACACAGGTACCTTACACGCGGCGAGAAAGTGCTTATTCCAAAGGAAGCCTGGTGGTACTACAAAAAGGTTGCCTATGAAGTCGGCGGTTTCAATGTGGAGTATCCGATGACGAAGGGTGTGCAGGAAGGCGTGAATTCCTACATGTATGATGTGGACAAAATGATCAGGATCTATGAACGTGAGCGGCCGAGGATAGTGGTGATCGCATCTCCAAACAACCCCACAGGCTATGTGATCTCACGCGAAGACCTCGGAAAGTTTCTTGATGTCTGCCGCGGAGCTATCGTTTTGATTGACGAAGCATACTGGGGATTCGGCTCAACCGATAACTCTTACATCAAACCTTACATTGATGAATATCCGAACCTTATCATCTGCAGGACATTCTCAAAGTACTTCGCGCTTGCAGGAGCAAGGGTGGGCTTCAGCTTTGCCGGAAACAACCTTGAGGAACTGAAGGGCTACACGACCAGATATCTCGGATACAATCTCATATCAGAAAACCTCGCTCTGATCGCACTTGATGATATGGAGTATTATGAAAAGGTAACGGCGCTGATGCAGGAAGACAAGGAGTATTTTTACAGGGAGTTCTCTTCAATGCCTGGCTTCACCCCGTACAAATCATTCTCCAACTTCATGCTGGTAGACATGCCCAAAGACATAAGGAAGGGTTTGGATAAATATCTGAAAGAGCGCAATATGCTGATCAAATTCCTTGATGAGGAAGCGTTCAAGACAGAGACAAGAATAACGCTCGGAACCCGTGAGCAGAATTATTACCTGATCGAATGCATCAGAGAGTACCTAAAGCACTGATTTGAAAACGGGCAATCAAAGATCTTCGGACAGGCAAAAAGGAAACCCTTCGGGAAGTTCAAAGTATCTGCTGATCGCTGCGCTGATCGCTGTTGCGGGATATTTCACGTATGAATATGCCATCAAGCCGGAAGAAAAGATCAGTGCTCCGGTAGTTGTAGATCCGAAGGAGAAGATAAAGAATGTCAAGGAGCCGCAGTTTGTAAAAGAAGGCGAGCTGGAATTTCTGAGCAGGGACAACAAGCCGGTAAGGAAGATCGATGTTGAAGTTGCGGATAACGATCATGAACGGGAAGTGGGACTGATGTACAGAAGATCAATGGATGACGGGAAAGGAATGATCTTCATATTTCCGAGAGAAGAGCCGCAGTCATTTTGGATGAAAAACACGATCATCCCACTCGACATTATATATGTGAATGCCGACAGGCAGATCGTCAAAATATATAAGCAGACAACGCCTTTTTCAGAAAACTCACTTCCATCCGGAAAAGCCTCCATGTATGTGGTTGAAGTTGCCGGCGGATTCACTGACAGGTACGGAATAAGGGAAGGGGACAGGATCTCATTCTCAAAGAGCAACTGACAGGCGCAAGCTTCCTGCAACCGCAGACAAGATTGTTCACAGGCATCATTATGTAACGGATCAGCTTCAGCAACTGAAACATTTTGCCCGCAATCCAAGTACATCTCTTCAAGATACTTTAGTCGCATAAATCAAACTCCCCGTAAACAACATGAAGATCCTAATCATCGGCGGCACCATATTCCTCGGCAAGCATATAGTGAAGACCGCACAGGAGCGAGGGCACGAAGTTGTGCTGTTCAACAGAGGCAAACACAATCATGAGCTCTTTTCCGGGCTCGAAAAGATAAAGGGCGACAGGATTTCCGACCTGAATCTGCTGGGCGACAGGACTTTCGATTCTGTGATCGATACTTGCGGATATTTTCCGAGGGCAGTGAGAATGTCTGCAGAGTTTTTGCGGAACAAGGCGAGGCATTACACTTTCATCTCAAGCATTTCTGTTTACAGGGAATTTGATGTAAAAGGGTTGAATGAGGATTCGGAGACCGCCGTTCTTGAAGACGCGACTGTTGAAGAGGTAACTGGTGAAACTTACGGAGCCCTTAAGAGGCTTTGCGAGATTGCGGCGGAAGAAGTCTACGGACCGGATGCGCTGAACATAAGGCCCGGGTTGATAGTTGGTGAAGATGACCCTTCGGACAGGTTCACATACTGGGTGAACAGAATTGCAAGGGGAGGCGAAGTTGCCGTTCCCGATTCATTTGAAAGGGCAGTGCAGTTCATTGATGTGAAAGACCTTGCCGCCTTTACGCTTGATATGATCGAAAAAAGCGCCGGCGGTATATACAATGCAACCGGCCCCGATAAGGAGCTTTCGTTCGGGGAATTTTTGAATGCCTGCAAAGATGCGGCAGGAACTTATCCGGAGTTCATCCGAATGAGCGAGGAGTTCATACTCGAAAACAATATCGCTCCCTACACCGAGCTTCCTCTTTGGGTGCCGGAAAGCTGGAGCGGAACAGACCACGTTGACATATCAAAGGCACTGAGTGCCGGATTGAGGTTTCGGCCGCTTTCACATACAATTGCCGATACACTTTCATTTGACCGATCAAGGAGCGGTCACACACTGCGTTCAGGGTTGAGTCCGGAAAGGGAGAGTGAACTCATTTCGTTGCTGAAGAGTCAGAACTGAAACGGCACTGAAAGTTTGAGGTTAAAGCTTCTGCCGGGATTCATTGCATAGTATCTGTATCTGCTGAGATGGTCAACGTATTTCAGATCAGCAAGGTTTGATACTGACAGATCAACGGAAGCAATGGATTTTGAAAGAACAAAATCGAATCCGACTCCCGCATCAAGGAGTGTGTATCCTTCCGTCACGGCTTCAAGCGGGTCAACCTGTGTTTGCTCTGCCACAAATCTCGCCGTAAACTCAAAGTACGAATTGTAGATTGCGCCCATATTGTCTTTCTGAAGTTTAAATCCGAGAATGTTCTTTGCAGGCGGTGTGAACGGAAGCGCATTACCTGTGAGATCATTCCGGGCATTGACATAATCGCCATTCAGAGTGAGAAGCAGCCATGAAGCAGGTTGCGCCTGAAAGGAATATTCGAGTCCCCAAAACGTGCTTGTCGCCTGCCTGATGTCATATATCGGCAGTTTGCTTTCCGGATCGGTCTCACCGGTAGGTGAAGGATAGATGTAGTTGTTGATAAGATTTCTGAATACCGAAAGTTCTGCTGTAAGATATTTTGTCCTCAGTCTTGCTCCAAAGTCAATGTTGAATGACCTTTCAGGCTCGGGCTCAAGCTCCGGTTCATTGACCAAAAGACCCTTGTCAAATCTTCCAGTCCCTTCGTGTACTCCGTCTGCATAAAGGTCAAATTCAGAAGGAGGCCTCCATCCGGTTCCGATGTTTGCATAAATGTCGATGTATCCGGCAGGCTTGTAAACTGCTCCGGCTGATCCGGAGAATGAGCTGAAATTGAGATCGTTCGGAGCGACTACATTTGTCGGAGTTCCTGTGGAATCAACCTCAAAGACAGTCTCCTTAATGTTCTCTTTCTTGAGATCGTATCTTCCGCCAAATGAAAACGTGTAAAGTTTTTCTTCAAAAGTCTGCGCGAAATACGCTCCGAATGAATACGCGTCATAATTCGGAATGAGCTTCTCTTCACCGAGGGATTCATTGTTCATCACGGAGAGAGACACTCCAAACGCTCCCGACAGTTTCTCCGACAGGTTATTGCTTATTCTAAGGTCACCGCTCAGTGTTGCGAGATTCAGGTCAAGTGATGCAAGTCCGGCATCCTTGTCTTCAGTGCTTTCGAATTCTTTTCTTTTATTGTACTCATAAGAAAGGAGCGGTTCGAGCTGAAATTTTTTGCTGAGATTGATTCCGGCCTTTGCTTCAAAGTGATTAGTGACTATCCTTTGGTTCGGGGTTGCATCAGGCTCCTCCTGAGGATCTTCATGTATCCGGATCTGTCTGGTGAGATTCTGAAAATCAAGATTAACAAACCCAAACTCGCCTTTGAATCCGGCCTTGCCCCCTGCATTAAACTCTTCTGTGCCGCTGTTGAACAGCAATCCTCCGGTCAAAGTCCTGTTGCCCGAAGGAGTCTGCACCGTGAGTTCGCCATCCGGTGTATTTATGTCCCCTCCCTTTCTGTATCCGGCAAATGATTTGATACCGAAGTTCTTTGTGCCGATCCCGAACATAAGGTTACCCGCACCTTCACTGTTCATGCTGAACCCGTTCAGATCAATGGATCCGTAGGTCAGCGGATTGTCAGTTTGCGAGTATTCTAGAGATTTGGAAATGATGTTGACAACTCCACCGATTCCGTAAGCACCGTAGATCATGCTTGCCGGGCCTCTCACAATGTCTATCCTGTCTATGTCAAAAGTGCTGATCTCGGGGCCGTGCTCGTCGCCCCATTGCTGTGACTCGTTCTTGATCCCGTCATGCACTACCAGAATGCTTTGTGAAGTAAGAGCCCTGATCACCGGCTTGCCGATCGCATTGCCTGTTGAAAAGTTGCTTACCCCGGGAATCTCGTCAATTGTGGACGCGATGTTCTCGCCCCTCTTCTTGCTTATTGCCCTCGGACCTATTGAAGAAACGGAATAAGTGGAGTTGGATATGTCGGTTGTGCCAAAAGTTCCGGTAACATCGATGGTCGGCGTCTCTATGAGTCCTCTTTCAATTGTGATGTTTATCTCATTCCTACCGGCGCCGACCTCTATCTTCTCGGACTTTGCTCTGTAACCGTGCAGTGAAACAAGGATGTGATATGTTCCATGGGCAACGTTTCGGAATATGAAAACACCTTCGCTGTCGGTAACTGTTGAGATGTCAAGCTCTGTGAGTGTGACCCTGGCCATTGCAACCGGCGCATCCGAATCATCTTTAACTATACCTTCGATATTTCCTGCAAACGCATTCTTTGCGATGACTGATATAAGGAGAAACGCCAGAGCGGTTATTGCAAAGATGGTCTTCATTTTGCTGTATATAGTTGCAAATCATTTGCAAATTAACAGAGATGTGCAATAATGTCAACGATAAAAATAGTGATTCTAAGACTTCTTTCATTCTATTTTCTGGGATCTGCTTGAACAAGAGAGAACTTATGCAAATGCATTGTAATTTGATGGATTGGAGGAGTTGTACCTCTTTCTGAGCCACGAACAGTGAAGGATGTTATTCGTGCATTCGAGGCTAAGAAATTCTGCCGAGAATCAGAAGCGGAGGTTGCCGTGAATTCCACAGAATGGACAAAGGAAAGTAATCAATTGTTGCTTCAGCCGGAGTACGCATGGCAGAAGCAGATATTCGTGAATTCATGGCTGAAAATTACACTTATCAACAAGTATTCATTGATCGGGAGCGATATGTGAAGAAGGTATTTCCGGTTCTCCGTATCTGTTGCATATTAAGTTCCGATGAGCTTGTTTGCTGTATTTCTTACTGCCGAATTTCTCCGAAAAGTTCAAATCAAACATTTCAATTGCAGAATTTTATGCCTATTTTTCCCGACTCCCAAAAGCAAACAAGTTTCAATAACTAAAAAAGCGTTACAAATGAGAAAAAAGCTCCTGAACTTTCTTGTCTTTGTGCTTTGCGTGATACTGACATCTTCATCCGCAACATATTCACAGGCAAAAAAGCAGTACAACATTTTCACCAATACAGATAATTCTTCGCTCCTGAACGGCGAGCTGACGAATGTGGTTACCGATGCCGAGATTTTTGACCTTAACATGCAGGAACTGACAAGTCTTTATGAAAACAGAAATCCTCAGATCTCGATACAAATCCCTTACAAGAACAGCATTTACAATGTGAACCTCGAGAGGTTTGACATTCTTGCACCTGATGCAGAACTTGTAGCCCGCACTGCAAACGGAACCGAAGTGATCCCGAGAGAAGGCCTGGCAGTTTCCTATAAAGGCAAGCTCGAAGGCTTCGACAATACACTGATCTCAATGACGTTCAGCAGGGACAATGTTGTGGGACTGATGGTTTCGGGAAATGATAACTTTGTCATAGGCGAAGTGAGAAACAGGCAGGGCGCAGAGACCGGCAAGTATGCACTTTACAAAGAGAGCGACCTTGTATCAAAGAACACTTTCAACTGCGGCACGAGTGATGCACTAAGTCAGGAACAGATTGAGAATGTGAAGAAGGCTGCGATTAACGGCATCAGGGATATTGCCCCGACCGATCTTTACGTAGCTGAGATAGCGGTGGAAGTTGACTATGCAACATACAACGTTTACGGACAATCAACTCAGACAGCAACCAACTATGTACTCTCTGTTTTCTCTGCAGTGTCTGCCGTATATATGAAGGAAATAAACGTTAAGCTTATCCTTCCTTATATAAGAGTATGGACCACGCAGGATCCTTACACAGGCACAACATCCGGAACAATTCTGAATCAGTTCAGGGCTGAGTGGAATGCAAATCAGCAGACCGTGCAGAGGTCGCTTGCGCACATGATCAGCAGAAGGGCAGGAAACCTTGGCGGAATTGCGTGGGTAAACGCGCTTTGCTCAGGCGGTGCGGGCGGATACGGCTATGCATTCAGCAACACCGACGGCCCGATACAGCCATTGCCTACATATTCATGGGATGTGATGGTGGTTGCGCACGAAACCGGCCATAATTTCGGATCTCCGCACACGCACAGTTGCTCCTGGAACGGCGGCCCGATAGACAGCTGCTATCAGACCGAAGGCGGTTGCTATACTGGCCCGGCGATTCCAAGGGTCGGCACTATCATGAGTTACTGCCACCTCAACGGCTCTATCAGCCTTGTTCAGGGCTTCGGTCCGATGCCGCGGGAACTCATAAGGAACAATGCGGAGTCAGCTCCGTGCATGTATATTTCCTCAAAACCGGTTGAACTCGGATACCCGAACGGCGGTGAGTCTTTCAGAACCGGAAACTCGACGGTCATTTACTGGGGCACTTCAGTGGTTGGAAATGTGAACATTGAAATGACAACAAACAACGGAACTTCCTGGCAGACAATACAGAATAATGTGCCTGCTGCTCAGAGAACATACAACTGGACAGTTCCTGCCATGGCAACTACCAGTCAGGCAAAAGTAAGAATATTGAATTCCGCTAATCTTTCTCAGGGCGATACAAGCGATGCTCCGTTCAGGGTGATCCTCAATCTCAACGTATTCAATGTTGTTTCACCCGCTTCACTTTCGAGGATCGAGGTTGCATACAATATGCCCGGAACTCAGAAGTTCATCTGGGGTTCGGCCGGAACAGATAATTCGATCAGATACAAGTTCAAGATAAGAAAGATCGGAACAACGCTTGACTACACCTATGTGAGCGACAACAACGGAACTGACACGGCGATCACGCTCAGGAAGAGCTTCCTCGATACGCTTGCACAAACAATGGGAACTACGGGAGACTCCGTAAGGGCAAGCTGGAGAGGATGGGCGTACAACGGATTTGATTCGACATCTTCGGCAAATTCTTTCATCATAACTTTTGTGAGGACGAATGTCGGGATCAATGTGATCTCGTCGGTGGTGCCGGAGGAATACAGTCTCGACAACAACTATCCGAATCCGTTCAATCCTTCCACCAAGATAAGATTTGCAGTGCCTGAAACAGGCAATGTGGAACTGAATGTTTACGACTCAAAGGGAAGCCTTGTCGGAAAGCTCGTTAACGGCAGGCTGAACGCCGGGCTGTATGAATATGAATTCAACGCCGCATCACTTCCGAGCGGTGCATACTTCTACAGGCTCAGCGCCGGAAGCTTCTCCTCTACAAAGAGAATGGTTCTTGTGAAGTAATGCTTTCAGCGCCGGATAAGAAATCTCCGGCAGATCATTAGATTGTAAAGGAGCCCGTGAATATATATTCACGGGCTCTTTGCATATATGCCGAATGATCCGGATGCTTACACCGCTCATTCGAAATTCTACTGATGCATAAATGTCCGCACTTAACCGTAAAGATCAGGCATTCATAGAATTTAACCGGAGAACTGTTTCGCCGGAGAATGCAGAAGTCAGGTCAGGCGAAAGAGGTCTTTCACTGATGGATGATCTGAGAATTGTTTTGCGGAAGGGCGTGCCGGTGCAATCTCAGCGCCCGGCAAATTTCTTCTTCAGTCTTTTATAAACCAAGCCGGGCAGAAATTCCTTTATGCTTGCATCGTATGAAGCAAGCTCTCTTACAAGTGAGGAATTAAGGTAAGAGAACTTCTCATTAGGCATCAGGAATATGGTGGTAATGTCAGGATTGAGCTTTGTATTGGTGAGCGACATCTGGAACTCATATTCAAAATCGGAAATTGCCCTCAGTCCGCGGACGATAACAGATGCCTTCTTCTCTTCGGCATATCTTACAAGCAGGCCGTGGTACGAATCAACTTCCACATTCTTAAGATGGGCAGTGGTCAAAGTGATCATCTCCTTCCGTTCATCTTCCGGAAACATCGGTGTCTTGTGCGGATTGACAGCAATTGTCACAATCACTTTTTCAAACAGCCTGCATGCCCTTTCAATTATGTCAAGGTGGCCGTTGGTGATTGGGTCAAACGTACCGGGATAAATTGCCGTGATCTTCTTCATTACTGTTCAGCTTCTGTTTTGGAAAATTGTAAAATGAGCTTTGCCCTCGCTTCTGATAGCAACTGCTTTTGCAGAGAGTTCAGGGGATGGTTCAAATGATCCTGAATGTTCTATGACAACTATGCCGGAAATGCCGAGTGATGTTTCCGCGAGAGCTTTATGCCTGTCATACATATAAGGAGGATCGGCAATAAGAATGTCGAACCTGTCACCTGTGTTCTCCGCAAAGGCAAGGGCATCACCTCTTACAAAGGTGCACATATCAGCAACACCGAGCGCCTCTGCGTTCCGCCTTGCAAGATCAGTGTTGAAGTCAACAAATACAACAGCTTCAGCGCCTCTGGAAATGCACTCAAGCCCGAATGCCCCCGAGCCGCAAAACAGGTCTGCCGCCTTCGCTCCGCTTAAGTTATACCTGCTTGCAAGAATGTTGAAAAGAGTTTCCTTTGCCCTGTCGGACGTGGGCCTTAACTCCTTTCCTTTCGGCGGGATCAGCTTCCTTCCCTTCAAGCGTCCTGAAATGATCCTCATTCAGGATGAAAGATTTTTCAGGGCAAGGCCGAACAGCGGCACGAAAGGGCTCGAATCAGACTTCGAGTTCCTGTCCCTGCTCTTCGCCGGGAACAAATCGAGATGCGTCAGCTTTATGCCGTCGAAAATTTCGCTGAACCCCTGTGACATGACCGGCCCGGAAGCATCACCGTAAAGGAAAATTTCCGTCAGCGTCTCGTTTGCGCCAAGCCTCTGAGCGGCTGATGTGATCTGCCTGTGCAATACGCTTGCAGGGTTTTCGCCGCATGTAAGGTCAAAGTCGTAATGGCATAGCTTGCCGTCCCTGAGAACGCTTGTATCAACGCGGCTCATACTGCATGATGAAAGTATTACGTAATTGCCCCGGACGGATCTCCCGTAGAGTTCGGTAAGGCATCTTTCAGCAGCAAAGTGGTCAATTTCTATATTCCTGAGACGGATCCCGGAATTCAGGCAGAGGCTCTTTATGAACCTGATCCTTCTCCTGTCAATTGCAACTATGAGCGAATCGAATATGTCGCCGCTGAAGAGCGGTTCGCCGAGCCGGTAATACCTTTTGCTGAAATTGCGTGATGAATCGGGATAGAAGTTAGAGATCTCCCATTGAATATGGGATTCAAGCGCTGTTCCGGGCTCGCTGAAATCGAGAGGCAGTACGCAGATGAATGCAGAGGACGGATCAATGACAACTCCTGCCTTCAGCCCTGAGGCGTCTTCCGTTCTCAGGAAATTCTTTATCAATTCTGAAAACCCGGCGGAGTATTCATCTGCATCCTTAGTGAAAACGCTTTCTTCGCCAATGTCAAAGCTCAGCGCGGCGGTCATTGCCGAAGCAACTTCACCTGACGGTTCCAATGTAAGCAGGCGAAGAGTCCTGCCCGCAAACCCTATGCTGAGAACGGCCAAATCCTATTCCGCTTTGATTAAATGTCTGAGCTTCTCAAATTTCTTTTTTCCAATGCCTTTGACTTTCATGAGGTCCGTTGCGTTCCTGAACTTCCCGTTCTTTTCTCTGTATTCGATTATTCTCAATGCCGTTGCTTCGCCAATTCCGGGAAGCCCTTCAAGTTCCGTTGCCCCTGCCGTGTTCAGATCCAGGATGTTTCCAACTGCCTCTTCCTCAGGAGGGGTTTCGTGTGAAGTCTTGCCTGCGGAATCAATTGCACGCGCAAGTTCAGTCGGATCGGTCCGTCTGCCTTCTTCAGATGCATTGAACGAATAGTCTGCGGTTGTGCCGAGACTTCTGCTTACGAACTGGCTGTCCATACCGGTGTAGTCGTAAGCCCTCCCGGCATCTTCAATAAAGTTTCTGAAATTTCTGATCATATAGCCTGCAACAATAACAGCCGCCATAAAAACAATGACGCGCATTTCGTTCCGGGAGAAGCGAAGTCCTTCCTTCAGTTCCTTCAGCATAGAGTCCTGTCATTTTGATTTCATCTCTTACGTAATGTCAAAGTGTCCGTGAAACAAATACCTTGGTCAGACCACCCTGCAGAGCGTGAATCCGTCACCGATAGTCATAAGAAGGCTTTCAACCCTTTTGTCATTCGGAATGAGCTCATTCATTTCCCTGATCGCATCGAGGTCAGGGTCGCTTTCGGTAGGCTCGGCCACCCTGCCACCCTTCAGCATATTATCGAAGATCATTACCGTGCCGCTGTGCGAAAGTTTCAGTGCAAGTTCGAAGTACGCCTTGTATCCGGTCTTGTCGGCATCAATGAATATAAGGTCAAACTTTCTTCCCTCATCCGCAAGCGTCTTCATAAACTCAATTGCGCCGGAAGTCACTGCCGTTGTCTTGTCTGCAACTCCCGCCTTCTCAAAATACTTTTCAGCAACTTCCGAATGCTTCCTTTCGATATCAACGGTTGTAAGCATTCCACCCTGTGCAAGCACTCTGGCAATGTGTATTGCGCTGTATCCGGTAAGGGTTCCTATCTCGAGAGCATACTTTGCGCCGAGCATCCTGGCAAGCATATAAAGAAACTTTCCCTGGTCAGGTGATATCTGTATCATGGGAATTCCAAGGCGCTCTGTTTCTTCAAAAAGTTCGCTGAAGATCATTTCCCCGGAGGCATAATGCTTCTGAATGTAATCATAAAGCTCCTCAGTCATTACAACAGTCTTCATCAGGCGGCGGAAAGGTCAAATTCCGGAAAGAATATCTTATTGATGAGAAGGCATTTGCCGGTATCACGGTTTATCTCGCAGTAGATCCCAGAGAACCGAAGGTCATGTTCTGCCACTTCGTATTTCTGCGGAGTAGCATAAATGAAGCGCTTGATCGAACCCTCCTTCTTCATGCCAATCACAGAATCGTAAGGGCCGGTCATTCCCACATCTGTGATATAACCGGTGCCATCGGGCAATATGCGGGCATCTGCTGTGGGAATATGTGTGTGAGTGCCGGCAATCACAGATGCGCGGCCGTTTGCATGCCAGCCGAAAGCGATCTTCTCAGCAGTGGCTTCGGCATGGAAGTCAACAAAGAGAATGTTCGATTCCTGCTTTACTTTTTCATAGACCCAGTCGAATGTCCTGAACGGACAGTCAATTCCCTTCATGAAGACTCTTCCCTGCAGGTTCAGCACAGTGATCTTTTTGCCGGTACCCGGAATGTCGAAAATTCCGTACCCGTGTCCGTAGGCGCCTTTGGGATAGTTCATCGGCCTCAGCACGTTATAAGTATCGTTAAGGTATTTGTGCGCCTGTATCTTGTCCATTGTGTGGTTGCCGCCTGTAAGCACATGGATCCCCAGTTCAAGGAGCTTCTTTCCGTCCTTTTCAAGTATGCCTTTGCCTTCGGTGATGTTCTCGGCATTTGCAATGATGAAATCGAGCCTGTACTTTGAGGCATAGTTTGGAAGGAGAGTCTTTACGAGGCCGAAGCCTGAATCTCCGATTATATCTCCTATGAACAGAAGCCTGATCCTGTCTGGCAAAGTGGTGGAGTTTTTAGGGGGACGGGGTTAGAAATATTCGTTTATGTTGACACCTTTCCAGACGGCATACTTTTCAAGATCGTCTCTCACAGACTTGAATATCGCCGCGAAGAGCACAGCATCATCGGCAAAGCCGAAGAGCGGAAGTATGTCAGGCACGAGGTCAAACGGATTCAGAAAATAGAGGATTGCCGCGGCTATCAATCCAATGGAACGCCACGGTATCTCAGTATATTCCTTGCTCTTGTAATCCTTGATCAACTGCAATGCAAGCTTCACCTGATTGACGAGCTTTTTGAATCTCCCTACATCTTCCCCGGAAGCCTTTTCATTGATCCTTTCATGCTGTGAAAGTATGAGATCAACTTTGTTTTGTCCGTTGGTCTTATTGCCTGTTTCGAATTCGGGAGGCAGATTGATATGATCCTTATTATCCAATTGGAATCGCTAAAATTCTGCCGCAATATATGCTTAATGAAATATCTATTCAACAAACTTAGCCCTTTGCGAAATGCGGCTGATCACTTTCGGTATTGCCTTCACTGATTTATTCCCCAATCATGGACCCTATACCCGCCTGAATTTCCTGGTACCGGATCTGCTCCCTGAATGATTGAGATTGCAGGCAAGGAGTTATGAGAGCATGTTGGATTCCGGTTTCAGTGCGCTTACTTCGGCACTCTGCAAATTGAAACGGGCGCATGAGATTTGCAATGGTTTTTTGGAATATTTTTCATATTTTGACGCACATTCACTTAACCTAAACTCAATCAATTAATTTTATGCTGACTCATTTTTACAAACTGTTTTTCGTGCTGATCCTGATCGCGGGAAGCCTGAACGCACAAAACGTAACAGTTAATCCGGGAGCCGGATCTTACCCGACAATGAAAGACGCTTTTGACGCGATCAATGCGGGCACCCATACAGGGGCAATAACCATTGATGTCGTTGGTAATACTGTTGAAACAGTAACTGCTGTTTTAAATGCAAGCGGTAGCGGAAGTGCAAATTACACTTCTGTAGTTATGAAGCCCGTTGGCGGTGCAAGAACAATTCAGGGTAGCATAGCAGGCGCCTTGATAAGGCTTGCCGGTGCAGACAATGTTACAATTGACGGCAGGCTCGGTCTTTCAAACTTCAGGAATCTGACCATCTTAAATTCAAGCACCCTAGCCAGTACAGCAGCAATCTGGATTTCTCACGGTGCAGGAGCTGCAACAGACTCTGCCGGAGCTCAGAACAATCTAATCAGAAACTGCGTAATCTCTTCAGGTGTCAGCGTGGGTACATCCTCAAACGTGTCATTCTGCATAGTTTTATCAGGTACCTCAATTTCTACCTCAAGCCAGGGCAGGAATAACAACAATAATACTGTGTTTAATAACTCATTAGTACGAGCAAGGTATGGAGTGAGCATTTGCGGAGGCGGAGCAACAAGCCTGAATCAGAACAACAGAATTGACAGCAATCTCGTCGGCTCTGAAGCATATGACGGCGCAGCAATAGGGAAAGCTGGAATTTATGTTCAGTTTCAGAACAACTGCAACATTGAATACAATAATGTAAAGTACATTGGCGGTCCTTCAACAAACACTACTGCAGGAGCTGACAGAGTCGGGATCGGAGTAGGTTCGGAGAGCTGGTCAATTGGAACTTCTACGACGACAACAGGAACGCATAATAAAGTAAACGGGAATATTATCCGTAACATAAGAGAAGGAAGAACATTCTCTGCAGCAGGAATAATCTGTGCTACAACAGCTTCGGGCCCCGCAACCGGAAATGTGATTACAAATAATGTAATATATGATATCAGGGCAAACGGAACATCGCCGGATATTGCCGTTGGAATCGCACATGCCGGCAACAGAGGTGATCTGAATGCTTATAACTCCATATACTTGGTTGGTGATCTTGATACTGCGGGAGAGGTTTCCTGATTCACATACAGGCCGGCGATCGGAATTGAAGTGGGCAGTACGGGAGGTGATACTGCTTTGACAATCAAGAACAATTCTATATACGTTGACTGTACAGCAGACACCATGACCATTCCAACCAGTTATGCCATTGTAATGCCGAATGCATACGGTTGGGGTACAGGCGGCGGAAACAACAATAACTATTACGTTGGCTCCAATCCGCTCGGCAGGGTTGGCGGTTTGAGAACCGGAACGACGTATCCGTTCGCTCAGTTTGCCACGCTTGCTAACTGGCAAACCGCATTCACTCCGGCACAGGATGCAAACTCGATCAGTGCGGATCCGCTTTACTCACTGCCTCCGACAATTTATCTGCTGATGCCTCAGGCGGCTTCTCCTCTGAAGATTGCTGGAACACCCATTGCGGCTGTAACAAGGGACATTCTGTTTGAAATAAGAAGCCCGTTCACGCCTGCAATAGGAGCTTATGAGTATGACTCAATTGCATTGCCTGTGGAACTCTCGTCTCTCACGTCACAGGTTTCTGGAAGGGATGTAACTCTCAGCTGGACAACTTCTTCAGAGCTCAACAACTCCGGCTTCGATATAGAGAGGTCAACACTTTCTAATGAATGGATAAAGGTCGGCAATGTAGCAGGAAGCGGAACAACAACTTCGCCTGTGAATTACAGCTTC
>DAIQRO010000001.1:20107-26388 GCA_036786155.1 Bacteroidota bacterium
AGGAATCTCAGTACCGGAAGATACTCGTACCGCCTGAAGCAGATCGACTTCAACGGAAACTATGAGTATTTCAATCTCGTGAATGAGATCTCGATCGGAGTTCCGGGCAGTTTCAGGCTTTCTCAGAACTATCCGAATCCGTTCAATCCTTCAACTACGATCAACTACGATCTTCCGTACGACAGCAGAGTGAACATCATTCTCTTTGACATGTCAGGCAGGCAGGTAGCCAATGTGGTAAATGATTTCAAACCTGCAGGTTACCATACCGTAACGTTCAATGCATCAGCCCTTTCAAGCGGCACATATTTCTACAGGATAGATGCAAACGGCAACGGTTCAAACTTCACTGATACAAAGAAGATGCTTCTGGTGAAGTAACAGAAATCAGGACAATTATGAAAGCCGGGAATCAGTTGCTTTTCCCGGCTTTTTCTTTTTCAAAAGGTTGTTCGGAAGATCAGTTGATCGTGCAGATGATCTTTGCAGGCCTGTTGGCAATTCTTCTAAAGGCATTCTGTGGAGAATTAAATGAAACTCAATTGAGGTTCAGAGAGGTTAAGTGATCGTGCAACAATCTTTAATCATTTCTTCAAATTACCTATGTTGAAATCAGTACTTGCGGTTGTATTAATGTTCTCGCTTACATCTTGCAGCCGCACGCAGGAATCAGGTCAGTTCGTAAAGTCAAAACCAATATCAAACACGAAAGGAGCAGGAACAGGATTGGAAACTGCAACGCTTGCCGGAGGGTGTTTCTGGTGCATTGAGACAATCTTCGAAGATCTCAAGGGAGTCGAAAAGGTGGAATCGGGCTACTCAGGCGGGAAGATCGAAAACCCGACCTACAAGCAGGTATGCGGCGGGGAAACCGGACATGCTGAAGTGGTGCAGATCACGTTTGACCCTTCAGTGATAAGCTATGCAAAACTGCTGGAGATATTCTTTCACATTCACAATCCAACTACGCTGAACAAGCAGGGTGCGGATGTAGGTGAGCAATACCGCTCGGCAATATTCTATCACGATCAGGCTCAGATTGAATCTGCGTAAATTTTTAAGGCTTTGATACTGTCTTGATTTTTTTGGAATGATCCGTTTGTTAAGGTGATCACTGAGTTCTGCAAGGTGTACAACGCGGAGGATTATCATCAGGACTATTATAAGAATAATCCCGAGCAGGGGTATTGTTCAATGGTAATAGCTCCCAAGGTGCAGAAGTTCTACAAGGAGTACAAGGATTATCTCAAGGATGGCGTAGGAAACTGACCGGAGATGTCTGATAAAAAAACAATCCCGGCAATGCTCATGCAGTGCCGGGATTTTTGTTTGTGCCCGGATATTTCATAAGCATGAGGCGCAACACAAATTCATTGAACTTTCGGTTTTTATTCTGAAACAAAAAAGCCCGCAACTCTCGCCGCGGGCAATTCAGTTACTGAAGCCTGAACATTGTGCTGATTCCTTCCGAGTAAAGACCGGAAGGTGAGCGAATCAGTTCATTGGCACATCCATCAGCAGTACTTCGCAATCCGTATCAGCAATGATCTCAAATTCATCTGTATCAGTTATACCCATGCCGTCACGCTTATTGAGGCTCTCACCGGCAATTGTAGCGCTGCCTTCTATCATGAATGCATATACGCCGTTGCCGTTTCTCTTAAGATTGTAAGTGAGCTTCTGCCCTTTGTCAAACTTTCCTATGTGAAACCAAGCATTCTGATGTATCCAAAGGCCGGCATCATCCGGGTCAGGCGATACGACCTGCTGAAGCTTATTGTGCCTGTCCTTCAGATCAAGCGTCATTTGCCCGTACCGCGGTTCGACGTTCTTCTTGTTCGGGAAAAGCCAGATCTGCAAAAGCTTAACCTTTTTGTCGGGATTGGGATTTATTTCGCTGTGAAGTATCCCGGTTCCCGCACTCATAACCTGCACATCGCCGTGCCTTATCACTTCTGAATTTCCCATGCTGTCTTTGTGCTGAAGGTCACCCTCAAGCGGTATGGTTATAATTTCCATATTGTCGTGCGGATGCATTCCGAATCCTCTTCCGCCTTCAACGGTGTCGTCATTGAGGACCCTGAGAACTCCGAAGTGTACTCTCGAAGGATCATGGTAGCCCGCAAAGCTGAATGTGTGATTTGCCTTCAGCCATCCGTGGTCGGCATGGCCTCTTGTATCTGCCCGGTGGATAACTTTGTTTGTCATATTGTTATTTTTATTTTTTTGATTGTTCAAAATTAGTCATAATACACCGGCCCGCAAATAATCTAGGTTAAGAATTTCAGGTCAGTTCATTCCTCAAAGATCATGATCGTATTGCCGTCAGGATCTTTGATAGTCATCACAGGTTTGCCCGTAATGCGGTCTGCTGAGATACCTCCTGAAAAGCTCGCATCCTGCATCAGCAGATGCCCGACCCACTCTTTGAAGTTCTTCACGGAAAATCCCAGTTTGGTAATGCCCGGGATCTCTTTCCCCGGGTAACTCTCTGTGACGGATGATCTGCTCAAAATGGAATCGTGCTGAATTAGCTCGATCTGAACAGAACCGTTCTTCAGATTTGCCTGCCTGTAGCCGAGAGAAGGATAGTCTGATCTGTCTCCGGTTTTAAGCAGGAGGATCCTTTCGTACCATGCAACCGAGGAGTCAATATCAGTTACGTTGATTGATGCAAACATGAGTCCGGGCTCATCGGGCTGTTTCAATTGTGAGAAAGCAGTGCAGGCATGAGAGAGTATCGCCAGCACAGTGAGGACCATTGCTTGTTTCATTTAAGACTTCGATGGTTTGATTTTGAAATTCCTGATCCGCAGAGCAGGTCATTTTCCTGATCCCGCATTTCGCTCGCTCCTCAGCTTGCTGAGAAACTCCGGCGTTACGCCAATGTATGATGCAACATGCTTCTGGGGAATGGTTGCAAAGACCGTGGGGTAAACTTTGCAGAATTTTTCGTATCGCTGTTTTGCAGTTAAGCTCAGATTGTCAATGATCCTTTGGCGGTTTGAAACAAGAGAGTTCTCTGCAAGTATGCGGAAGAACCTTTCGAACTTCGGAACATACGCGCAAAGCTTCTCTTTGTTTGAATAACTCAAAAGCAGTGCATCTGTTCGTTCCATTGCATCAATGAAAAGTGTGCCCGGCTTTCTTGTGATAAGACTGTACATGTCGGTGATCCACCAGTCGGGCGGCGCAAACTGCAGAATGTGCTCGAATCCGTTACCGTCAATAGTATAGCCTCTGAGGCATCCTGCCACTATAAAAGCTGAGAAGTCGCACACTTCACCCTCTCTGAGAAGAAATTCCTTTCTCTTGATCTTAGCTTCTGTCAAGAGGGAGAGAAAATAAGATTCTTCCTCCCTGCTTAGAGTGATGTGTCTGGAAACGCTTCGGAGAATGCTTTTGCTTTTCAGATGCAGGCCTGAGTTAATAAGTAAAGTTTTCGGATTTCAGTATTTGTGGCCAATAAGCTCTATGTTTCATTGTAAGCACTGCAATTTCGCCGATGAAATAAGTACCATACAAGTATACGAGCGTATATCGCCGCAAACTTTTATAGCCAGAAATGGTTTTGCCCTCACTTCGTCAATCGCTCAATTTCTTTGGCGATTTGTTCAATCACTTCTTCATTCTTAATTTTGTCGTCAATGCTGAATACTACGAATACCTTTCCATCAAACTTTTTAGTGAACTCATCAAAACTAGCTTTCATCCGCTCAGTTGCAGAGTAATTGCCAAAGTTTGCTTTGGCAGTTACAGGTTTGATTTGAATACCAAATGCTTTATCGCCAACCCAGCCGAGATAATCAATGTCGCCTGCATGGTCAAGTTCGGGGTCACTTTCCTCAAATCTCACATTCAGAAAAGACTTTGCAAGATTATCTTCAATTACTGATTTCTCTCTTAAAAATCCGTCAAATGTCCGATTGATTGTAAGGTTGTGAATGTAGTCAACACAATCATCCAGAGTCAATTGCTCAAAAGCTTCAGTCCATTCTGGAATCACAATCTCCATAATTTTTATATAAAGTCGTTCACCAAGTTCTTCCAAATTTTCCTTGGTGATTTTAGTAGGACTTTTGCCGTCAGTTTTTGCATTCTCAAAATACCAATTCTCCCACTCTTCAATGGTTTTGGGTTGGCATTCTCGAATGAGAGCCATTACGGGGCCAACTTTGTTGGGACGAGAAAGTTGATAGGTTTGAGTGGCGTAGTTAAGAACTTTCTCCTTTTTGCCAAACTCTTTTGAGTGTCTTTTAGTGGGTTGCTTTTTCATGTACTCTGAGATATTTCCTGTTAGAAGCGCAATCCATAACAATTTCCTTGAAGTTATATAGGAATCCATTTATAACTATGTCATAGAGCCCCTTAAATTCATCCAATCCTATTGGCAAATACTCTCCATGTGCAATCCTGTTCCTTTGTTCTACTAAATCTTCGTCAATAGTCAGTTGAATGTTTCGGTCAAACTTCCTCTTATATCTCTTCTCGAAATCTGTTGGATGTATTCCTATTAGAATGCAAACATCTTCAAAAACTGTAAACTTCAAATTTGAAGTCTTGATTGGGCTTTTGCTTGAGAAAAAAGCTTTCTTGTTCATGTCCTCAAACATCTTCCTAACAACTCTTTGATGATCCTTGATTTTCTTGCTGTAAGCTAGAGTGTTTAATTCGGCACGAAGGATTATGCTTGCAAACGAATCGCTTAAGTCTGAAACATTATGTGATTGGAAACTTACAAATTCATAATACCAGTTTGCTAATTGCTTAATAAAGCCCTCCCAATGAGCATAAAGCAAAGCAACTCCCGCTCTAATTTTTGCTTTTTGTGCTTTTTCATTCTGTTCTGTGATTAAAGCGCTTCTGTAATTTGACAATTCTGATATTCTCCAAGCATAATCCTTTTCGATTAAATCGTATAAAGATGTAAGGGTCTTTGGTCCCTTAGTCATTTTTTAAAGTACTCCTTTCCAAACTTCACTGTTTGTGGAATTCTAGAACTTGTATTAGCAGCCTTTGGAATACTCGTCTCAATATTTTCTATCTTTGACCTTATAATCTCAATATCGTCTTCTGATTCAGAGTATAAGTCAATATTGGAGTATAGACCAATTGCTATTGATTCAAAATATGATTCTAGAAATTGGGTTCCCTTTCCATCCTTCTTGAAAACATCTTTGCCTTTTGCTTTGTGCAAAAGAGAAAAAGTCCTTTTGAACTTCTCTCTTTCGCTATCAATATCAAATTTTCCTCTTTGAATCATATTTATTAGAGATGTATCCTCATTATAAAGAAAATTATCGTTGATAAATTCATCTACCTTGTAAACAGGCTTGTCAGCAAACATTGAGAAGATGTAGAGCCTTAACACAAGTTCATAATGATATTGTTCATCTCTCCACCTCTCGGTTAAGTCTAGGCATTCATTGTAAAATTCATTTTCGGCTTGCTCCTTGAGCCAATTATAAAGATTCTTGTCAAGCATTATCAAAACGGCATTTCTAAACTCTTGCCCTGAAAGAATAGAAGAATAATTCAGCCTTTGAAAGACTTCAAACTTCGCATTCTTATGAGATGTGCTCTTAATAATTTTGACCTCAATCTTGGTTCTTCTGAAGTCAATCTGTAAGGGTTCCTTTATTAGCTTATCCCAAGTCATTCCGTTCAAAGATGGAAGCATCTTAGTTCTGATCAAAGTTGATCCAGGAAGTCTTTCTCCATTTTCATTTCTCAATTCACCCATAAACTCAAGTATAGTTGATATCCTTTGTACACCATCTACCACTTCCCATTTCCCTTTGTCGTTTTGGTAAACAAAAATTGATGGAAGCGGAACTCCAATTAAAATGGATTCTATCAGCCGTGAACGAAGTTGCTCAGACCAACGAAACTTTCTTTGAAAATCTGGATTGATGATAATCTCACCCTCTTTATAGTTTGAAACGATTTCACCTATTGACATTGAGTAACCGTCAGTTACATATTCTTGCCGACTCTTAATTACTTCGGAAAGCAGTTTATCTTCTGGTTCCATTGCTCTGGATGAGGTTTAAGAATTTGTCTTTGTATTTGAAATCAAGATCCCTGTCTATTTGCACCAAGCCGCTTTTGATCAGATGAGCATTGATGAATGTTTTGTTTTCAAGGTAGAGATAGCAAAGCAAATTGTTTTCCATGTCGTATTTTACATCATCGTATTTGAGAAACACTTTTTTCCCTTTTGTTATATTAATCAAGAACGCAGTCGCTTCACCATTAATTACAGTGTCTTCTTTAATTAC
>DAIQRO010000001.1:26398-44441 GCA_036786155.1 Bacteroidota bacterium
AAGTTTCACTATCAAGTCGTTGCTTAAGCGAATTTTTTCAGGACTGATGACTTCCTTAACCGTAAATAGCTCCTCTCGCTTGTTTGAACTGCTCGTATCAATCTTTGAGCCAAATTGAAGTTTCCTGATGTCAATTTTCTTGTCGAGACTATGAGGATCTTTGAAAATGTAAGGCAGTTTTTGAATTTCTTTCTCAAAGTCAGTTTTTAACGGCTGCTGCTTGGTAAACTCATAAGTGGTCCCGCTCAAGTCCTTCTGGTGAACTTCTAACTTTTCTTTGATGATAGGTATAAACTCAGGATTGATTTCAAAACCGACCGAGTTTCTGCTTGTGTTTCTTGCTGCCAAAGCTGTAGTACCACTTCCTGCAAAAGGATCAAGAATTGTCTCATCCACAAACGAAAACATCTTAATTAGTCGTCTGGGCAATTCTTCTGGGAACATTGCTATGTGTCCGTTCTGTCTTGCTCCGGCGAAACTCCAATGTCCAGTAAAAAAAGTATTCCACTCTTCGGCAGTCATTATTGAAAGTTCCTTTTGTTCTTTGGTCGGATTGGGGGCAACTCCCAATTTTTTGAAAACAAGAATAAACTCATAATCTATTTTCAAAATCCCGTTTCTGGGATAAGGATAAGAACCCATTTGAACTCCGCCACCCGTCGTATTTGAAGTTGTTATCTTCTGCCATATTATAGCTCCCATATAGTCAAATCTGATGTTCTCACAGAACTTGATAATCTCTTCACGAATAGGAATTACTTTGTAACGTCCGTAATAAACAGCACGAGCAAATTGGTCTCCAATATTAATACATAACCTGCAACCGTTGTGAAGAGTGCGGTAGCACTCTTTCCAAACCAAATTCAGGTTATTGATGTATTTCTCATAACTGTCGTGGAAGCCGATTTGGTTATCTGTTCCGTAGTCTTTTAGTTGCCAATAAGGTGGTGAAGTAATAGCCAAATGCACAGAATTGTCAGGCAATTCAATCATTTGTCTGCTGTCACCGTTTACTATCCTATGATGAGTTTTCATTTCTCTTTATGCAAAAATTTGTCAAAATCAATCCTGTTCTATGCGTTAGGTCGTGAGTCCAATTTTTATCCGGCTTCAACTTGTTGCCGATTTACATTATTTTCATCTTGCCATATCTCATAGCAGGTCATAATAATAATACGGGATCCCTTTCTCAATCCTATTCTCATGCGGATCAGATCTATTTTATGACGGCCATCCTTATTGTGCGAACCTGCCCTGCTGACTCCATTCTGCAGAAATAAATTCCGCTGTTCAGATGTGATGCATCAAACTGCGCTTCTGTGTATCCTGCTTCTGCGATTCCGTCAAACAGGACCGAGACCTGCCTTCCGAGTGCGTCATAGACCTTAAGCGTAACATGTGACTTTGACGGACATTCAAATCCGATCACGGTTGAAGGATTGAACGGATTCGGAAAGTTCTGATGAAGCGCAAATTCGACGGGATTCGATTCCGCATGAAGTTCCTGAACGGTGAGTTCGTCCCGGAAAACCTTGTACACTGCATCAGCGGTGCAAACGATCAGTGTATCTGCGCTCCCGGGATCTTTGCAGATGCCGATTACCTTTTTTGACGGAGAGAAAGTGTTGTTATAGAGGTGCCATGACTGTCCGCCGTTTGAGCTTCTGTAAAGTCCGGTACCTGAACCTGCGAACAGCACATCGGCAGTGCCTTCAACCGGCACAACTGTATTGAACATCACGGGAGTTTGTACTGAGGTCCAGTTTGCGCCGTTGTCACCTGAAATATAAAGATGTGAAGAATCAATCCCGAGCAGTCTGCTTCGTGTCCGGTCAAAGGAAAGTTCCTTCAAAGAGGGCAAAGCTGTTGGAACAAATGAAGCCCCTGCATCTGTGCTGCGCAGAAGATTATCACGGTGATTGGCAAAGATAACATCAGAACTGAACGGACTGGCCAGAATGAAACCGTATTTTTGTTCGCCGGGAAATCCCCAATGGTTCCCGGCATTGCGCAGGTTGGGAATGACCTGCATCAACTGCCAGTTGGCTCCGCGGTCTGTGCTTTTGAATACTGCGGGCTGATATCCGGATGCCGAGTTTGAGAAACCGTAATAAAGTACTGAATCATTTGCCGGATCAAAGTCGCCGCCATTTGGAGAAATGAATGTTCCGCCAACGCCGAATATTCCGTAATAGTTAGCCCAGTTCAGGCCGCCGTTCCATGTAAATAACGTAGTTGCATCAGGGCATGATGCGCACAAAGTGATCCTTAAACTTATAATTAAGTTCGAGTCTTCATGAGATATCATGAAAAAATCGCTTGCACGGCACTCGGTCCAAACTACAGGAGGATCCACGCACTGAGCGCACGTTGTACTTAAAGATCCTCTTGCCGGAAGGTACCATGAATTGCTGTTCCTGTTGTATGCCTTCACATTACCGTTCTCAAGACTGGCTATTCCGTAACTCCAGTTATGCCTGATCAGAATACTGCGTTGTGAATTTTGGGAGCCTGTCTTGTAAAACTCTTCAATGTTCCAGCCTGACTGTGAGTATATTCTTATCCAGCTCTCCTGTGAATGCAAACAGGCAGTTGACAGGATAAGGGATAACAGAAGATATATGTGTTTCATTTTAGGTCCCTCCTGGTTTCAAACTTAGGCATGAAGCCGTTGTTCTGCAATGCAAATATAATGACACTTGCCCGATGCTGAATTAGAATCAGCCTGCAATGATCTATCGCAGGCTGTCTGAAATGATATACGCTCACTATGTTCATCAAGGGATAACACAAAGCGATCTCACTTATTGTCTTACTGCCGGCCGGTCGCGTCCGGCATTGCCCGCAGGAAATTCAGCGGGCCGGTGCCTTTACTTTACAAGCATCATCTTCCCGGTGCCGGAATATTTACCCGCACTCAGTGAGTAATAATACACACCGCTTGGAAGCGCTCCCGCAGAGAATGTTACCGAGTAGTTGCCTTCAAACCTTTCTTCGTTGAGCAATTCGGATACAAGCCTTCCTTCAGCATCATATATTCTCAGCAATGCATGGCTTCTTTCGGGCAGGCTGAAGCTGATGACTGTTGAAGGATTGAACGGATTCGGAAAGTTCTGATGAAGTTCGAATTCACGCGCAATTGCCTGCGGGCCGGCCACACCCGTAGCAAGCTTCACATACACAGACCTGTTGGCAGACCAGTTCCATTCGTCACCGCTTTGTCCGCCGTTGCTGTTTGTGGCAAGGCCAGTTGACCAGATCGTATCAAGCCCCTGAGTTGCCGGTGCAATGTAATTGAACAGGATCGTTATTGTTCCGCCTGACATCGGCAAGTTATCGTTCTGCACGATCTCGCCGTTTGAAACTCTTGTGCCCGATGTTACTGCCGCCAGCGTGCCGCGCCTTGTGGCAATGTCAATTCCGGCTCCCGTCTTGCCGGACCGGGTGATGATCATTGAATACTGGTTTGTCTGCCCTGCTGTTACCGTATCCGGGCCGTTGATTGTAACGCTCACGCCTGTTGTTGCTGAAGAGCCGTGGCAGCTTCCGCAGCCGGACGTGGAGGTCTTTCGTGTTCTGCCCGTTCTTCCACCGGGATCGCCGTAAATAGTTGCGGAAATGAAAACAATAATAATGAACAGTACCGCCGTAGAGATGAACTTTGCTGAATCCATGACAGGATCGAATTATGTTTGAAAAACTGAATTGACAATACATGTGCAATTGCTGTGCCGTAGAAGTACTCGAAATTGCGGGAATATCGGCTTTTTTCTGTACCCGGAATTGGCTGAGTGTAGAGATTCTCCACAGGCCTTACCATAATTGCGCCGGGAATAATGAACTGACAAAACACTTGTGATTTCATATTTTGCATCATGACTGACATTCCAAGGATTCTCATAGTTGACGACGAGCCTAACTCAACATCTCTTATGAAGAAGGTGCTTGAGAAAAAAGGTTACAGGGCCGATGTGGAAAATGACAGCCCGAAAGCCCTCGAGCTTGTAGCTTCCGGTGAATATGACATTGTCATATCCGACCTTCAGATGCCGGAAGTCACCGGGCTTGACCTGCTGAAGTCGAAGCCGGAGAATTGTCACTTCATAATGGTAACTGGCTACGGCTCGGTTGATTCCGCGGTTGAATCAATGAAGAGCGGAGCGTTTGATTACATAATGAAGCCGTTCAACATAGAGGAGTTTGCAATAAAAGTAAGGAAGGCAGTTGACAACCTGAACATTTCGAAACAGCTGAGAGAGCTCAGGGCTCAGGTCGAAAGCACAAGTTCTTTTTCAGACATAGTGGGGAAGAGCAGGAAGATGATGAATGTGTTTGAGCTGATAAGGAAAGTTGCAAGGACGGACATAAACGTTTTGATAGAAGGGCAGAGCGGAACCGGAAAGGAGCTTGCGGCGAGGGCATTGCATCAGCGGAGCGAAAGGAAGAACGGCCCGTTTGTCGCGATCAATTGCAGTGCGATTCCCGACAACCTTCTTGAGAGCGAGTTGTTCGGGCATACAAAGGGCGCTTTTACGGGAGCCATAGAGAATCAGCGCGGAGTGTTTGAGCAGGCAAACGGCGGCACATTGCTGTTGGATGAAATTGCCGACATGCCGTTTCACTTGCAGTCAAAACTGCTCAGGGTAATTGAGAACTGGGAGATAAAGCCGCTTGGAAGCGACAGGATCAAGAAGATAGATGTCCGCCTGGTCTCTTCCACAAATCAGAACCTCAAGGAGATGATCTCTCAGAAGCGGTTTCGTGAGGACCTTTACTACAGGATTGCGTCAGTTGTTATCACGCTTCCGCCGCTGAATGAGAGAAAGGAAGACATTGTTCCGCTTTCCGAACACATACTCAAGGGATTGTCCGCAAAACTGGGAAGGGATCTTTCGCTTGATCCTTCGTCAGTAGAGGCGCTCATGCAGCACGACTGGAACGGCAATGTGCGTGAGCTTGAGAATGTGCTTGAGCGCGCGAAGAACGAATTCAGGTTCCTCACCAGCAATGCAAACGCCGATTTCAGCTTTGACGGATATGACAGCAACAAGGGCCTTAAGGACCTGGAAAGATCATACATACTTAAAGTGCTGAACGAAAACAGCTGGAACAAGCTCAAAGCCGCAGTACAGCTAGGCATTGACCGCAAGACTCTTTACAAGAAGATTGCGGAGTATGGTTTGGAATGATCGCCTTCCATCCGCCAAACATTAAAGCACCCCCCGCCATCTACTGCCCTGCCTCCTGCTTAACGATCTTCTGCGGAACGAAGTAATATACAGGCACGAGCACAAAGAGCGCGAGTGAGATGTAAACAGAAATGAATGCCCCGAGCACCGATGCAAGATAGACCACCGGCCCGATCATGCCGCGACGGATGCTCTTTGCAAGCACTTCCTCTGAAATTGTATCCTCAAACAATCCGCTCTTAACTGCATGGCGCAGCATGAGATTGAAGCTGACTGAAGCTAACAGCAAGACAGCTCCGTAAACAAATACGGAAACAGGTTGTAAGGGATACTCCCCGAGCAATGCCGTCGGAAAGGGAATGAATGACATCCAGAATAACAGAAGGTTGTTCAGCCACAGCAGTTTCCTGTCGCTCCTCTCAAGACTGTGGAAGAGCTGATGATGATTGACCCAGAAGATCGCAACGATCACGAAACTGAGCACAAAGCCGATAAACTTGGGCAGAAGATGCAGTAGCTCCCTCGTCATGTCCGCAGTGGTTGCTCCGGAATCAAAATGCGGAACTTTGATCTCAAGCACAAGCAGAGTTACAACTATTGCAAACACGCCGTCGCTGAATGCCTCAATTCTTGTGGTCTTTGGCGAGTACTCCCGCAGTTGTTCTTCCATATTTTTCATATCCCTCAGATTATTTGATTACAAAAATAGTGAAAAATTTCTCTCGATAGTTATCAGTACATCTGTAAGTCCAAAAGCACTATATTGACAGCAAATTTTAATCAATCTCTCTGTTATGAAATTCGAATTCAGTCCGCATATTGCAATACAGGTCAGGGATTACGACAAGGCCATTCCTTTTTACAGGGATGTGCTCGGAATGGAAGTTGTTGAATCAGGCAAGGATGAAACTCAACTCAAATGCGGCCCGGTGAATTTCCATGTAGAAAATTCGGACGGCGGCGCAACTTTCTTCGAGTTCAGGGTGGAAAGCGTTTCGGAAGCTACGAAAATTCTGGAACAGAACGGCTGTCTCATGACTCATGAATACAGCGCAAAGAGCAGAATGTTTGCCGACCCGTTCGGATTGAGGTTTCACATTTGGGAAGACTGATCGCTCCGGCCGCTCAATTGCCTGAGTGAGATAAGATGAGATAGCAGAGCAAGCGGCACAAGAAATGACGGAAGCCAGATATAAGGGAAGTAAAAGACGCCGGTGTTCGGCATATCGAATGCAAGCCTCTGAAAATCGGTTGGGGCGGACAATACCGCATGCGATACGATGTTTGCCAGAAGAATTAGTCCCATGATGTTCCAGGCCGTCAGCGTGCCCCTTCCCGCAGTGCCCCTGTAAAAGTACATGAATCCAATTACCGGCGCCGTGATGCCTGTGATGATGTCCCAGTTTCTTCCGTCGAATGTCATGACGGAAGGGATATATGAAGCGACATAAAGCCAGTACAGAACCAGTTCAACAGGAAATCTGAATGTCTGAAGAAAAGTCAGTTGCCTCAGATCAAATGTGTCAACGAATGCTCTTCCTTTCGGAAGCAGGAACAGCATTATGACTGAAACCAGCGGCGGAAGAACTGCCAAAGCGAACCTCGGAGGAAATCCTTTTTCGTAATGATAAAATCCTGTGAGCGCAATCACTGCCTGAAACAACAGCCACATAGCAACAACCAGGATCAGAAGCTTATTCTTCCGGGATGCAAGAAAGAAGAGGTAAAGCGCAAATGCGGTTGTTGCGAAGAATGTGACGGGTACGTATGCAGGAAGATCATTTATCATTGCGAAGTCCTTTGAACATTACGAATTGTTTTCCCGGACACCAGAGTTTTGCTTTAGCTCCTTTGAAAAAAATATTTCCGCTTCCTTCTGAATATGATCAACAACTCCGCAAGGCCTGTATCCGAGTTTGTCAAGAAGCCTTATCATCTCAATGTTAAAGCTTTCAGTGGAAGTGAAGATCCTTTCGTCCTTTGCGCAAAGTTCCTCAGCGGCTTTCATAAGCGATTCCGCAATTCCTTTTCTCCGGAATTCCTTTTTCACGATCAGCAGAGCAATGAACGGTTTTGCAAAGAAGTCCCTGTGAAGCCGGAGGTATCCTGCAATTGTGCTGTTCCATTTCGCAACAACTATTTCACGGCGCTGAATTTCCGTTTCCCTGTCGCCAAGGAAAATGTCGAACTCATTAATTGAAGAGGCGTCACCTGCTTCGGCAATTCTCAGTTCAATCAATTCTCTTCTCGAGTTTAAAATGAGGGATTGTCACTTCAATGAACTGATCCCCGGCCTTTGAGTAGCCGGGCTTTTCATAGAACGGATCGGCTTCAAGCCGTGCGTGCATTATCATCTTCGGGAATCCCATATCGCGCGCCAACTGTTCAGAAAACTCAACAAGCTTTTTCCCTACCCCTTTGCCCTGCATACCGGAGTCAACTGCCACCTGCCTCATCTTGATCTCGTTGTCATTTACAATTGTGAGCACAAGAACTCCCGTAAGCACATCACCGCTGAAAGCGCCGATATGTATGTCCATCATTTCATTGCTGAGATCGTCTTTGTAAACATCGAGCCCGAGAGGGATCCTGAGAATCCGGTTACGAAGCTCAAGCTCCCTTTTATATTCGTTCGAACCGTGGGTGATGATCCTGATTTCTGTTTTTGGATTCATTTGAATTGGTTGGAATATTCGAATCAGCCTGAGATTTTTTTCCTCATTATGCAGTCGTCAAACACCGCTCCGCCCGCTTCCTTAGTGAACCTATCGGTAATCACGAATCCCTTTGAACTGAAGAACGGACGTGCGGTAATGCTGACTTCCGCCCACAACTCAGTGAGTTCCGAAGCCCGTGCCCTGTGCTCAAGCTCTTTGTAAAGGGCACCTGCTATGCCTCTTCCCTGATGATCTTTGTGAGTGAACATGAAATCAATATATCCATCATCTCTTAAGGATGCAAATCCAATTATCCCGATTTCGTCCTCTGCCAAAATAAAATACTGCTCCCTGATTCTCGACAGCCACGCATCCCTGTTCTCACTGCCGGAAGCCCAGACCTCGATCTGCTTCGGATCATAATCTCTGCAGTTCACATTTGTAATGGTATCCCTGTAGAGTGCGCGGATTCCGTCGGCATCTTTTTCTTCGGCTCTTCTGATGATCATTTAACCTTGTCTGTCGGAAGGTAACCCCCCTTGCCTATCACATTCACTTTGTCAACAAATTCATTACGCTTGTTAAAGTGCGGATACGATTCGGACGGAACCGGCACACCAAGAAAACTGCATAGCGGTTCCCAACCGTCTTTGGAATTGAAAATCAGAATTTGTTCGGAAGAAAATTTTTTGAGAATATTTTCGGTATGCCTCTCATATCTTCTGAGAACTTCATCCTTGTCGAACAGGTCCTTGCCGAACTCCAGATGCATCAGTTTTCTGTTGTAAAGCAGGACCGGCAATCTCCTTCTTATTTCCTTTTTGAACGGAAGGTGAAACCCGAACTTCAGCATCATGCTAAGAGGCATTCTGTTTACCCAGAAGATTGTGTCAAGCGCGCTTTCGTACCAATCATCTGGATCCCTGTGAGAGTGAATGATGCGTGCTCCGGGATAGTGACTGGTGATCTGATCATAATACCTTGCGGCAGGATAATCGACCACAGAGGAGTAGTCCTTAAACAATTCAGCCCAATTCACCTTCGCGCCTTTCTCGGCAGATTTGAAGTATCGGATCCTTTCCGGTGTTTGGAAAAGTTCAAGCATGTGAAAACATTTTCCGAACCCGATATGCTCAAGGGCAAGCTTCAGAGAGTAAGTGCCCGTCCTGCCGAGCCCGGTTCCGATCACTTTGAGTGGCATTATGGTTGCTGTAAATTAGATACGGGAATATGAAGACAGGGAATTAAAGAATTAATGCAAAAGAAATCGGTATGAAAATCTTTGCATTCTGTTTGAATTCATTCACGGATCATGATAATGATAGACTTGAATCAATACCGCAAACATAGTAACTTGTAAAAGAATTATCAAACATTGAAGAGATCACTGATATACATACTCGCCGGAGTGTTTTTCAGCTTCCCGTTTCTTTCCCCTGCTTCGGGATTGAATGTGATGCCTAATCTTCAAATTGAGTACCTAAACTATCTCAAAGCATCGGAAGATCATAACAGGCTATCGGGATCCGATGACACCAAAAAGAAGAGGCATTTCAGGAAGAAGCCTCAAAATCTGCAATCAACATCAAAGGCGGGCGCACGCTCTTCAAACAGCAGCAAATCAAACAAAGAGAGACTATGGCAGATCGGTTTTGCGGCAGACAATGTTCTGTTCGGCCGAGGTCTTAGTTCCGCACTGAGAATACATCCGTATTTCAAGCAAATCAATCTCCGCTCCCACAGAACAGTAGTCCTGCGCGTATAGAGATTTCCGGGCAAACGTTCGGAAAATTCTTTCTTTTCAAAAAATCTTAATAATCTCGATATGAAAGCGCTGATTACAATTTTTGCATTTGCGCTCTGTGTATGTGCATCAGTTACGTTCGCACAGGATACTCCTGATACAACCAAGTATGAGACGGACGAAGTGATGGTAACAGCAACCCGAACAGAGCAAAAAGTGATTGACATTCCTTTTTCCGTACAGAGGATTGACCAGTCCGACTGGACAACAAGCAGGAAGCAGTCAATCAATGAAGTAATAAGAAATGTCCCGGGCGTTTGGTTTCAGCCGAGATACGGCAACCACGACGTTAGGGTATCCATCAGAGGTTTCGGCACAAGGTCAAATACCGGCATAAGGGGGGTAAGGATTCTTATGGACGGAATTCCGGAATCGGAGCCTGACGGACAGACAAGGATAGAGGCGATTGACTTTGATGCTATCGGCAAGATAGAAATTGCAAAGGGAAACCTCACATCTTTGTACACAAACGCACCCGGTGGTGTCATTAACTTTTTCACGGACAAGTATTTCCCGACGACCTTTGTAATGTCAAACAATGAGTTCGGGGCATATGACCTCAGAAAGAACGGACTTAAGGTTGGCGTGAATTCAGGGTATCAGAGGTTTATGGTGAACTACAGCTATGAGAATTACGCCGGATACAGAGAGCACAGTCAGGAGTACCAGAACAGGTTCAATTCTGTTTATGAAACTGATCTGAACGCTGTATCCAAGCTCGCAATATACGCATACTATGTTGACGGTATTATCAAGCTTCCGGGCTCGCTGACCCTCAAGCAGTACAATGCGGATGACCTTCAGGCAAATCCGAGGGATATAAGCAGAGACTCCAAGAGAATTTCCAAGAAAGGTAGGCTCGGCATCACATACAATGCCAAGTTTGGGAAGAGCAATAACAACACGATCGAAGTGACGACTTACGGAACGATAAAGAACTTTGTGAGAACTGCGGCGACATACAGGATCTTTGACAGGTCAGGCGTGGGTGGTTCTTTCAGATATATCAATGAAACAATGATAGGCAAGAGGAAGAATGAATTCTCTGTCGGCGGAGATCTGTTTTACCAAACCGGCCCTATTGGAGAATTTAACAACGTAGGCGGACAGAAGGGCGACAATCTCGAAGCTTACACTAACGAAAAGATCTCCAATGTCGGTTTTTATTTTCTGAATAACTTTCCGATAGTTAACGACAAACTGAGTCTGCTTATTACAGGAAGGTATGATGATGTCATTTTCAATCAGGAAGACCTTCTTGCGGGATTCAGGAATGCCGAAAGGAGCTTCAACAAGTTCACGCCAAAAGCGGCTCTTAATTACAAGATCACGCCCAACATGGCGTTCTACACCTCGTACGGACTTGGTTTTGATGTTCCTGCAGGTAATGAGCTGGAGAATTATCCGTTCTCGTCTGACGGCGGACTCGGCCTGCTCAATCCGGATCTCAATGCTCAGAATACGAAATCGTTTGAAGTAGGGTACAAAGGTGAGATCGTTAACAGGAAGAGCAATGTCTTCACGAAAACATTCCTTGAGCTGACTTACTTCAATACGGGAATAGACAATGCGATCGTGCCCTTTACGGCGGACGGGAACACCTATTACAGGTACGCCGCCAAAGTGAGAAGGAACGGAGTTGAATTCGGATTCAATACTGAAGTTGTAAAAGGATTGAAATGGTTTGGTTCATATACATTTTCCGACTTCAAGTATGATACCTACCAGGCAATCAGTATTGATGCTCAGGGTATTCTCTCAAGCAAGAACTATGACGGCAACACGGAACCATCAAATCCCGAAAACTATATGACCACTGAGTTGTCATACAATCATTCTTTCACAAAACAATTCACCGGTTACCTGAAGGGATACTACAGTTACACAAGCTCAATGTTTGTTAATGATCAGAATGTTGACAGTCTTAAGACAGCAAGCTATTCATTGCTGGGTGCACAGCTTGGAGCAAACATTGACCTGGGCAACTTCAGGATTGTTGGTTACGCGGGAGTCAATAACCTCCTTGACGAAAAGTATGTTGCATTCATACAGATCAATTCGGACAGGCAGGAGTTTTATGAAGCCGGGCCGAGAAGAAATTTCTTCGGCGGCATCAATCTGCTGTACATGTTCAGAAAATAAGATCCGGACATTTCCCTGGCGGCAGGTTTCATCGCCGGGGATAGAGCAATGGAAGAGAAGAACTAAGAGTTGTGCGGGCAGCGATGCAATCGCAAGGGACACAGCCTCGTTATCGGTTGGCGGGAACTGTGCTCCTTTGCGATGCCTGCGCATTATTTTCTTGCAGAACCTGAATAAAGCTTTACCCAGATTACGGGCTTCTCTATACGCCCGCTATAAAAACCTCAATCTGCAAAAGACAGCTCTTTCAATAGTTAAGAATTGACAGGGATGTGTTTGATTCTTTTGCATTTGCAAAATAGTCTTCTCAGATCATTTTGGAAACTGATATTCTCCGCCAGAGAGCCAGACAATTTTCGCGCAGGCTGCATTTGAAGACAAAATAATTGTTAGATTGCTTCTGCCACCGGCGTAATTCAGGGGAAGGGATGACATGATGAATCCTATGCAAGGTTCGATAGAAACCTTATTGGTCCTATGATGATTAATGAAGTAGCAGATTTTCGTCAGGCATTGTTTCCCGATTGACTTAATTTGCAATATGCAGATTTTTATATTCCAAATTCATAAAACATCACCCACTGAATAATGAAAACACTGAGCCGTCTTGCCTTTTCGCTGTGTGTAGCTGCCATCATGCAGGCAGAAGTCTTTGCGCAGTTTCCTAGTTACAGGATCTATCCTTCCACAAGCAATCAGATTGAACCGGCAATTGTAAGGCATCCGACCAATCCGAACATAATGTTTGCAAGCGCTTACACAATCAGGCTGTCTTTCAGAAGCGAGGGAGTGTATCTTACTACAGACGGGGGAGCAACATGGAAGGGCACAGACACTCTTTTCGGGCAACCTATAACAAACCACGGAGGTGATCCGGGACCGGTAATTGACAAGGACGGCAGGCTCATTCTCACTCATCAGGGCGGCTTTGTTCTCGGGATGTATGCAAATTATTCCACAAACTTCGGACAAACGTGGTCAAATAATATTCAGATTGCCGGAGATGATCAGGATAAGGGCAGTCCTGCAACCGACGATGTGGTCAACAGCCCTTTCTACGGCAGGACATATCTGATATGGACAAGGTTCACAAATCCTTTTCCGGCCGCTATGTCATATACGACAAACGGCGGCGTAAACTGGACACCGCTTGCGGCAGTTAACAATTCACTTCCCGGCAGGCAGTCTCTCGGACCTGTAATGGTAATAGGAGCGGACGGAGTTTGCTACGCAAGCTGGTCTTCGGCAAGCCTTTCATCACCTTTCAATGAACTTGCGCTTGGGTTTGCAAAATCTACAAACGGCGGAGTGAACTGGTCTGTAAATGAAAGCGTGTATCAGACAAACGGAATTAAATCATCTTCTCTGGCTCCTTGGGGAATCAGAGTCAACGGTTATCCCTCAATGGACATAGACAGAACCGGCGGCCAGAGGAACGGCTGGCTGTATGTTGTAACGGCAGAGAAGAATCTTGCTCCCGCAGGCACTGACCCGGACATTGTTTTCCACAGGTCAACAGACGGGGGAAATACATGGTCAGCAGGCGTGAGGGTGAATCAGGATCCCATCAACAACGGAAGGAATCAGATCTTTCCTGCAATGAGAGTGGATGAGAACGGCGGGATTAATGTCGTATATGTTGACAACAGGAACACGTTCGATTCGGCTCAGACGTATCTTTCAAGATCAACAGACGGCGGAGTGACCTGGAAAGACTTTATTGTGAGCGACCATAAATATAAGCCAAAGGGTATAGCAGGTGCGGGTTCGGGAAATCAGGGCGACAACATCGGAATTACTTCGGGCAACAACAAACTTTGGCCTGTGTGGATGGATGATTTTACCGGTGTTTATCAGGTGTGGACAGCTCCGATTGATCTCAGCACGATAGGAATAAATCAGATCAGCAGTTCAGCGCCGTCAGGGTATGACCTTCAGCAAAATTATCCCAATCCTTTCAATCCGTCAACAAGGATCAGGTTCAGTGTTCCTTCTGCAAACGGCAATACGCTTGTCAGGCTTGCAGTGTTTGATATTTCCGGCAAGGAAGTATCACTTCTTGCCAATCAATATCTTGGGTCCGGAGAGTATGAAGCAGTGTTCAATGCCGCCAATCTTCCTAGCGGAGCATATTTCTATACTCTCAGCGCAAACGGAAATACCATTGCGACCAGAAAAATGGCGCTGGTTAAGTAGCGTCAAGACTCGCCGGCGGCGCGTACTTCTTCCGGCTGTTTGTAAGCGGCAAAGCGGGAGCGTATGTTGCGGTAAAGAAGTGTGTTGTGGTGAAGTGAACTGCACTGCAATAATCCATTTCATTGCTAAGAATTCTTAACCTAAAGTTGTACATTGTGCAAAAGGTAATAATACTTTTGTTCATTTCTCTATTGTCCGCAGTGCGAGTATCTTTGTTACGTGTTGAGAACAATGAACTGATTATCGTTAATGAAAGCGTTTCAGACACATTGCTTGTTTCGGTTAGGCCAATAGGATTTATCTTCTCCGGAGATAAATCTTCCTGCCGCTGGTTAATTGGCAAAGTGCTCACTTTCATTCAGAGTTAGCGCCAATAAGTCCGTCTCCATTTGAACTTAAACCTCAATGAAACAGCTTACAATTCTCTTTTATTCTCACTAAGCTGAATCCCTGCTCACAGGCAAAATACCCCAATGATTCAACAGCAGGCAGTCAACAACTTACCATCATAAACTTAATTTCAGAGCCGACAGTATGATCTTCCTCAGTTGTTGTGCCCGGTTGCAATATTGAATCTGAGTGTTTACGTGAATGCCGAATACAAAGCCGCTGGCAAATACTGATTTTTTGCCTGAACCATTCGTTGCCGAACAAACACTCTTTATGATGATCAGTTGAAACATCCTTTTCATGATGTGGACTCCCGCCGGCTGAACACTCATCTGCCGGTTAACTTCTGCGAATCCCTTCTGCCCGCATCTGCAATCATTACACAAAGTCTTCGACTTCAAGTATTCATCTATGGGACATCCATGTAATCCCCCAGGAATTCTCAGCAGTTTGCCTCATTCTGTTTATTAAGCCTTTTCCTCACTTTTGTACAGGTTAAAGAAGCAACCTAATGAAAGGAGAAAAAGCAATGTTAACAAGAACACAACAATCAGTCAGAGAAGGCCTCAAACTTCTTCTGAGTTCAGCAATCCCTGCATTGCTACTGATAGCGGGATGCAGTGATCAAAATCCGGTTTGGCAGGGACCGGAATCGCAGGATGAAAAAAATGTCATACCTGAAACTGTCTCCACAGAAATTGAATCCACTTCCGGTGGCCGGATGCAGTTCAAAAACGGCTCTGTTGAAGGCGTTGAATCCACAGGAAGCTCAGACAACAGCGCCGTGAAAGAGAGTGAGTCCGGAAAGCTCAGCCTGACGCCTTCGCAGGTTTTGCAAATTCCGGGATTGGAAACAAACGCGAACGCAATGAGCATGAACGGCATAGGCTCCGTGACCGAGGGCGGCGAATTGCTTCAGGTGATGGTCAGAGATATTGGCGGCAATATACTTTCACAGCCTCTTCGCCCTGTTGATGTGTCGCTGAGAGTGAAATGCTATATTGACATTTACTGGTCACCGGCTGACGGCAGAATGAAGAACATCCTTGCGCCTGTGATACCTTCAAGTCCCGCGGATTTGTTCGGACATTCAAACAGGATTCAGTCGAAGTGGTGGCCGTTAGTGTCAGAGTATAAAATGCTTTTCATGCCTGATGACTTTATCACATGGGTTTACGTCGAGCTCAGAGATGCTGTAAGCGGAACCGCATACTGCCTGCCGGGATATCTTGACAGGGCCGGTAATCTGAAGGATGTAACAGGAGCAATGTTTAAGATGAGCGTGGCTCAGGACAACAACTACAGCCTGATACTTCACACATTCAACGGCATCACAGTGGTTGCGGCAGACGGAGGCACATCGGTAAAGAACTTCCGCGTAACCAAGGGAACGGTGATCGAATGGAACTTCACGGAAGAATGGACAAGGGCTCTCATACACAGTTCTTACCTCTCCTATCCGATGATCGAACTTCAGGGGCCGGACTATACTACAGTGTGGGCAATTGCAAGCGGTGATGTTCCGTCGAATTTCACCCCGGGAGCACATGTATCATGGGACAATATGATAGATCTCTCCGACATAAATTCAATCGAACAGAACTTCGGGCCGAATCCGGGATTCTCTATCTATGAAATGAATCAGGATAAAAAAATAGACAGGTCTGACCTTGAGTACGTGGGCGGAAATACGATCCTCTGCATCAGTGGAAATCCATATACTTACAATTCCGCAGTGAAGTAAAATAATTCTGATAATGGAGCGCCCGGCATTACATCGCCTGCCGGGCTCTTCAGTTTCAGAACTCCTCAACCGAAACTATCTGAAGCACGTTGTTGTAATCAAGTTTCAGTTTTGAACGGCACCTCAGATTCCTCATCCAGTCAATGTACTTCAATTCAACAACACCGTCATGATGAAGGCTCATCACGCAGTATCCGTTGTTGCCTACATCCTGCCTCATCTGCGGCCACTTCCAGAATCTTGACTTGGTCTCGAGAAATCTTACTCTCACCGGGCATTTGTAATCCTCATTACTGCTCTGCGTATAATAAGGATAGCCGCCGTGGCCGACACAGCTTCCGATGAACGGAAGCTTTGAGCTTCTGTCATACAGCGCGCAGTAATGAACATTGCCCCAGCACCAAAGGTCCACAAGCTTCCTGTCAATGAGAAGCTTTCTCAGGTCAATGTTTATCAGGTCGGTAAGGTCGCTGTCATTGTGCTCGTAAGGTTCGTTTGCACTGAACAGAATATTGATCTGCCCCGCATTCCTTCCTTCTACCAGCCTGTTCTCAAGCCATACTTTCAGCTTGCCGTTCTTGTACCTGCTTGCGTCATGATAGTCGGTGTCTATGCCCACCATGTTAAACTTGGTATTGCGAATGCAGAAGTAACTGCCTTTCTGCTTTTGCTTCGGATTGCTTAGTCTCTTTACAAGGTATTTGAAGTAAGGAACCGATCCCGAGAACATCTCGTGATTTGAGTTGAGCGTAAACAGGCATGTGTCGTTGAGTATCGGATCAAGTTCCTTTATGAAGTTGTCGTCAAACTCCTTCTGCGTGCCCGAGTAATAAACATCCCCAAGATGAAATGCATAGGGAAACTTATCCTCCTTCAACTGCTTTGCAATGTAACGGCTGTGATAGTAGCCGGTTCCGAAATCGCTGAACACCGCAACATCTAGCGGCTTTCCGGCTACAGGGTCTTCAATTGTGTCAACAAAATTCTTCCCCTGCGAATATGCATGATTGTCATGGCTGTGAAAGGGATACTTGTCGGACAGCAGAAGATATTTAGGGCCGGAAAAAATGATCCAGCCAAGAATGTCTGCATTGGTCTCAAACTTGTACCTGTCCGGGTCGATCGGAATATTTGCAAGGTCCATTCCCGGAAAAGTGAAACCCGGAGGAAGCGGATTGGATTTCTTCAGGTATTCGTGCCGCGTTTCGATCTCCCGCGCCGCATGAGGCATGTTCTTCACTCTTGCATCGGCTTCATGGATCGCTTCCCTGAGTCTCTGCATTGTGATCTTCGTATCCACCGCCCTCTGAAACCATTTCAATGTTCCTTCGGGATCTTCTTCAAACCGATTCTTAAGTTCACCTGCGGATTCGGGATCCAGAGCAGGCATGTCCTTACTTGCCTTCTTCTTCGGCTTCTTTCTTGAGCCGGAGGCGCGCCCCGCTTTCTTTCCGGCTGCTCTCTTCCCCGGCATCGATTTGGATAATGCCGTATGTGTTTCAATTGCGGAGTTGCCTTTGAAATAGTTAAGCAGTTCATCGCCTGTTCCGTGGGGCGAGGATTTGCTGATGCCCTTCGCATCTCCCCAGCCTTCATACATCACACGCATTGCATTTTCCCCGAGCACTTTTTTTATGTTCTCTTCAGTGATGCCTGCATCAAGCATAGCCTGCGTAAGGCGGATCATCTGTGAAGGAACATAAAGGTCGTCAACCGGCAGTGTGAATCCGTCCATGTCCGTGCCGATAGCAATATTGTCGTAACTGCCGCCGCAGGTCTGCGCAATGTGCTTTATGGTGCTGATCACATGCTCAATGCCGAGGTCCGGTTCGCTCTCGCTTCCGCACAACCAGTACTTCATAAGTATCACGCCTATTACACCGCCGCATTCCTGAATGATGCCGATCTCATTATCATCAAC
>DAIQRO010000001.1:44603-50900 GCA_036786155.1 Bacteroidota bacterium
AGGTCGGGTATGATGCCTATGTCCAGCATGTGCGCGAAGATGAGTTTTCCGGTTTCGGGGATTCCGTTGTCTGCAAAGACGCTGTAATCGTATCTGAAGTTCATTGTCTTCCTTGTCTTCGGAGAGATTCCGTTTGCGGGGAAGCATACATTGTTCGGCATGAAATGTCCGAGCGTGACCGAACAAACACCGCGGTGCTTCAGAGTGTCAAGATGCGCAATGTATTCCTCCGCGGAAAGATTTCTGCCGAGCATGTGCGCGCCTTCAAGCGTGTGTATGAAGCATGCATCTCCGCTTTCAAGAGCCTGCGCAAACTCGGAATAATTTCTTGCATGCGTTACTTTATTGCCTTTCTTAGCCGCGTCGCTGATCTGCCTTTCCATCTTCTCCATGATCTCCAGCGCCTGAGTGTAAGGCCCGTAGCATTTTGTCCTGCACGGGTAGTCGCATCTTTCCACCGCATTGTTGATGTTGTCAATTCCGAAGAAGTCCGTTATGGCAGAGAGTATGTTCAGGCTGGAATTTTTGATCAGGCCTTTCTCTATCACATATACGGATGACCAGATAGCGGAGATGTTGCCGGCCTTCATGTTGGACAGGTCATACTGCATCTGAAACATCTCATCATGGTCCGAGTTTGGTATGTCTATTCCGATCCGGTGCTCCTTATCGTAGATCCGGTAGTCGTACAGGTTCACCTTGAGGGAAGGGTGGCAGTGGATGTCAATTACTTTGGCTTCTGAGTGTATCCTCTTTGCCTTTTCCGAAATGCCTGATGATTTCTTTGCCATGGCTTTGACTGTAATACAGCCGTTTATGTTAGGAAGGAACTGTATGTAATGATATGGAATATGATATTCATATTCACGGCAAGGATAACGCTCTGCACATTGTATTTGCTATGGCGCTTTTGAAAAGCCGCTCTCCGGCATTGTGCCCGCAATTCCGTTCCGTCATCTGATCAGTATCATCTTCATCGTTTGGGTACGGTTTTGAGCGGACAGCACGCAGTAATACACACCGCTTGGATTGTTTCCCGCGCTCCATTGCGTTTCATAAGCGCCCGGAGCGAGCAAGCTGTTGACAAGCATTGCAGATTCTCTGCCTGCGTTGTCGAATATCCTGATGTTCACATGCTCTTTCACGGGTATCTCAAACCGGATGACAGTTTCCGGATTGAAAGGATTCGGGAAGTTCTGCCAAAGATGGAATGCATCAGGGGAGTTTGCCGCAATGGTAGTAACGATTGTCTGAACCCGCCGCATAGTATGGTTTAGCCGGGTTGAAACCGAATCCGCCACAGCAACATTGCGAACAGTGTCAGCAACGTATCCCGGCGAAATGAATATAACATTGTATGTGCCCGGAAGAAGCGGCCTGTGAAAATCACCGACGGCTGAATCCGTTTTTACAAAAGCATTTGAAAAGTCCTGCACATAGATCTTCGCGCTTATTGGCTGAGCATTTGCAGAATCCGTAACCACGCCGTGAATCCCGCCCAGTGATTGTTCCATGTAAGCAAGCAGTGACTCCTTATTGTTGTTCCACTTTTGTGGAAGAGCCGAGCCCGGAGGATTCTTGATATTCCAGAGTTCGATCGTGGTTTCCCTTACGCCGCGCCACCTATAGATCCAGTCCTGCCTGCCGCCGAAGACTGAGTACCACTGGCACCCGTTTGTGATTCCGTTTGCAAAGCCGCCGTTCATAAGGTCGGGGTTGGTGATTGAGTACGCCTTTGATGCGACAATGAACCATGCATCGTCGGGACAAGCCGAATACTGGCCGCTCGGAGCGCCGTTATCCCAGGGATAGTTGACGACCGCGGCCCCTCCGTGAAAGTTCGCCGACATCGTGAGATTCCTTTTCGAGGCAAACGTCATCATCGCCTGCGTTTCACGCTCTCTGCCTGAAAGAGTGTTGTTGGTGTCAGTTATCCTGTCCGGAAAATTCCTGTTGAGGTCCTTGTTGTTGGCATTGTTACGCGTAGCAAAGTTCACTGTTGTATCACCGCCAAGCCGGTAAGTGCCGTCAGGATTAGCGAGAGGGTTGATCCATATCTCAAGACTGTTGACAAGTTTTGTGGCTCTGATCCCCTCGGCAGTGTTTTGTCCGTACTGCGCAAGGAGATGATCTGCGAGTCTGAGGGTAAGTATGAAGCCCACGGTCTCATCGCCGTGCATTGATGATGTGTAGAAGAACTCCGGTTCATCTTCATTCACATTCACATTGTCAGAAATTTTCAGAACTAGAAGCAGGCGGTTCTGAACAGAGTAACCTATCGTGTCAAGCTTGCAGATTTCCGGATGCGATGAAGCAAACTGCCACATCATGTTCCTGTACGAACTGTAGGTCGGATAGCTGTCCCATTCCAGCGGTCCGGCACTGCTCATTTTGTGATCATACAATGAACTTGGATGCGGGAGTTCTTCGGCTGAAATGCCGAGCTTCCTGAACTCGACCCATTGTTCTTCATTGGCATAGGCGTAAACGTAACCATCTTTCACATCATCAATGGATATTATTCTGGTCAGAACATTTAGGTCTGTTTAATGAGTCATATAGAATCTGAAATAGCGCTCAGGCATTTGTGCAGTCGAGAGAGCCGTCAGGAACAGCAGAAGCGGTATTGCGAAGAAGTGTCTCATAGCTGATGCGGATTGGTTTGTTGCCGTGTTGTATTAAGCGTAACTTAGCTATATTTATGCGTCCGTAAAATGCAAAAAATGAATGAACCGCAGACGTCTAAGATAATCAATAGAAAGCAGATGCGAGCGGACTTAGATCAGGAGAGAAAAGCAAGTAAGCTTCCGGACGCAGCGTTTGTCCGGCAAATGCGGAAAGATCATCAAAAACAATAAATGGCAAACATCATGAAAGAGTATCACCACACCGTTCACGAACTTTGGAAGAAGTTCATTGAGGCCAACCCGGAATACTCGGGCAGGAGTTACACTGCATGGTATTTTTGCGACACGGAAGATTGTGCAAACAAACTTGCGGAGCTTGTAAAGGAAGGGGTCAAACGCGGCACAACATCTCTTCTGCGCTGGTATGAGCCAGGCGGAGAAACCCTTCCGGCGTCGGGCGATCTGAACATCATTACAGACTGGAACGGCATTGCACAGTGCATTACTAAGACAATCAAAGTCACACTGCTTCCATTCAGGGATGTAGGCGAAGAGCTTGCATTCATTGAAGGTGAAGGCGACAAGTCGCTTGACTACTGGAGTTTGAGATGATATACAAGGATTGAACAGAGTCCCGCGGTGGCTCAGCAGAACATGGAGTATGCCTTATCAGGATTAACAGGATTTTGAGATTAACAGGATTATCACATATGCAACAATACATTCAGCGCAAATCCGGAACATCTGTTTGCGCGATACATAATCCTGAAAATCCCGCAATCCTGTGAATCCTGATTCAGACAGACATTCATGCGAATCCTGTTCCATCTTACAACCCCTCCTTCACAAACCTGAACTCCTCTATCCAAACCTTCTCCTGCGATTTCAGTCTGAGCCATACATATAGTTCGTTGCCTGTTCTTTTATAGGTAAGCCCGTTGAAGTATGCGGTGCTGTCTTCAAGCTTCACCAGTTTGAACTCGACCCATTTGTCCTTCTCTTCCCAGGGTGTCAGGTCGCCGGAGAAATGTTTAAGCTTGAGAGTCAGCGAGTTCCCCGACTGCATCATTGCCATATACTCCGTGAACTGCATACTGCCGTCCTTTTCAATCCTGAAGATCCCGTGCATTGCATTGTCGGATTCCGGAATCCACACTTCATCGCAGGTACCGCCCAGCCCGGCGCCTTTCCAGTATCCCGCCAGCCATGCAATATCAGCGAGCGTGCCTTCGCCGGGTGTTCCGCCTTCGCCGAGCGTCAGAACTTCCTGTCCTTGCGAGGTTGAAGTCATGAAAATTATTAGAATGAAAATTTTAAAGATGAACTTTCCGGAATCTCTGATCATGATCCTTCCACGTTTTCTTGATTACTCCGGCACATGTCAGGCCGCGCCCGTATTGTCTTCAGCCGGCTTCTTTGATTTCACAATTAATGCAACTATCACCGAAGTTATCACACCCATCACCGGCGTCCCTATCAGTCCCTGGAATATGTAGCTCTGCAGGTTGAAGTACGCCTCTGCCTGCTCGCGGGATGCGTTGCCTGATGAAACTGCAAACTCAATCGCGTTCTTAAAATAATCAGGTGTTATGTATGTGGAAGTGATGTATTGTGTCAGCGGGCTGAGTATGGTAACGAATATCGTGATAACAAGACCTGTCATGAATCCCTGCCGAAAAGTCATCGTCCCGCCGTAGAAATTCTTCTTCTTATCAAGCAGTGCAAGCACATAAACAGCCACTGCAGGTATTGCAATGAAGTTTGAGAACACCGCATGGCTTTCTATGTTCTTGTCGTGAAACCCCGCGAGCTTTTCTATCACCATCCAGGCAAGCATCATGATGAAGAAGATGACCGCCCACTTGATCTCGATTCTGAAGTTCTTCATATTTTTGAGATTTGATTTCTTGCAGTCGAAACCCTCTGCAATGTGCTGATCAGGATTTTCAGGATTAGAAGATTATCCGGATTAACACAAATGCTAAACGACATTCATCGCAAATCCGGAACCTTCATTTGCACTATACGCAATCATGTGAATTCTAAACTCCAGTTTAATGCTCAGGGATACACTTGTCGGATAACCGTTGCAAACATTTCCACGATGCATAATCCTGAAAATCCCTTAATCCTGATAATCCTGATTCAGACAGTCTTATTCTCGCAGTTCACCATCCAGCTTATTCCGTACTTGTCAATGCAACTGCCGAAGTAAGCTCCCCAGAACATATCCTGAAGCTTCATTGTAACCGTGCCTCCTTCGGAGAGAGCTTTGAAAAGCCGTTCGGTCTCTTCGCGCGTATCGGGTTCAAGGTTGATATGCACATTGTTTCCGGGGGTAACCGCAAACCCCATGGAAGCCGGCGCATCCGAGCCCATCAGCATGTGGCCGCCCGTGATCGGCAATGCAACGTGAATGACCATTTTCATTTCGGATTCCGGCAAAGGCGGAAACTCTGTTGATGGCGGAACATCCGAGAATCTCGAGATCTCTCCCGCAAAGTCACCGCCGAAAACGCTTCTGTAAAAATCGAATGCCTCCTCGCAGTTGCCGGGGAAGTTCAGATAAGTGCTTGTTCTTGCCATGATGTTATTCAGGTTAATGTTAAAAGTTCACGATTCGCAGATGCTCTTCAGCCGTGCAAGCGCCTTGGGCCATGTTTCCAGAAAATATTTTTCAAAGTCGGCGTTTGCATCCATGTCAACCTTGAGCAGTGTCTTTCCGTCCTTGTCCTCAAACGTATAATTCTCGAGCGCGCCTTTCCATGCGTCCACTTCCGGCCCTTCCGTGAGCTCCTTATCGCCGGAGATAATGCCGAGATGCTCTATGGAAATGAATTTGTCCGGGACATTGTCCTTTATCCTAGCAATCATTCCTCCGGTGTTTCCCTTTTCATCAGCGCCGATGAACCTGATCGTCGCGCCTTTCTCCCATGTGCCCTCATACCGCGAGGAGGGGTTGAATTCGCTTGTCCATTCCTTATAATGTTCCGGGTCGATCATCACCGCAAACACTCTTGCCGGCTTCGCGGTGATCTCCGTTTCAAAATGAAGTTTTTCCATGATGTTATGATTCGGTATGTTTTTTGAAATTGTCCATTATCGCCTGCCAGCCCGCCCTTTGCATTTCAACGGGATTCATTTGTTCGGCATCAAACGTCTCCGTAACAAGGACGCCGTCTCCGGTTTCTTCAAAAGTGATCTTCACCTTGCGTCCGTCACCCATTGTGTATTCGATGAGTTCCTGAGGTACAACCCTTGTGTAAATGCCTTCAAAGTCGAAGCTCATGCTTCCGTCCTTTGCGGCCATATTGTAGCAGAACTTTCCCCCTTCGCGGAGGTCGTTTACAGCGGTTGGCGAGTGCCAGTCGTCCGATGCGTGATTCCATTTGGTAACGTGTTCCGGGCTTGTCCACCGCTCCCACACCTTATTAATAGGAGCATTGACCTTAGCGGATACGGTGACGGAAGTTCTTTCGGTATTGTTCATTCCCTGTGTCAGATTTTGAATGGCTCAAAATACTCAGAATGTCCGATTCATGCAATTGGGATTAAGGCGGTGTCGGGCGGCGGAAGTCTTAATCAGTCTTCCTGACACCTCGATCCCAATCTCCCGAGGCTGTGTGAAAACGATTTATTGAAATCAAATGTTATGGCATCAAAAAAATGG
>DAIQRO010000392.1:0-2035 GCA_036786155.1 Bacteroidota bacterium
TATTTGGTAGTCCTAAAACTACGGATGATAACGGATTTACCTGGTTCGGCAACGGCGGCAACAGTTTTCCTGATGGCACTTACGAAGTACGCGCGGAGAAATCCGGTTACGGTCCCGGTACTACAACAGTTGTAATTTCAGGAGGTTCACCTGCCAATCCTGTAACTCATGTGAATCTGGGCACACCGGAGTAATAAATTGAATCTCCTTGAGAAGGCAAGGTTCTTCATTGAACCTTGCCGGTTTGTACTTGATACGAGTATCTCAGCCTTCGTCTTACTTAGTTTGGTTCTTTCATTTTCCGGATGTTTCAGATCAGCAAAATATGTTGAGGTTCCTGAAAGCCTGTTCAGACTTGAGGATTTCTGCTTCATTGATACACTTACCGGCTGGACTTTGAGCGGAGTTGATCCTGTGAAGCGAATATACAAGACAACAGACGGATGTAAGAGCTGGTTCGAAGTATATCAAAGTGATCGATTTATCTTAAGGTCAGTTTGTTTCCTGAACAGCGCACACGGTTTTGCCGGAACATTGGATTCGAACCTCTTACTTGAAACAAAAGACGGCGGCTCCACTTGGACTTATTCCGGGCGCAAAGTTTCAGGCGCGTTGAAAGGAGTTTGCAGTATTCAATCTCCTGACTCTAAGAATGTCTTTGCCTGCGGAAGATATTCGGGACCGGCACATTTCCTCTGTTCTGTTGACAGCGGTCATTCATGGCAGGTCAGTGACCTGAGACTTCATTTATCATCTGCCGTTGACTGTTACTTCTTTGATGAAAATATTGGGCTAATCGCAGGCAGTGTATGGGACAGTAATTATTTTGATTCGAAACCGGCAGTAATACTTACAACTGACGGTGGGGAGAACTGGAATAGAGTCTATGAAGGCAAAGCTAGAAGCGAAATTGCATGGAAGATCTCATTTACGGATTCAATAACAGGCTATGTGTCAATACAAACACTGAACAATCGTAGCGATTCGTTCAGTTACCTGAAGACCAAAGATTCAGGAAAACAATGGATGCTTAATGAATCACAGATCAGTGAAATAGGTTTTGAAGCTCAGGGAATCTGTTTCATCAATGATAAGACGGGTTTTGCCGGAGGATTAAACAGACTTTCCGGAATTTCGGAAGGTCATCTGCAGATTACCACAAACGGAGGACTTACATGGACACCGGACACATCATACAAAAACATAAACAGATTAAGAAAAGTCGGGAACAGAGTTATTGCATCGGGAAAGAGATTGTATATATTGCAACAGGATTGAATCGGTCAGGTATTTTGCTTTTGATTATGTTACTCTATACACAATTCTCAATGAGCCAGAGTACGCCTGTTCTTTTGCCCGGGTTTCCCGTTATTCTTGACAGCATTGATTTCACTTATAACAATGGTCCGATTATAGCTGACTTTGATTCCGACGGAAGGAATGAGATCTTTGTCGGTGTTAATGTGTATTCGTTAACAGGAAAAGTATTCTTAATAGCTGACAATGGCACAGTAAAGAATGGTTTCCCGCAAATAGTAAGTTGCATTTCAAGCTACATTCAAGTTGCCTCGGGCGATATTGACAAAGACGGTAAACTTGACCTTGTAGTAAAATCGGATTCCCTATATGTTTTCGATCACTTTGGAAATCACATCTCAGGGTTTCCTGTCTATATTCCATTTCCAACGAGTACTTTGTTAGACAAAATAGCACTCTATGACCTTGACGATGACGGAAGAATTGAAATACTTTCAGGTCGTGGAAATACGCTCACCGTTGTCAATTGGAACGGCCAAATCAGGGCCGGCTGGCCCGTAAGTTTCAACCAGGGAGGTACCACATTTCTCTCTTACTTTTCCTTAGGCGACTTGAACAATGACGGAATGGCTGAAATTGTCTTACCGTCTTCCAACAATATTACAGCACCAAATCTGGATTCAAGTAAGATATTCATCTTGCAGGAGGACGGAACTTCTTATCCTCATTCACCGATTATTTCCGATTCCGGATATTATTATGATTCTTGGAATTATGC
>DAIQRO010000393.1:0-960 GCA_036786155.1 Bacteroidota bacterium
AGATAATTACCGATCAGTATGAAAGTAATGATCATAGCGGCAGTCTCAAAATAGACCTCCTTTGTACCATTCAGTACTGCTATGTCCAGGCCGAATATCGCATTTGCAGCTATAACCGTGCTGTAAATGTATGAAGAAAGACTGCCGATGGTGATGAGCGTATTCATGTCGAACTTTCCGCTCTTCAGCGACGTCATGGCTCCGCGGAGGAATTTGGACCCGCACCAGAATACAACAACGGTTGACAGAATAAAGAGAACCGCCAGCAATACTTTTTCCGGAAGATGGATGTATGGAATATGAAAATGATCCTTCATGCTGAGAAGCATAATTACGCCTGAAAGAATTGCGGACACATAGATCTTGTACTTGAGGAGTCTGAGGTTCTTCCTGCGCGCCTGCTCCAGTTCGTATTCATCGTCATCTGAAGAAACCCCAAAGCCGAGCGACTCGACAAGCCTCTTGATCTCTTTCCTTGTTGTCCTTGCCGGGTCGTACGTGACACTGCATATCTCGGATGTGAAGTTAAGGTCCACCGCGCTTATTCCGTCCGATTTCTCAAGGTATGACCTGATGCTCTGTGCACAGCCCGTGCAGTTCATACCTATCACGTCAAATTCGTAAAGCTCTTCGGAAGAAGAGACTGCCCTCCGCGATCTTTTCTCAGCAATGTTGCTTGAGTTCTGCATTTCAGTTTCTTAAGATTTTATCCGCAACCCGCATGGCAGGTACGTTATCGCAAACATCATGGACCCTGACGATATCTGCTCCGTACCTGACTGCTGCCGTATTGGCTGATATTGTGCCATTAAGCCGGTCCTCCACGGCTGCAGGTGTAATTTTGTCAATAAAACTCTTTCTTGAAAGTCCAATTAAGACAGGGTACCCGAGCTTCCTGAGTTCACCGATGCTTCGGATCAGTTCAATATTATGCTCAAGTGTCTTGCCAAATCCGATTCC
>DAIQRO010000393.1:970-2025 GCA_036786155.1 Bacteroidota bacterium
CCGCTGAAGCCTGCAGGTATGAGATCACTTCCGCGGTTACATCATCATAAACCGGATTCATCTGCATATTTCCGGGAGTGCCTTTTATATGCATCAGTATGCATGATGCTCCTGATCTCGCTGTCACCTCAGCTATAGCGGGGTCAAATCTGAATCCGCTTATGTCATTGACTATGCAAGCTCCGGCTTTCAGTGACACCTCCGCAACCCTGCTCTTGTAAGTGTCAACCGATACCGGAATGCTGATCTTTCGGGATACCTCAGATATTACGGGAATCACCCTTTCCATTTCTGCTTCTTCAGAAACTCTCTCAGCGCCCGGCCTTGTTGACTCACCTCCGATATCTATAAAATCGGCGCCGCACTTCTCCATTATCAAAGCATCTTCCACGGCTTTATTCAGCCCAGCCCCTTCGCCGAAATATTTCCCTCCGTCTGAAAATGAATCCGGAGTGATATTCAGGATTCCCATTACAAAGGTCCGGCTTCCGAACTCATAGACTCTGTCGCCGAACGTATCTCAACTGACTTCAGCTCCCGGTGCAATATTGCCGTCAACCGTTACAAGCTTTAGTTCCTTCCCTGATTTCGCTGCAAGAAGCATCCCGTGTGAATCTATTCCCATAAGCTTTGACGGCTTCAGATTGTCAACAACGATGATAAGTCTTCCGATAAGCTCTTCCGGTTTGTAATACTCTGAGATCCCGGAAACTATTTGTTTTTCCTTATCTCCCACTTTTAGCCTGAGCTTCAGCAGTTTCCTGCTGTTTTCCACTTTCTCGCACTCAAGCACTTTTGCCACCTTGAACTGCACCTTTCTGAAATCATCAATTGTTATCAGCCCGTCTTCTGTATTGTCTTCAGCAGATGAAGATACTTCCTCCTTCTGTTTCTCCGCGGGTTTTATCTCTTCATCTTCAATGAGCGGGAACAGGATCATATTCTCACCAAGTTCAGCTCCGACCGGGATTGCCGGGTTTGAAGCATCCTTCCATGTGATTGATGCAGTATCAATTCCGAGAATCCCAAGTATCTTGTCAGATGCTCCGGGAATG
>DAIQRO010000129.1:0-8888 GCA_036786155.1 Bacteroidota bacterium
AAATCAGAAGAATCAGCCGGTAGATCCGGCGTGCAAATCCCATGTTGACATCCGGACATTCAGGAATGTTCAGCATGCGTCAAGATATTACAATCACTTGATTAAATCAAAGATAATATTTTAAATTCACGCCGTAATCAAAGAAATTCAGCCGGCGCCGAACATTTTTAAAAGCCGGATCGTAAACTCATTCAACGGATCCCAATCATCATGAGCCCACAGCAGATATTGAAGTCAGCCCTCGTAATTGCATTTGCATTTCTTGTTTATTCCTGCGGAAGAAAGAAGGAGACCGTTGAAACAAAAAGAGATGGCATAGTTGAAATTACTCCGCTCAAGCCGTCTGACACCGCCGGTGCAAACCGCGGCGACTGGGTAATAAAGCAGGAGATGTCTGACGCCGAGAAACTGAATCCCACGGTAACCAATGACGCTACCGCATCAGGCATTACGCTGTACATATTCGAAAACCTTCTTGATGTTGACCGGGTAACTTATGAACTTGTTCCTCTACTTGCAAAGTCGCTTCCCGTCACCTTTCATATACATTTGACCTCAGGGAAGATGTGAAGTTTTCCGACGGCCATCCGTTTACGGGGGAGGATATCATCTTCACCGTGAAAGTTGTGAAGAATCCCTTCACGGATGCTCAGGCGCAGAGGAACTACTTCCTTGATGTAAAGAGCGTTGAACTGGTTGACGGCAACAAGTACAAGGTAAGGTTCAACATGTCCAAGCCGTACTTCAGGGCAATCTATTCTATCGGCGACCTTGAGATAATCCCCAAGCATATCCTTGACAAAGACAATGCCAACGACGGATTCAGCTGGGAAGAACTTGATGAGGCACAGAGGTCTATGGACCCGAAGAAGTATCCTGACATGCAGAAGTTTGCAGACTTCATAAACACAGAGGAAGTTTCGAGAGATGCGAAGTACGTTGTGGGAACGGGGCCATACATGCTGGACAAATGGATAACGGGGCAGTCAATTACCCTCAAGCGGAATGAGAACTACTGGAACAGGGAGCGCACACCTTATTATGCAGACAAGATCATTTTCAAGACTATCAAGGACCAGAATGCGGCTGTGGTGGCGGCAAAGAACAAGGAGATCGATCACATGGAAGTTATACAGCCGATCGATTTTGTTGAGAATGTGAAGGATCCCGGACAGTTCGGACTCGAGAAAGCGCTTGTTATAGAGCCGTCGTACAATTATATAGCATGGAACAACAACACTCCTCTCTTTTCCGACAAGAAAGTGAGACTAGCTTTGAGCCATGCAATTGACAGGCAGTCCATAATTGACAAGGTTGTCTTCGGAATGGGTACGACAATTCAGTCACACATTTTCATAAAGAGCAAGTTTCTCAACACCGACCTTCCCAAGATCGAATACAATCCGGAAAAATCCAAACAGCTTCTTGCCGAAGCGGGCTGGAAGGATACTGACGGCGACGGTATTCTGGACAAGGTGATTAACGGGAAGAAGACTGATTTCAAGTTCACGTTTGTTAACAACACGAATCCAAAGAGAAAGAAAGTACTGCTTATAGTGATCGAACAGCTTAAACAGCTTGGCATAGAGGCAAACATGCAGGAATACGAATGGTCGGTGTTCCTTGACAAGATCAAGAAGCATCAGTTTGATGCCTGTTTTGCGGGCTGGCAGTTGACGGCGATCCCGGATGATCCGTATCAGATATGGCATTCCTCGCAGTCAATTGGCGAAGGAAGCAATTTCTTCAGCTACAACAATCCTGAAAGCGACAAACTTCTTGAGGCAAACAGGGTGGAATTTGACGAAGCGAAGAGAAAGGAGATACTTGGTAAATGGCAGAAGATAGTTTATGATGATCAGCCGGTCACATTCCTTTGGAGCGAGCCGGTAAGATATCTCAACAGCGACAGGTACAGGAACAAGCGATGGTATGCTTTCCCTGATTCTCCGCTGATGAATGAGTGGTGGGTTCCAAGCACAAGGCAGTTGTACAAAAACTGAGCCGAATGATTTGCGGAAAGGCAACAATGCGGCATTTCTCTTGCAGAGGGAATCGCATTTCCGGCTCTGTGCAAACGCCGGCAATCCGTGTTGAAAAAGATGTTATTCTTTACCATATTGGCTGAAAGCAACAACACATCCAATAACACAAACCTGTATTGATAAAATGATTAAGACCAACATCACGTCGAGGCATTTTAAGGCGCATGAAACGTTAACTGATTACGTAGTTCAGGAGATAAACTCCCTTGAAAAGTATCATGCCGACATCATTCATGCAGATGCCATTTTGTCATACGAAAAAGCCGTCAACAGCGTAAAGATTTGTGAAATACTCGTCAAACTGAAAGACAAGACTCTGACGGCCAAGGAAAGTTCCGATGATTTTGTCAAATCAATTGACAAGGCTGTGGATAAGATCCAGACTCAACTGCTCAAGCATAAGGACAAGCATACGAACAATAAAAAATCTGCAAAATCACTGAAGAGCTGAATTGATATTTGAACCACAGGTTTGAAAATATAAAAGAGCTCAAGAGAGAGTTCATCACGGTTCAATTCTTCTTTGATCAAACCAAAGAGAGGTTCAAGCTCAGGAAGGTCGGCGACTCTGACATTGATCCCGAGAAGCTGATCACGGAAAAGGACATACACAGGCCGGGCCTGGCTCTTGCAGGGTATGTTGACCTGTTTACTTACAACAGGGTGCAGGTGTTCGGCAATACGGAGATCCAGTACCTTGCGCAACTGAGTGAAAGCGAGAGGCAGAGCAAACTGGACAGGTTCTGCTCATTCAATGTTCCGTGCATCATTGTAACTAACGACAACAGCATTCCAGAAGAGCTTCAGAATTCATGTTCAAAGGAAAATATCCCGCTCTTCGTCACCCCCTATCCAACAACGAGGCTTGCCTTCTTCATCTCGGATTTTCTTGACGACCAGTTTGCGACACAGCTCATAATACACGGCTCATTTGTGGATGTTTACGGAGTCGGCCTTCTCTTCTCGGGCAAATCGGGCATAGGCTAAAGCGAGATCGCCCTGGACCTCGTTGAAAGAGGGCACAGGCTGGTAGCTGACGACATTGTGGTGGTGATAAGGAAGGGCGAAGGTGTTCTCATGGGCTCAGGCACTGCTCTTTCGAAGCATATCATGGAGATAAGGGGCCTGGGTTTGATCGATGTAAGAATGATATTCGGAATACGCGCGATCAGATTTCAGAAGAGGGTTGAGGTTGTTGTTGAGCTGGAGGACTGGGACAGGGACAAGGCGTACGAGCGTACAGGACTCGACAGCAGTACGATCAATCTTTCGGGTGTTGACACAGAGCTCATCAAACTGCCGATATTTCCGGGGAAGAACATTACGGTTATAGCGGAAGTGATTGCATTGAACTATCTTTGCAAGCATTACGGATACAATGCCGCTGAGGAATTCAGAAGAAGGCTTCAGGAGAAGATCAGCGCCAGGAACATGAAGTCAAAGTTGTCATCACAGCAGGACAGCCTTGGAAGGACCACGGAATATTTTGAACATGATTTTGAATAATGCTGTTATGAGCATTAAGCACAAAAATCCAAAAACGTAAACCAACAAAATGAGACCAATAAAATTTGCGGCGCTTGCTTTACTATTGTTTGCCGTACTGCTGACATCATGCGGAAGAAAAAAGGAGACCACTCAGACTGAATCAGGCAAGGATGGTGAAAGCAAGACGTCGTCGTTTTCATTCACCGAGCTGATCCCGAAGGACAACAAGGATGCTGTCAACGGAGACTGGGTGGTGAAGCAGGAAATGGCGGACGCCGAAAAGCTGAATCCTACTGTGACGAACGACGCTTCCGCTCAGGGAATTTACATATACATCTACGATGCACTGCTCGACATTGACAGAGAGACTTATGAACTGTTTCCTGTTATTGCGGATTCGCTTCCGGTGGTAAGCGATGATCATCTCACCTACACATTCACGCTCAGAAAGGACGTCAAGTTCTCAGACGGCACACCTCTCACGGGTGAAGACCTGATATTTACGGTGAAGACGATAATGAATCCGTTTACCGATGCACAGGCACTGAGAAATTACTTTGCCGATCTAAAGAGCGTGGAGCTTGTTGACGGTGACAAGTACAAGGTAAAGTTCACAATGTCAAAGCCGTACTTCAGGGCGATCTACAGCCTCGGCGGAATTTACATCACGCCGAAGCACATTCTCGACAAGGACAATGCGAATGAAAAGTTCACATGGGATATGATCTCGGCGGCACAGAAAGACCTTGATCCGAAGAAGTATCCGGAACTTGCAAAGTATGCCGAGTTCCTTAACTCGGAAGAAGTTTCAAGGACTCCCAAGTATGTGGTCGGAAGCGGGCCGTACAAGCTCGATGACTGGAAAACGGGACAATCCATCACGCTCAAGAGAAATGAGAACTACTGGAACAAGGCCGCGATCCCGAACTATCCCGACAAGCTTGTGTTCAAGACCATTCAGGATCAGAACGCAGCGGTTGTAGCCGCAAAGAACAAGGAAGTTGATTACATGTTTGTCATTCAGCCAAGTGACTTTGTGGAGAACGTAAAGGATCCCGGACAATTTCAGCTTAAGAAAGCCCTTGTGCTTGAGCCTACTTATGTATTCATTGCATGGAACAACAAGCATCCGATATTCTCCGACAAGAATGTGAGGACGGCGCTTGGCTATGCTATCGACAGGCAGTCGATCATAGACAAGGTCGTTTACGGAATGGGCACGCTTGTCAATTCGCCTGTATTCATGAAGAGCAAGTATTACAACAACAACCTTCCGCAGATGCAATTCAATCAGGAGAAAGCAAAGAAGATGCTTGCTGATGCCGGATGGAAAGACACTGACGGAGACGGTGTGCTTGATAAGGTGATAAACGGAAAGAAGACGGATTTCAAATTCACATTCATCAACAACAACAATCCGAAGAGGAAGCGCGTGATGCTGATCGTGATCGAGATGCTGAAGCAGATCGGCGTTCAGGCAGACCTTCAGGAATATGAATGGTCTGTGTTCCTTACCAAGACAAAGAAGCATGAATTTGACGCATGCTACTCGGCATGGCAGCTCGGCGTTACGCCTGAGGACCCGTATCAGATCTGGCATTCAAGCCAGTCGGAAGGCGAAGGAAGCAACTTCATAAGCTATATAAATCCGGAAAGCGACAAGCTCATAGAGCAGAACAGGGTTGAGTTTGAAGAGGCAAAGAGGATCGAGATACTGAAGAAGTGGCAGGAGATAGTTTACAACGATCAGCCGGTCACATTCCTTTGGTCAGAGCCGTCAAGGTATCTTTACAGCGACAGGTTCAGGAATGCAAGGTGGTACACGTATCCGGATTCACCGCTGCTTAACGAGTGGTGGGCGCCGGTATCGGCACAGCGTTACAAGAACTGACAGAACTTAAATTCGGATTCAGCCTGCCGCACGAAGCGGCAGGCATTTTTATCATCTGACAATCTGAAAGAACATGACTGAATATGTAATCAGGAGAATTCTTCTCTTTATCCCGACGCTGATCGTAATTACCATGATCACGTTTCTCGTTTGCAGGCTTGCACCCGGAGATCCGACCGAGATGAAGATCGGAAGAACACAGGAAGCTCAGAAATCAGATGCAAAGAATCTGATGACAGAACAGGCAAAGGAATTCTACAAGAAGAAGTTCGGGCTCGACAAGCCTCTTTACATGCAGTACGTTATATGGATGAAGAATATGCTTCAGGGCGATTTCGGAAACTCCTTCAAAGACAACAGGCCTGTCATCGAAAAGATACTTGAAAGGCTCCCGGTATCAATTTCAATCAGCCTGCTTTCCTATATGCTGATCTACATGGTTGCAATTCCGATCGGAATCTACAGCGCGGCAAGGCAGTATTCATTTTCCGACCGGCTGATGACGGTGGTGCTATTCATTCTCTACTCGCTTCCAAATTTCTGGGTCGGAACGCTTGCCATTGTGTTTCTCTGCAATGTTGAATATTTGAAGATCTTTCCTACGGCGGGTATTCGTTCGGAGGACTTTGACACGCTGTCGTTTTTCGGAAAGGTCAGCGACAGGTTCATGCACATGTTTCTTCCTGTTACCATTCTCAGTCTCACAAGCTTCGCGTTCACTTCCCGGCAGATGAGAAGTTCTATGCTTGAGGTCATCAGGCAGGATTACATAAGGACTGCGAGGGCGAAGGGACTTTCTGAGAAGAAAGTGATACTCAAGCATGCCTTGAGAAATTCACTGATCCCGATAATCACGCTGATGGGCGGACTTCTTCCTGCAATGGTAGGCGGAAGCGTCATAATCGAGTCAATATTCTCGATTCCCGGGATCGGCCAGCTTGCCTATCAGGCGATCCTTGACCGCGACTATCCGATCATCATGGCCGAACTTGTGCTGACATCGACACTTACTGTTGTCGGAATACTTCTTGTTGACATCATGTACTCATTCATTGATCCCAGAATCGCATTCACGAAAAAGGCAGCATAAACCTAAATTGATTTATGGAAGATAAAGCTACAGTAGAGCAGGAAAAGGAATTAGGAAACGGTTCGCCTACAAACGGCCTGACCAAAGCTCAGATCGAGTCGCAGCAGCAGGTTGGAGTTTCTTACTGGTCATTGGTAAAGCATCAGTTCAGGAAGAACACGCTCGCCATGATCTCGATGTATATCGTTGCGGGCCTTGTGATCATTGCCGTCTTTGCCGATTTCATTGCCAGTTCAAAACCTCTGTATGCAGTTTATAAGGGGGAGACGTATTTTCCCGTAGTCAAGGATTATCTTAATGACCTTGGCATCAGCAAGTGGGATCCCGACCTTATTAACGTGAACTTGAAGACTTTGGACGATGAAGGCAAGCTGGAGAGCGTAATCTGGACTCCCGTGCCTTACGGCTCAAGAGAGATAGACCTGTCGAACAGTCTCTATCCGCCGGGCGGTGATCATTACCTTGGCACTGACCCGATAGGCAGGGATCTGCTTGCGGGAATTGTTCACGGTTCGAGGGTCTCGCTGTCAGTGGGATTTGTGGCCGCAGGTATCGCGCTTCTGATCGGAATTATTCTTGGGTCACTTGCCGGTTACTATGGAGGAGCGGTTGATATAGTGATCATGAGGTTTGTTGAGATCATGATGACTCTGCCTACATTCTTCCTGATCATAACTATAGTGGCAATTTACGGATCGAGCATTCTATACATCATGGCGGCTATCGGCCTTACCTCCTGGACGGGAGATGCTAAGCTGATAAGAGGCGAGGTGCTGAAGGTGAGAAACATGGAATATGTGACTGCGGCCACTTCGATCGGCCTTCCGAACAGGCAGATAATCTTCAGGCATGTAATTCCCAATGCGATCGCTCCGGTGCTTGTCTCCGGCGCATTTGCAATCGCAGGAGCGATCCTGACAGAAGCCGCGCTGAGCTTTCTGGGTTTCGGAGTTGCGGCTACAACAGTTACATGGGGTTCACTGCTGAACGAGGCAAGAAGCGCTTCAAATGCATGGTGGCTGGCTATTTTCCCGGGGCTTATGATCTTCATTGCTGTTGTAACATATAATCTCATCGGCGAAGGGCTCAGAGATGCGCTCGATCCAAGATTAAGAGATTGACTTTTCATATGTCGTTTTTGATATTTGCCAAAATTTCCGATATCCCAAAAATCTTAAATACGGAGGCTGATTAGAAGATGGTATGGACTCTTGAACTCGCATCGTATCTTGACGATGCCCCGTGGCCGGCCAATAAGTACGAACTGATCGACTATGCAAACAGGACTGGTGCTCCTCAGGAAGTTGTAGATAATCTTGAGGACCTTGAAGACACCGACGAGCCGTACGAAAGCATTGAAGAGATCTGGCTCGACTATCCCACTGACGAAGATTTCTTCTATGACGAAGAAAGCAAGGACTTCTGAATCTATATTGTTGATCTTTAAGCCCAATAATCTCAGGTTATTGGGCTTTCTTTTTTGTGGATGAATCATATATACAGGATCTTATTTTCACTTCTGCTGATAATGAAGCTTTGCGATCCCGCCTTTGCGCAAAGCAGCGATGATGTATTTGAAATTGACGACATAGAAATTGTCTTCTCGGGAACAAACTCCTTTGAACAGGAAAACATCCGCGGCATCATGGCGCTCAAGGAAGGAGATGAGTTTGACTATGAAACATTCGTGCAGGACATGGAGAGAGTCCGCAAATTCTATTTCGACAACGGATTCTTCGACATGAAAGTGGATACTTCGCTTAAGTTCGATTACAGCTCTCTTGAAGTTGATGAAACATTCAAAATAGATGAAGGCCCGAGGTACAGGATACACAAGCTCACATTTGAAGGGCTGGAAGATGTCTCAGGCGACGTAACGGGCAGGATCTCACAGCCGGGAGACATGAAGGTTTATGCCGGAGGATATTATTCAAGGGACACGCTTAAGCAAGAGATACTCAGGATTGTGGATGTGCTTCAGAACAACGGCTATGCGCTTGCAGAGGCGGGAAGCCCGGAAGTTCTGAAGATTGAGTCAAACATTCCGGAGATGAAGAACAAGGTCAACATCAATCTCCCGTTCAAGACAGGGCTCATATACACCTTCGGAACAACTAAGGTCAGTTTCAGGGGTGAGAAGTACAATATCACTCTCAATGACATTACCAGGGAGCTCTCATACAAGCAGGGACAGATCTACCGCAAGGAGGAGATCGTGAAGAGCGAGATCAATCTCTCCAAAATGTCCATTCTCGAAAACCCGAGGATAAACTTTGCCGATGTAGACAGCGCAAGCAGGATAATAAATCTGAAGATAGAAATATTCGTATCAAAGAAGTATGAGCTTGTGCCCGAGATCTTCACGTACTACTTC
>DAIQRO010000130.1:0-5197 GCA_036786155.1 Bacteroidota bacterium
CCTGCTGTATCAACCCCGCCGCAAGTGACTTCCGCCTTATCAAATCCTTCATTTCCCGAGATCATGAATTCACGCCCCGAGGCGCATTCTTCAATTGCGCGCATCTCTTCAGATGTAAGCCGGTTTAGGGGACTTGTGCAGATATTTTCGTCTATCAACGCAGGTATGAGCCGCTGAGGAAGATATGCTGAAAGGAAGTTTGAAGTGTGAACTTTTGAACTCTTCATTCCTGCAAGTTTCATTGCCAGAAATTCACGATCGACAAATTTCACATTGAGCTTTTCACCGGCGCGGATGTAAGAAGAGACCTGAAGTATTGCCGGGCCGCTGAGCCCTTTGTGAGTGAACAGGATGTTCTCCTCAAATGAAGCGCTTTTGACTGATGCTCTCCCGGATACTGATACGCCGCTCAAAGCTCCGAACTTTCTCTTTTCAGAGTCTGCAAGAAGAAGCGGCACAAGCCCCGGCCTGATATCAATTACTTTGTGTCCGATCTGCTTTGCGATTTCGTAACCGAAACCCGTTGCGCCTAGCTTTGAATCTGACTTGCCGCCGGATGCAATAACAAGCGATCCTGCTTCATACTCACCGGCAGAAGTAGAAACGCAAAACTTCTCACCCATTGTAACAGATATAACTCTTACACCGCACCGGACAATAGCCGAAGTTACGTTGCACTCCTTCATAAGCATTTCAACGATCTGTTTTGAAGAACTTCTGCAGAAGAGCTGTCCGAGTTTCTTTTCAAAGAAGCTGATCCCGTGATTTGTTACGAGAGAGATGAAGTCGTCGGGAGTGTACCCTGCAAGAGCAGATCTGCAGAAGTCGGGATTGGCAGAGATGAAATTTTCGTGTGAGGTATGAATGTTGGTGAAGTTGCATCTGCCGCCCCCTGAGATCAGGATTTTTCTGCCGGGTATTTTGTTGTGTTCTATCACAGCGGCCTTCAGGCCGCGCTTTCCCGCTGTAATGGCGCACATGAGTCCTGCTGCACCGGCTCCGATTATTATCACGTCAACGTATTGCACGTCGCAAATTATCAATCCTGTGTAAAATATTGTGTTCAAAAGTGTGTGCTTCTTTTTTTATGTCATATAGCTAAGTTGAAATAATATGGATGTGGCGTATAAGTCAAAGCGGGAGAGTCTTTTAAGACTCTCCCGCAGGTGCGGGCAGAAGCTCGAATCTTATTCAAAGAAGAGCAACCGGTTCTCTGCCGCGCGTTTGATTTCGTTCATAACGCTGACGCTGGCGGTAATTTATCTGTTCAGCGTTTCAACTCTAATGGGCTGGGCATCCCTGGCTGTTTCACTTGCAGCATTTTCGCTCATCGTTCACTTCCACAACAAGCTTCTCTTGGGCATGCGCAGAATGAAGGCATACGCTTCAATACTGAATGAAGACATTGCAAGGATGGATATTGACTGGGAGAAACTTCCGGGCTACTACGCCGGCGAGACCGACGAACCGGATTTCATTGAACGGGATCTGGACCTTTACGGGCACAGGTCACTGCACTGCCTGCTTGACAACACCATTTCCCTTGAAGGCTCGGCACTTCTTCGAAAGTTCATTCACGGGGATTTTCCTGGTTACGAAGAACTGCAGATCCGGCAGAAAATAGTGAGGGAACTGTCGACATACACGAGGTTAAGGAGAAGGTTTCAGTTACGTGCAAGATTGTCTTCATCAAAGAAGATCAACTGCGAGGCAACTGTAAGGGCATTCAATACGGAATTGAATTATAAGGCACCGCTCGCAGCTGTTGTCCTATCTTCCGCATTCTCCGCTGCATTCATTACAACAAGCACACTCTCGGCAATCAATTTGTATGAAGGGCCTTCGGCCCTTTTCCTGATACTCAACCTGTTCACATATTTCGCATTCGCCGGAAAGACCGGCAAAGCGCTTTCAGCGCTTGCCGACATCGAACCCGAAATATCAAAGTTTCACTCGGTAATAAGAACCCTCGCCAATGCCGGGCTTCCGGAAAACTCAGCCGTCCGAATCCGCTTCGCGGATTTTTTCGGCCCTTCGGGCCTCCTCCAAAAAGAAATGAACTCACTACGCAAACTCTCCGACGCTTCAGCATACAGAGACAATGCCGTGTTCAGGGTCCTGATCAACCTCATTCTGCCCTACGATTTCGTCCTGCAGAGGAAATTCACGGATTCCGCACTGCGTGTGAAAGAACACATCGGCGGATGGCTGGAAAAGTTCAACGAACTCGAATGCTTCATCGCACTTGCCAGTTTTGCAGAGCTCAATCCTGATTATCAGTATGCCGCATTTTCCGGGGATTGGAATTTCAGCATTCTGAAAGCCGGGCATCCGCTTATGAAGAGGGAACTGCGAAAGCTCAATGACTTTGAGATGAAAAGGGAAAATGAACTCGTGATCATAACGGGTTCGAACATGTCAGGCAAAAGCACTTTCCTCCGCACCGCCGGAATCAATCTCTGCATCGCATATTCCGGAGCGCCGTCGGCGTGCAGTCAGCTTCACTGCGCAGGATATGAACTTTTCACCTGCATCAAGGTAAGCGATTCAGTGTTTGACGGGATCTCTTATTTCTATTCCGAAGTGAAGCGGCTGAAGATGCTTCTCGACATACTCGAGGATCCTGCCGCTGGCGAAGTGATGTTCTTCATAGATGAGATATTCAAAGGCACAAACAACAAAGAGCGTCTGCAGGGAAGCATTGCATTCATGAATAAGCTGTCGCTGCTGAAATGCACCGGTTTTGTGACCACACATGATCTTGAACTTGCGGCGCTGGCAGACAGCCTGGATAAGGCGGTGAATTACCATTTCCGTGAACACATTATTGACGCGAGGATGTCTTTCGAATACAAGATCCTTCCGGGCCCCTGTCCTACCACGAATGCTTTGGAGATCATGCGGATGAACGGCCTGCCGGTGTAATGCCTTCAGTCCGCTATGCAGGCAATTGAAGGTGTGCAGGGGAGATTCATCTTTCAACTTTCCGATAATAAGTGTAATTTATTGCACAACAGCTTCATAATGAACCTTGAAATGAAACATGAATTGGAGCGTCTTACAGACGAAGTGCTCGGCAGGACGAAGAACAATCAGAGTAAGCTCGTTGAGCACATGGATACTGAGAATGCAAGGCGTTTCAAATCCATTATTACAAACCACATCATTCCTCTTATAAAGGAGATCTCCATGGTAATTGGCAGGTCGGGATGTTCGCTCAATTATTATTCAAACGAGCTTGCCGTTATCCGCGATCCAAACAAGCGGATCTTCATCCAAATATTGTTCTATCCGCAGGGGCACAGCAAGATCACGCTCGGAGTTAACGCGCCATTTCTGCAGTTTGCTTACAGCCCTGTAAAAGACAATATCAAGATCACAGCAAAAGTGTCTGTGAAATCTGACGAGCCGCGCAACAAAATTGACGAGATAGAAGTGGATGAATTCGCGCAGGAGAGGATAGACAAATACATAATGTCGTTCATGAATGATGTGATGACAAAAGAAACCTGAATTAAAATAACCGCAAACTCAAACAACATAGCAATGAAACTGATTCTGACAGCTTTTTCGGTAATGCTTTTCACTGTAAGTTCTTTCGCAGACGGCATTTTTGTAAAGACAGGCACCCGTCCCGGCGACGGATTTGATGTGAGCCTTCACAGTTCAAATTCGGAAAGGACTTCGCTTTCAGCTGAGCTCTCAGGCTTTTACAGAGAAGATGTACAAAACGGCACACAAATTTTTCAAAAGCTTAGCGTGAAAGACGCTGTTTCACTTGGAGAACCGGGGGAAGCGGCACTTCCTGTCGTAACAAAGTTCATTCAGATTCCCAACGGTAAGAATGTAAGAGTTGAGATCAGAAACTCATCTTATGTTGACTTCGCGGGAATCACAGTGAGCCCATACTCGGCACTGCCTTTGAGGAATTCGGACGGCCTTTTGGCTGAAAGCCCTGTAAGCGGGGAGTATTATTCGCGTGATTCTTACAACCCCTCTTCTCCCGTAAGCATAAAGGAGATCGCTGTATTCAGGGATGTGAGAGTGGCTGTTGTCTCAATTCATCCGCTGTTGTTCAATCCCGGGAACATGACATTAAGAGCTTTTACAAATATCGAGTTTGACCTCGTATATGAGGGCCAGTCGTCAATAAATAACATAACATCAAACGGATACGGATTATCAGGGAGCTTTGAGAAGATGTACAAACAGCTCATTATGAATTACGAAGCTCCCGATCATTTCACGGAAGCTCCAAAGCTTCTGGTGCTTGTTGCTGATGCGCTTTATGACGGAGTGCTTCCGGTCAGAGACTGGAAACAGAGAAAAGGAATTGCCACAACTGTTGTAAGAAAGTCGGAGATAGCCGGCATTCCCTCACCAACGGCAGAGCAGGTCAAGACGTATCTTACACAGCTTTACAATTCACCCGACAGGCCGGAGTTTGTGCTTATTGTCGGCGATGCATCCGGAACGAACACATTCCCGTGGTTCACAGCAACAGGAGGTAAGTCTGACCATCCCTATCAGTGCCTTGACGGAACAGACATTTTGCCGGACATCGTAGTCGGGCGCATTTCGGTTCAGACACTGCCGGAACTTGACTCAGCAGTTTCAAAACTCATTCAGTACGAAAGACAACCGAACACACAGCAGACAGACTGGTACAAGCGCGCAATAGTATTGCACAGCAATGACGGCATTGACCCGGTAAACGGGCAGGTTGCAAAGAGGGTGTTTGAAAACGAAGGCGGTTTTGATAATGTCGAGCTTGTAAACAACTCATTCACGCAGTCACAGATAACCGCTTTGATTAATCAGGGCGTGAGCTGGATATGGTTCATCGGCCACGGCTCGTCAACTTCGTGGGCTGATCCCGTATGGAGCATGAACAACATGGTCAATCTCAACTTTGGCAAGAAACAGCCTTCGATAGTTTCTATTGCGTGCTCCAATGCCGACCTTGACTACTCCACAACAAACAACTGTTTCGGCGAAGCATGGATAGAAAGGGAGAGGGGCAATTCAGCATCAAACATTGCCGCGTCAACCGAGCTGTGCGCATTTTACACTACGGATACAATCGGGAGGGAAATGCTCTATTCGTACTTCAGGCACGGTATCAGGGATTTCGGTTCAATGCTGAACTTCGGTAAGATAAAGGCATATCAGTACTTCAACGGAAACGGCACTGTAA
>DAIQRO010000130.1:5207-8862 GCA_036786155.1 Bacteroidota bacterium
CGAGACGATCAATCAGTTCATGGTGCTCGGCGCCCCGTCGCAGGAAGCATTCTCCGGCGCTCCAAAGACTGTTTCAGTGACTTCATCTTTGAGCGGCAACTTCTTCACTGTGAATGTGAAAACCGAGGGCGAGAATGTCAAAGGAAGCCTCGTTGCACTTCATCAGTCAGACCTCCTTAAAGCATCAGGGTACACTGACAGTCTTGGAAATTACACAATAGACAAGTCACTGCTTACGGAATCTCTGCCTGTAACGGGGGTGATTACCGGTACGAATCTCTTGCCGTTTGAAGGAACACTGACTCTTACCTCAGTCAACTCATTCGCGGGCAATGCGGAAGAGTTCAGGCTAATGCAGAACTATCCCAACCCGTTCAATCCTTCCACACTCATAAACTTCAGCCTGCCCGAAAGAACATTCGCAACGCTGAGAATTTATGACATGCTTGGAAGGCAGGTTGCACAGCTTGTCAACGGATATCTTGACAGAGGAAGCTATAGCGTTGACTTCAACGCATCATCGCTTTCCGCAGGTGTTTATCTTTACAGACTCGAAGCAGGTAGTCGTTCAGAGACAATGAAGATGACTCTTGTGAAGTGACGCAGGATTATTGAATCAGGATTTTCAGAATTTCAGGATTTCCGGTATCTCATCAAATGCTTTGATGCTTCTGATCCAGGATCGTGAGTCATCACATCAAAGATATATGGTTAGAGATATCCCGAAATGCTGTGAATCCTGATTCACACCGACTATTCCCCCCATGAAATTTTGAAAGGAACTCCCTGAATTGACAAATTGTCCCAAATCAAACATGCACAAATAACATGAAGACAGCATTGCTCATTGTTGATATGCAGAAGGTTTTCCTTGATAAGCGAAAAGAAAATGCAGACGTAATTGGCGCTTCAGAATACATCAACTATGTTGCCGACAAACTTCGAAAGGCCGGACATGTCATTGTTCATGTGAAGGATGTGGAGGGGGAGAATGAAAAGAACAGGGATGAGTATGAATTCATCACCTCCATTGCAGTTAAGCAAAGCGATCTCCAAGTGCGGAAACTCAAGTCAAACGCATTTTGGGAAACCGACCTTGAAGAGATTCTGAGGAATAACGATGTGGGGCTTGTGATAGTCTCCGGCTTTGCCGCAGAGAACTGTGTGCTCTTCACATACAACGGCGCATCCGAAAGGAATTTCCGTTCCGTAATCCTCCACAACGGAGTTGTGGGAGAAAACCCGTCCGCAGTAATTGACATTTACAGAGACAGAAACATAATTTCGTATCCCGTGATCGAGTACATTGCGGAGAATATTGCCCAGGGTTGAAAGTAAGCGAGCGTTCACGTTAACTGAGTGCTGCAGGGAAAAGGACTGACGAATTCATAAAGAAAAATTTTCTTGGTTAGCTCAAACTCTTCATACTAACCTCATTACGTTCAGATGTAATGTTACAATTTCCGAATTTTATGGTTTGCCCCCAAAGTCCGAAAGATTGATTGGCAAAATGAACTGAAAGGCTGTAAGTGGTAGGATTTGAGTTGAACTTTTGTTTTACAACTTAGAGTTTTGTCGCCGGCAATTGCAGCAGCACTGTAATCGTTTAAGGAAGACAGTTATGAGAGAATTCACAAATCCGCAAACACAAACCAGGAAAATCCGAGTTGACTCTGCATTCTCATACACAAGTAATTACACACACTGAGAACACTTGAAATTCTAAGGATGATTACTCCAATTCCATAACGTCGGGAAACATCCTGTCTATATTAAGAATCATGACTACTGAGAGAGATGTTGATGAAGGCACCCCAGTTGTACCATTCGCAGAAAAATCCCCTACTCCGGAAGTGAGGCAGACGAAGTCTGCGGAGGTGGTTAGCATAGTTCCCTCACTTGAGAGTGGAGTAAGTTCTGCCGTTAGCAAGAACAAACCCGCATTGCCTTGGCAACCGGCAGTCAAAAGGGGCAGCAAGAACTACTTCAGCCTTCCTATTAACAAGAAGCTGAAACAAAGAGCTCGTGAATTGCGAAAGGCCGGCAATCTTTCCGAGGTCCTTTTTTGGAATCAAGTTAAGAGAAGACAATTACATCGTTGACTTCTACTGCACCAATTGCAACGTAGTAATAGAAATAGACGGCAGCAGTCATAATGGCAAGGAAGATTATGACGCAAAGAGGGATGAGTACCTTGAGTCACTGGGACTGACAGTGATTCACATACCGGTTACTGAAGTTATGAACAACCTCAACGGTGTGATGGAGATTCTGTATCAGCATCCGGCTTTGTTGGAGTGCCGCACTGAAAACAAGTGATCAGCAAGCTTCGAGTATATACCACCCCGCCCTTTGGACAAAAGACCACATCGCTTGGGTGCAGACCACCCCGCCCTTCGGGCACCCCTCCGGAGGAGGGGAATTTCGCAGCGGCCTAAAGTCAACTGAAAAGTGTATCGTTCAGAAAATAGACCACACGGCCCTTCTGACAAGAAACCACCCCGCCCTTCGGGCACCCCTCCGGAGGAGGGGAATTTCGCAGCGGCCTAAAGTCAACTGAAAAGTGTATCGTTCAGAAAATAGACCACACGGCCCTTCTGACAAGAAACCACCCCGCCCTTCGGGCACCCCTCCGGAGGAGTGGAATTTCGCAGCGGCCCAAAGTTAACTATATAATTTATCATTCGGGCAAGGGACCACATCGCTTGGGGTGCAGACTACCCCGCCCTTCGGGCAACCCTTCCGGAGGAGTGGAATTTCGCAGCGGCAGAAGTTCTGGAGTAAGGGAAATTCGGGCGGTAGGGCACATAGAGTTATTGAGGTCCATTCGATGAGGGCGGGGAGTTTTACAAATTGAAATAACAATCCAATATAGTTATCTTGCCTCGCGCTCAAGTGGCGGAACTGGTAGACGCGCTGCATTCAGGGTGCAGTCCGAGAATTCGGGTGGGGGTTCGAGTCCCCCCTTGAGCACAAATAAATAAAGCCATGAGATTTGAAAAAGAATTGGAAACTAAAGGAGTTAACTCCGCGAACTTCCGTTTGCGGGGAGAACGGGTCTATTGATGACGAAGAACTGAATTCGTTGCGGAATGAGCTGAGGAGCCTCAAGGCAAACTTTGATCTGCCGGACTTCATCCTCAGACTCCTTCACTTAAGAAACATAGTGTCTCCGGAAGCTGTAAGAAAATTCTTCTACAGTTCCACAGAACACAAAAAATCCAACCTTGACGAACTTTACGATCCTTTCCTGATGAAGGGATGTGAAGCCGCCTGCCAAAGAGTTGTCAGCGCTATAGAATCCAAAGAGAAGATCATGATCCTCGGTGATTATGACGTTGACGGCACTTGCGGAGTATCCCTTTTCAGCATGTTCCTGAGGGAGTTCGGATTGAATCCTGAGATCTATATCCCCGACAGGATAAGCGAAGGATACGGGATATCCATTGATGCAATTGACTATGCGGAATCGCTTGGAATTAGGCTTGTTGTTTCGATTGACTGCGGTATTACCGCATGCGACAAGGTGGCCTATGCAAAGAAGAAGGGCATTGAGTTCATAATCTGCGACCATCACCAGCCACCGGACAAAATCCCGGATGCTCTCGCTGTAATTGATGTTCACAGAAAAGACGATGAGTATCCGTGCAAGGAT
>DAIQRO010000131.1:0-8833 GCA_036786155.1 Bacteroidota bacterium
GACGGGGGAATGTAATCAGGGCTGTGCATTCTTTGGCATCAGCGTATCTTTTGCCGGCGATGTGAACGGCGACGGCTATTCTGATGTAATAGTCGGATCACTTAACTTTACGAGCGGATTCAACCAGGAAGGAAAGGCGTTCGTTTATCACGGCTCATCTTCAGGACTATCCGGCTCTGCTAATTGGTCAGCCCTGGGTAATCAGTCGCAGTCAAGTTTCGGCCATAGCGTATCCACAGCCGGTGATGTCAACGGCGACGGCTATTCAGATGTGATAGTTGGATCATATGAGAACGATAACGGTCAGACAGATGAAGGCAGAGCATTCGTTTACCATGGCTCTTCTTCAGGACTTTCCAATTCTGCAAACTGGTCAGATGAGGGTAATCAGGCAACTGCGTTTTACGGCTGGTGCGTATCCTCGGCCGGCGATGTCAACGGCGACGGTTATTCCGACATAATTGTAGGAGCCCGTACATATAGCAACGGTGAAAGTTATGAAGGCAGGGCATTCGCTTATTACGGCTCATCTGCAGGACTCTCCGTATCTTCAGACTGGACTGCCGAGAGCGATCAGGCAAGCGCGTTCTTCGGCTATAGCGTGTCCACAGCCGGCGATGTCAACGGCGACGGGTATTCGGATGTCATAGTTGGTGCAATGTGGTATGACAACGGACAGACAAATGAAGGAAGGGCTTATCTTTACAACGGCTCCCCTTCAGGTCTTTCTTCAGCTCCGGCCTGGACCGCAGAAAGTGATCAGGCGAATGCAGAGTTCGGAACAATCGTATCCACTGCCGGTGATGTCAACGGCGATGGTTATTCAGATGTGATAGTCGGATCACCTGAGTTTGATAACGGGGAGACAGATGAAGGCAGTGTGTTCGCCTATTACGGAAGCGGTTCAACAGGACGGAGGTCAACTGTTCAGCAGTACAAACCGGGAACAAGTTTTGTTGTTTCATCGGGAGGACTTACCGGAACCGACGGGCAGGCACGCCTGAATATTTTCGGCAGGAGTCCTTTTGGCAGAGCGGACGGGATGATCGTCTTCGAATACAAACGAAACGGAAATCCCTTCAGCGGATCGGTGATAACAAACAGCACTTCTTCATCAGGATCCGGAACAGTTGCAGATCTTGGAATTTCAGGAACTCAACTGAATAAAGACATTACAGGACTTGCTGCAAACAGACTTTACAAATGGCGTGCAAGGGTTCAGTATAGTCTTGTGAATAATCCGTTTCAGAAGTTCGGCCCGTGGAAGTATTACAATAACTATGTTCCCGTTCCTGCCGGAAATTTCCGGGCAAAAGCAGCGCCTCCTGTATCAGTACAGCTTAATCTGACCGTTATGATACAGGGATTCTACAATGCGGGAGCAAATTCAATGACAGGAGATACAGCAACCGTTTACCTGAGAAACAGCGGTTCGCCTTTTGCGGCAGTGGATTCGGCAAAAGCTTTTGTGAATTCTACCGGCCAGGGCACGTTCACTTTTTCAAATGCTTCCAACGGTACTCCTTATTATATACAGATCTTGCACAGGAATTCCATCGAGACATGGAGCAAGAATCCACTGCAGTTCACGGCTTCTGTGCTGAATTATGACTTTACGACAGCAAACACTAAAGCGTACGGAGACAACATGATACAGGTTGACGCATCGCCGGTAAAGTTTGCAATATATGGAGGTGATGTGAACCGGGACGGTACGGTTGACGCGACTGATGTTGCGCTTGTAGACAACGATGCACAGGGATTTGTAAGCGGTTATGTTGTCACCGATCTCACCGGAGATGACTTCGTTGACGGAACGGACTTTGCGATAGCAGATAACAATGCGGGGAATTTTGTGAGTGTGGTAAGGCCGTGAGGCGAGATGAGAGTTGAGAGCTAAGACGGGCAGCCCACGACTTAAGCCGTGGGCTGAATTGTTTCATCTCCTCTCCCAAGTCCAGGCCTGAGAGCCCTGTATTTAAAAGGAATGAATCCGGATAATCCGTATGTGGATCCTTCACTTCACTCGTTCGCAAAGCGTCTTCACTGTTCACGATGACAAAGTGTGAATGTACCTTTGGGATCAGTTATCATATCTCTTAACTGATTCCGGATGAAGAGCTGTTTCAAATTGCAAAATGATATGACAAAGAAATTTTTGCAGTTGTGCTTAGATCAAATAGCTGGTACAGAAGTTGCCGTAGTAAATGAAAAATTTAACACAGGGGAATCCGAATTGACTTATTTTAACTGTTTACTAAAGATAGTTTGCAAACAGAAAGGAGGATTTATAAATCAATAAATTCTACTGATATGAATGCGAATTCAAGAGTGATGAGCATTTCGATAATGATCGGAATGCTCATCTTGTTTGTAGGAGCATCATTGAATGCTCTTGAAGCAGATGTAAGTAGGTCTCCGGGCGATACTCTGCCCGGCGCTGTAACTGACGAGTGGCTGAATCAGTTGCAGGATGAGAACGGCAACAGAATCCTTACGGGCAGTGATCCCGAATCGGATGCATTTCAGATCAGAACGATGTCGGGATTTGGAGCAGGAGACCGTTTTGGCAATTCCGTAAGTTCAGCAGGTGATGTCAACGGTGACGGATATGACGACTTAATTGTCGGTGCGTATGCAAATGACGGCGGCGGAACTGATGCAGGCAGGGCTTACATATACTTCGGAGGAATCAGCTTCAATACTGTACCGGATGTGATATTGACAGGAGAACTCGCAGGTGACAACTTTGGCGGCATTGTAAGCAGTGCAGGCGATGTCAACGGTGACGGGTTCTCGGATGTCATCGTATCGGCAAGAACAGGTCCCGCAACAAGCGGCAGGATCTACATATTCTTCGGCGGATATCTCATGAACAATATTCCGGATGTTGTAATCAACGGTGAGCAGGTCGGTGATGCATTCGGAACTTCCGTATCCGATGCCGGCGATGTAAACGGCGACGGTTACGGTGACATAGTTGCAGGGGCAAGCCAGCAGTTCGGCATAAGGCAGGGAAAGATGTTTGTGTTCTTCGGTGGTTCATCAATGGACACGATTCCGGATGTTGTTGCCCTTGGGGAAGCGGTGGAGTATGATCTTGGAGTTGCCGTCTCTGAAGCCGGTGACGTAAACGGCGACGGCTTCGATGATGTCATTGCCGGATCTCACATGTACAATATCAGCGGAACCGGTAAAGCATACATTTACTTCGGAGGCACAAGCATGGACAGCTTGCCAGACGTTACTTTCACCGGACTTGCAGCCGGTGATCAATTCGGTTCCACCCTCTCAGAGGTAACGATGTGAACGGCGACGGTTTCAGCGATGTGCTGATAGGGATAAATGGTATTGGTATCGGAAGAGACTTCGCATATGTATATTTTGGTGGAGTGAGCATGGATAATGTTGCTGATGTAACTTTTTCCGAAACCGGACCGTTGCTCTTCGGTTTTCGCGTCGGCATGGCGGGAGATATGAACTGCGACGGATACGGCGATGTGCTTGTATCCGCGTGGATATACAACACCGTCTCAAAGGTATATATCTACAACGGCGGCCCCGGCATGGACAACAGATATGACATGGTTCTCACAGGCGAAGGAACTAACGACAGATTTGGATTGCCCGCAGTTTCGGCCGGAGATATTAACGGCGATGGTTACGGTGACATTATCATCGGGGCAGTCGAGCACAACTCATACACGGGAAAAGTTCATGTGTATATGTATGGAATGACGGGCACGCTGATACCGGACTTGACGATGAATGGAGAAGGGACAGTTAATTATTTTGGAGTTTCTGTTTCTGGAGCCGGAGATGTAAATGGTGACGGATATCGTGATGTAATTATCGGAGCACACAATCACAACTCAGGCACAGGAAAGACTTACGTTTTCTTTGGAGGCATAATTATGGACAATATTGCGGATGTTGCAATGACTGGGGAGGGAGGAAACAACTTCTTTGCTATCAGCACCTCTGGGGCAGGAGATGTAAACGGTGATGGATATTCTGATGTGATTGTCGGAGCATTTGGATACTCCTCAAATACCGGTAGGGCATACATCTATTTTGGTGGCACTTCAATGGATAATACGGCAGACATTGTCTTGGCCGTGGAAGCATCTGCAGGCAGTTGTTTCGGTTACAGCGTCTCGTAGGCCGGTGATGTAAACGGCGACGGGTATTCTGATGTAATCGTAGGAGCATATGGATACAACAATCGTACCGGTAGTGCATACATCTATTTTGGCGGCGCTATAATGAATAACATTGCAGATTTAACAATGTCCAGAGGAATAACTGATGAGTATTTTGGCAGAAGCGTATCATCCGCTGGAGATGTGAACAGAGATGGCTATTCTGATGTGATTGTTGGAGCACCTGGTTACAACTCATTTACGGGTAGAGCATATGTTTTTTTGGGGGGAGCCTCTGTTAATAGCAATCCAGATATTACAATGACGGGCGAAGTATCATCCACTTTTGGTGAAAAAGTCTCTGGTGCAGGAGACATAAATGGCGACGGCTATTGCGAAGTGATTGTTGGTGCACCCACTTACTCCTTAAGTACCGGAAGAGCATACACTTTTTTAGGAGACGCTGTAATGGACAATACAGCCGACATAACAATGACTGGAGAGGCACAAGGCGACTATTTTGGTAATGGATTAGCGTCTGCCGGAGATATGAACGGAGATGGTTATTCGGATCTGATTGCCGGAGCTAATGGGTACGGCGGAGGCAAGGGGAGAGCATATGTTTTCTTTGGCGGCGTAACCAGTTGTAACACTGCAGATGTAATCATGGCAGGTGAAGGAATAGGATATTTTGGAAATTCCGTCTCCGCTGCCGGAGATGTTAATGGGGATGGACACAACGACATTTTAATAGGTGCACATGGATACAATTCAGGCACCGGCAAGGCCTACCTTTACTCCAATCCAAACAACTTCCCAAGCGTCTCGCCGGGTCTTGTTTCGATAAAAGACATTCCAAACGATCAGGGCGGATATGTAAATGTGAAGTGGGCAAAGAGCGCGTTTGATCAGCAGGTCAGCGGACATGTGTCTCAGTATCTCATTGAAAGAAGCCTGCCTCCGGCTCTTGCGGGATACAATTGGGTCTCGCTTGGGACTGCTCCCGCAGTCAGCAACGCATTGTACAACTATGAAGCAAGAACTCCCTGGGACTCGAGCATTAACGGCAACGGCACTTTCTTCTTCCGTGTAACTGCTCTTACAAATACTCCCGGAGTCTTCTGGAGGTCAAACATAATGAGCGGATACAGCGTTGACAATCTCGCGCCGCTTCCGCCCTCAAACCTTGTTTCATCCGTTGTGATGAACTCGGCACAGCTTTCATGGGACCCAAACCCCGAATCCGATCTGAGGCACTACATCATTTACCGCAACGGTGTTCAGCTCGGCACTTCAACAGTATTGACCTTCCAAGACAATACCATATTGCCTGACTCTGTTTACTCCTATACTGTCGCGGCGCAGGATGTCCATGGAAATATCGGAGAGCAATCAGAACCCGCAGTGGTGTCACTCACTGTCTCAGTAATAAACATCAAGCTTATTCCTGAAGGACTCTACCTGGTTGCTGAAGATCGGCTTTCTGTCGGAGACACTGTGAGGATAGTGCTTCATAACAGCATCTCACCATTTGAGGCCGTTGATTCGTCAATTGCAGTGATAGATGAACTCACTTTCGAAGGTTCATTCAGATTCCCGAATACTCCCGGCGGAACATATTATATCGCGGTTCATCACAGAAACTCAATTGAGACCTGGAGCAAATCAGGGGGTGAACTCTTCACGCCGGGCACTGTAATGAACTACGATTTCACATCGGCGGCATCACAGGCATTTGGCAATAATATGGTGCAGGTAAATTCTTCGCCGGTCAGGTTTGCAATTTACGGAGGCGATGTGAACGGTGACGGTACAATTGACGGCTCTGATGCAGGTGTAATTGACTTTGATGTATTCAATTATGTTTCAGGATATTCACCAAGTGATCTGAACGGAGATGATTTTGTCGATGCATCTGATCTTGCAATAGCAGATAACAACGCGGCGAACTTTGTAAGCGTGATCCGACCGTGAATGTCTGAATCAGGATTCACAGGATTTATGGATTCACGGAATTAGAGAATTGTTAAATGTCATTCAGCGGCAGTGATTGTGCGGTAACGGCACTTCACTGCCGCTGATGTGTATATGAGAGAGAAGTCTCTGGAACAGAATTTGTCTCCCTCTCCGCAATTTCGGGGAGAGGCCTGCCCGGCTCAGACGGGCCTGCCCGCACAGTGTGTTCATGATTCACCGCTGAAGGCGGGCCTGCCCGGCAATGACGGGGCAGGGTGAGGGGAATGAGAAAGGCCGGCGCGCGAAAGCAATATTGTCTGAATCAGGATTCACCCAAGCAGGTGCTCGGGATAGTAATCTGTACGCTCCTGCATCTAATTCGTCCCTAAAGTGATGACACATTTGAGATACTAAAAAATGCATTTCTCCGTCTTTCGGGTTAGGCTACTTTTGTATGCATTTGGGTGGATTGATTCCGGTCACTGCACCTGAATATTAACCTGAGTGAATTACTCATATTCAATTCCCCTCTCCTTCATTCTCGCCCCAAAATACTGCAGAGCCGGAGTTGACAGCATAAAGCAAGCGGCAAGCACCTGACTGCAGTTTCATACTTACCTTAAATAAAACAAAAGGAGTGTATCATGAAACACTTCATCTTCAATCTCTTATTCCTTCCGATGCTTCTTCTCTTGTCATTACCAGTTTCGGCAAACCGGAACGATGACAGGTATTTCTCCCCGGCAGAAAGAATTGAAGGAACTTCTTCTGCCAGGCATAATGCCGATACATTGCCTGTATCATTTCCTGAATTGCCGTTCAATTATCTCAATAATGACGAGGGCAGAAAGAACATTGGAAGTGAGGACCCGGAAGGTGACTTTCTTCAAAGAAAGATACTCAATGGGGAATCGGGATCTTCATTAGGAAGATCCATAGCGCCGGCCGGAGATGTGAACGGCGACGGCTATGATGATTTTGTAGTAGGAGCATATACGTCAAACTCAAACTATGGAAAGGCATATGTGTATTTTGGCGGACCGGGCACTAATACAATTCCGGATGTGATCATTACAGGTGAAACGTCTGATAGCCGCCTTGGGCATTCTGTTAGCGGAGCAGGCGATCTCAATGCCGACGGATATGACGATGTCATCATTGGCGCATTTAGTTACAACGGGTTCTCAGGTAGAGCATACATTCATTTTGGAGGACCGGCAATGGACAATCTTCCCGATATAACTCTTTCGGAAGGCACCTACGGGGATTTTTACGGATATACTGTAGCTTCCGCCGGGGATTTCAACGGTGACGGATTTATGGATGCCGCAGTAGGTCTTACCGGATACAGCACCGGAGGAAGGGTATATATTTATTACGGCGGAATTATGATTGACAATGTCGCCGACTTCATTCTGACCGGAGAGACAATGATTGACAATTTCGGTGCTTCAGTTTCTGCAGGAGATGTTAATGGAGACGGCTTCAGCGACCTTGCTGTAGGTGCACTGCAGTATAACAGTTATCAGGGAAGGGCTTACGTTTACTTCGGAGGACCACTTCTTGATAACATTGCAGACGTTGTAATGACAGGTGAAACGACTAACAGCAGTTTTGGGAATGTCCTCTCATGTGCTGGAGATGTTAACGGAGACGGCTATGCTGATATTGCAGTAAGCGCTCACGAATACAATTCATATCAGGGCAAAGTGTATCTTTACTATGGAGGAACCAATGTTGACAACATTGCGGAAGCAGTAATTGCGGGTCAAGCCTCAGGAACGGCATTCGGAATTTATCTCACCATTGCCGGTGATGTTAATGGTGACGGCTTCAGTGAACTCGCCGTTGGAGAAATTTTTTACAATTCCAATACCGGCAGGGCGTATATCTTCTTTGGCGGGGCAAACATGAATATCATGGCAGAAATTACTTTGAGCGGGGAAACACCCGGAGATTACTTTGGCGATTGCATCGCTTTTGCCAAAGACTGGAATGGTGACGGATATTCTGACATCTTAGTCGCTGCCGATTATTACAATTCAGGTTCCGGGAGAGTATATATATACGACTACTTCCCGAAAGGCGAACTCCATCCGGATCTGACGATGGCGGGAGAAGGTAGTGAGCATATGTTCGGTTATTCCGTATCTGATGCAGGAGATGTCAATGCCGACGGATATGATGATATAATCGTCGGGGCAATTCAAGCAAATATTTCCGGAAACGGCAAGGCGTATGTCCTTTTTGGCTCGGCAAACACAGACGGAATTCCCGACATGATCCTTTCAGGTGAATCACCGGGCAACCGGTTCGGATCGTCAGTATCTTCAGCGGGAGATGTGAACAATGACGGCTATTCGGATGTGATTGTAGGAGCGATCGGGTATTCCGGATATACCGGCAGGGCATACCTTTATCTTGGCGGCAGTTCACCTGACAATGTTCCAGATGTGATCCTTACCGGTGAGGCCGCAAACAACTACTTTGGAGCATCGGTATCAGGTGCAGGAGACGTGAACGGCGACGGATACTCTGATGTGATCGTCGGTGCATATAATTTAGGTGGCGCCGGTGAAGGAAGAGCTTACATATACTTCGGTGGCGCATCCATGGACAACAACTTCGATGTTTACATGACAGGGGAAGGTTCTTATTACCACCTTGGAATTTCTGTTGACTGTACCGGCAATATGAACGGTGACGGTTACTCTGATGTGATTGTCGGAGCAAAC
>DAIQRO010000394.1:0-2006 GCA_036786155.1 Bacteroidota bacterium
AACTGACCGGGCCTGCGGAGAGAGTTCTCTCAGTATCTTCTCAACTTCTCTCTTCTCTTCATTGTGAAGCTCGGTTAGCTGGTTTTTAAGGGCTATTATTTCAGCGGGCTCAACAAATACCGTCTGGCCGCTTGCCGACGCGCCGTGAATAATGCCCTGCCCGCTTCTCTTGTTCTCAGTCTTTACGGGAATTACATATCTGCCGTCCCTTTGCGTCACAATGTCATCCTGAGTCAGTTCCTTTTCTGCTACGCTTTTCAGTATTGAAGACAGTGTCTTTCGGAGTTTGTCGGAATGCTGATTGATCTGTTTTCTGATTCTGCTTAGAGCAGCGGATGCAGAGTCTTTCACAGCGCCTGATTCGTCTATTGTGATCGAGATGTTGTGTTCGAGTATCCTGTCCGTATAGATTGACGAGCAGAATCCGTTCACCCATCCGAATCTTCCTTCCGAGTCGTTGTCTGAATCAGCAACGTGTTTCTTCAATCGGCGGGATGCGATCAGGAAACTCAGCAGCATGAGAAATTCTTCGGGAGAAACATAGTGCCCTTCTATTCTGACTTTACTGATCAGTCCGCGTATGTCAGAAAGGCCGTCAATCGGAAGGTCACCGTTGTTGTTGATCAGGTCTCTGATCTCTTTCACTTTGTCCAGTTCCGCTTCTATCTCGTCCCTGTCTTGCATGAATTCGATCTCATCACACAGAGAATCGCCGAGCGGCGAATAGATGAATCTCCTGACCCTTGCCACTACGCTCTCGAAGTCCAGCTTGCTTTTAAGATACTGAAGGTCCATCACTTGATCATGGAATTCACTGATTTTTCAAATTCTTCATAGAAGGTCTTTGCTCCAGGAATGAAGTTTTGTATGAAATTGTATGTGTCGGGGGCAGCATTTATAACCAGTCCGCAAAGCTTTGATGCCTTCACGCTTTCGGCGCTGACAAGTGAGAAAGTCTTTGTAGTGACGATCAAGACAAGGCTTGCAATTATTACGCCTTTGAATGCGCCGAACACAGCCCCGGCGATCCGGTCAGTTGTCTTTGTCAGGAAATTAATGTCTGAAATTTTTCCCGCAATATATGTGAGTATTGAATACGTTATTATCATGATTGACAGGAATGCTGCCAGTGTAAGTATCCTTTCGTCGGCCTTTATGAACTGAATGTAACCGGTAAGTTCTGTGGAATATTTTGTAGCCAGCACCAGTCCGGCCACAAAGCCTGCAAGTGAAAACACTGCCCTCAGGAATCCTTTCCTGAAACCGAAGGATGCCGGCACTGCAATTAACAGCGTGATTATGAGGTCAAGGTTGTTCAAGGCAAGTTGTTGAGTGCGGAGTCACAAGAAGAAGGAACAGGTCAGAAGGGGATATGGGGAATCAGGACAGCCTTGCCTTTACCATATCCTGTATCGCCTTTCCGTCAATTTTACCTTTCAGGGACTTCATTGCTTCTCCCATTACCTTTCCGAAATCCTTTTGCGATGTTGCGCCCGAAGACGCTATGATCCCGGCAATAATTTCTTCTGCTTCTTCAGGGCTCATCTGTGCCGGGAGATATTCGTTTATGATGGCCAGCTGTGCGCTTTCCTTGTCAACAAGGTCCTGACGCCCTGCCTGTTCAAAGATATCGATAGATTCCTTTCTCATCTTTGCCTGCTTGCCCAACAGTTCGATCTCTTCCTGTTCGTTCATCTCCCTGTTCATGCCTGACTTGTCCATCTTGAGAATCTCGGCTCTGATGGAACGGAGCGTTTCCACTCTCACGGAATCTTTGGCCTTCATAGCGGCATTCAGGTCTTCGTTGATCTTCGTTTTGAGGCTCATTTCAGTTTATGTTAAGCATGCCTTTGTACTTCTCTGACTCTGCAACATACTTTGACTTTGGATAGTCTTTCTTGATCTTGTCAAACAGATCCCTGGCCTTCTTTGAGTCATTTGCCTTGAGATAGCTCTTTGCCGCATAAAAAAGATACTGATCATTGAACGGGTTCTTAGCATCCAGT
>DAIQRO010000395.1:0-1990 GCA_036786155.1 Bacteroidota bacterium
GTCAGGAGTGTATTACCTTGATGAGAGTGAGGCAGTTGGTGTTAGAGTTCTTCTTGGCGAACTCGATCTTGGACATGAACTTCTTCATTATAGGCACACCTAATCCGCCGACTTTGAAATTCGAGAAATATTCTTTCATATCCGGATTCTCTATTCCGTTCGGGTCAAATGACCTGCCTTTGTATTTCAGGATGATCCTGAATTCGCTGTCCGCAAAGCTCGTTTCAATTTCAATCGTTTCGTTCTCATCATACCTGTGTGCATGCTTAATGATATTCGTGCAAGCTTCATCAACAGAGAGGATTATCTGATTGATCGTGCTTTCATCGAATCCCGATTCAGCGGCCTGCTTTCCGACAAAGTCTCTCACACGTGCGAGATTCTTTGTAGAACTGGTCAATGTTATTTTGTTTGATCTTTCCATGTGAAGAAGATCTCAGGCAAACTTTTCCAATGCCGATTTCTCTTCCTTGTATATCTCAAACAGGATCGGAAAACCAAGCATGTCAAAAATGTTATATATCTTGTCGCTCATATTGCAGAGCTTTATGTCACCGGAATTGTTCCGCGCATTTTCAATAAAAGCCATGAATACCCCCAATCCTGCACTGCTTATGTATGAAAGTTTTTGGAAATTGACCACTATTTTGTTGCAGTTCCGTGCTATCAATTCTTCGAACTTCTTCTCAAGCTCAACGGAAGTATGCGCATCAAGGAATCCGTTCAGGTCCAGCAAGACAATATCTTCGTACTGCCTTACACTTATTGAGAATTCTTCCATTATGATCGCTTAAATTTTTTCGCCAAAATCCGTAAAATTCTTTTCAATTTAAATAGTAATCAACTTCGCAGTGAAAAGCTTATTCATGTACAGTGGCAATTGAAAGTGCAATTCTGTCCTTCATTCATTGATTTTCGCATTCATCTGAAGGAGTTCATAAGCATTGTCATAGATTGTTTTTCGTAATAGAGCTATATTTGTTGCAAAATGAACGGATTCGCTGACCTGCTGAAGAAGAAAACGCGACATGTTCTGGGTGTATTGTCGGGGACTTCCGTTGACGCAGTTGACATTGTGCTTGTGAGAGTGTCCGGGTATGAATCCCGTCCCAGAATCAAAGTCCTCGGGTTTGAGTCGTTTCCGATAAGCAGAAGCTTAAGGAAGGAAATTCTCAGGATATCAGATCCGAAAACGGGCACGGTTGAGGATGTCTGCCGCATGAATGTATTTCTCGGAATGCATTACGCAAAATGCATTAAGAATTTTCTCAAAAGAAAGAAATCAGCTTCGGGTTACATTGACCTGATAGGTTCACATGGTCAGACCATCCATCATTTACCTTCATTTGAAAAGAAAGAGGGTTTGCGTTACAGATCCACACTGCAGATTGGAGATCCGTCCGTAATTGCAAATCAAACCGGCATTACTACAGTCGGTGATTTCAGAATAGCCGATGTTGCAGTCGGAGGAAGCGGTGCTCCGTTGGTTCCTTATCTGGACGGACTGCTGTTCTCAGATCCTTCAGAGAGCAGATTGCTGGTGAACATTGGCGGCATTTCGAACCTTACTTACATGCCGGCCGGTTCGGGAATTGACAGCCTGGTTGCGTTTGATACGGGTCCTGGTAATATGCTGATTGACCAATTGATGATAGAGCTTTATGGCAGTAAGTATGACAAGGACGGGAAGACAGCATTCAGCGGCAGAATCGACAGCAAACTGCTCAAGGCAATCAGGTCATTTGATAAGTTTCACCGCAAAAGGCCACCGAAGTCAACGGGAAGAGAATGTTACGGGAGCGGTTTCATCAGCATGATAATTAAAAATGCGGCGGGAATCCCAAAGGAAAATATAATTGCCACAGTCTCCGAATTCACCGCTTATTGCATATTCGCAAATGCCCGGGATCTGAAAGCTGAAAGCATCCTTGTAAGCGGGGGAGGGTCCAAAAACAAGTTCATTATGGAGAGGCTCGGGATTCATTTCCCG
>DAIQRO010000132.1:0-3025 GCA_036786155.1 Bacteroidota bacterium
TGTCACTGGTTGACATGGGAATTGTAACATCAGTATCAATAGGTGACGGGGGAAACATAAGGGTTGTAATCACTCCGACATTTGCAGGATGCCCGGCTTTGAAGATGATGGCAGATGACATCAGGCAAAGACTCGGAAGCATGACTTCGGGGAATGTGGAAGTAGAAGTCAACTATGATGTACAGTTGAGCACGGACATGCTTACCGAAAAGTGGAGACAGATGCTGAAGGAATCAAACTTCGCATTGCCGGGGCAAGTGAACGGATTTGTTTCAGCCGAATCTCTTATAAAAGTTGAATGCCCGTTCTGCGGAAGCAGGGAAACGAGATTGCAGTCACCTTTTGGGCCGACTCAGTGCCGTGCGATTCATTACTGTGATAACTGCAAACAGGCTTTCGAACAGTTCAAGCCCGTATAGCAGGCAAGACGGGAAATAAAAACGGAATCAGAAATAGAAAATTGCTTTCAGCTCCGCACCCACACCGCTTAAGATCACGCCTTTCTGCTTCTCCGGATCATCATTCCTGTATGTGTTCGGATTCAGGTACTCGTTTACATACGCAAGGTCTTGAGTAAGGATCTGAGCTCTGTAATAAGGACGGAGTGTAAGCCCGAACTGGTCTGAAAAATTGTAGTCAAGGAACAGTGTCGGAGTGAATGCAAGGAGTGTTTGCGCTTCACCAATGTCTGTGAATGTGGGTTTGCTGGAGTTCGAATTATAGATCCTTGTCTTGACGCGAAAGCCGCCATAGTCAATGTAAAGGCCAAGGCCGTATTCGAATTTGTTCTCATTTTGAAGGAGATAGGCGAAACCTGTATTGATGTAGTAAGAAGAGATCTTCACGTCTCTGGTTTTGGAAACTCCGTCAACAGGCCCTGCTGCGGATTTGTTTCCGGTACTGCCGAGTGTAAGTCCGATCTCAAGAAGAACGAAGTCCTCATCTTCACCCATACCGAAGCCAAATGAAAATGCCGCTCCGGAAGAGAAGCTTATCTCACCCATATCTTCAGTGAGGAAGTCCCTTGTTTCATTGTATCTGCCAATAATGTAATTCATGGGATCCGCTGTCACGGTCTGAAAGCTGTACCCGCCGGCCATGTAAACACTGTTTTCGGGCCTTTGTGCGCTTACTGCAGTTGCAAGGAAGAGTAACATTAGTGTAGCAAAGCTTCGAATGGTCATCCGTCTATTTAATCTGCTGAACTTGTTTATAAATTTGGATAAATTAGCCAAAATTAATTGAAAATGAAATTAGAAGACCTGTCTGCCGAACAGCAGGAAAAGATCTCCGAATTCGGTCTCAACACCTGGTATGTGCTTGAACTCCTCGATGAATATCAGAAAGATCCTGCATCCGTAAGCGATAACTGGAAGGAGCTTTTCAGTACATTGAACCTTACCGGAAACGGAAGTAAGGTCGTGCCTGCAATCAAGACGAGAGAGACAGCTCAAAGATCAAACGGGCAAATTCAGCCGGTTGTATCCATGCCTCTTCCGGCAGGAGCAGAGCAGGCGGATGTGATACGCGGAGTCGGCGCGAAGATCATTGACAATATGAATGCGAGCCTGACGATACCAACTGCAACTACATTCAGGACGATTCCCGTGAAGGTGCTTGAAGAGAACAGAAGGATCATTAACGATTTCCTGAAGCAGAGGAACGGAGGCAAGGTCTCTTTCACACATATCATCGGCTGGGCGATAGTAAAAGGTATTGGCCATGTGCCCGTCATGAACAACGCATACACTGTAATTGAAGGCGAGCCTCATGTTATCCGAAAACCGGATGTCAACCTCGGGCTTGCAGTTGACCTCGAAAAGAAAGACGGAAGCCGGTCGCTGATTGTTCCCAACATAAAGAATGCGAACCGGATGAACTTCAGGGAGTATTTCGAAGCTTATGACGACATAATCAGAAGATCGAGAAGCAATAAGATCGATGTCAGCGATTTTCAGGGTACTACAATTTCACTCACAAATCCCGGAACACTCGGAACGGTTGCGTCAACGCCAAGGCTCATGATCGGTCAGGGTGCTATCATTGCAACAGGCGCCATTGACTATCCTGCAGAGTATCATGCAGTCACAAAAGAGATCATCACAAGCCTCGGCATCAGCAAAGTGATGAACATCACAAGTACATACGACCACAGGATAATTCAGGGAGCAGAGTCAGGGCTGTTTCTTCAAAAACTTTCCGGCCTCATAAAAGGAGAGGATAATTTTTACGAAGAGATCTATGAGGACCTTCAGATACCGATGTCACCTGTAAAGTGGTTCCTCGACAAGAATCCGGATGACCTCGGGAAGATCGACAACCTTGAGGAAATTGAGAAACAGGCGAAGGCGATTCAGCTCATCAATATGTTCATGGGCCGCGGACACCTGCTTGCAGACCTGAATCCGCTCGAATCAAAGGCGCAGTAGCATCCCGAGCTTGATCCTTCTCAGTACGGATTCACGGTATGGGATTATGACAGGGAATTCATTACAGACGGACTTGCCGGCCTGAGGACCGCGACACTCCGGAAGATACTCGACATCCTGTATAAGACATATTGCGGAAAGATCGGTGTTGAGTATAAGCACATTCAGGATCCGGAGAAGAAGAGATGGCTGGAAGAACAGATGGAGAAGAACATGAATGTTCCGGGCCTTACAAATGAAGAGAAGAAGCACATTCTGTTCAAGCTTGCCGAGGCGGAGAATTTTGAGAAGTTCATTGATAAAAAATATGTAGGGCATAAGAGATTTTCCCTTGAGGGTTCTGAAACGATCATTGCACTGCTCGACGAGCTTATGAAATGCGCGGCATCAGATTCGGTGCATGAGATTGTGCTCGGGATGGCGCACCGGGGCCGGCTGAATGTTCTTGCGAACATTATCGGCAAATCCATGTCCGCGATCTTTTCGGAATTCGAAGGTTATCAGGACCCGCTTTCGGCTCAGGGCTCAGGTGATGTTAAGTATCACCTCGGAGCCGCCGGAGTTTATCATACGAATGACGGAAACAGCATCTCAGT
>DAIQRO010000132.1:3035-6693 GCA_036786155.1 Bacteroidota bacterium
GAAGGCATAGTGAGGGCGAAACAGACATGGATGAAGGACACGGAGAGAAAGCAGGTGATCCCGGTACTGATTCACGGTGACGCGGCGGTGGCGGGAGAGGGCATTGTGGCAGAGACTCTGAACCTTTCCCAACTCAAAGGATACAGGACAGGCGGAACCATTCACATAGTAATAAATAACCAGATCGGATTCAGTACAAACCCGGAAGAAGCAAGGTCATCGGTTTACTGCTCCGACGTCGCAAAGATGATTCAGGCACCGATCTTTCATGTTAACGGTGACGATCCTGAGGCAACTTTGCTTGTCATGAAGATCGCCTACGAATACAGGATGAGGTACAACTGTGATGTGGTAGTGGATGTGTGGGGATACCGAAGGCTCGTACATAACGAGTCCGACGAGCCAGCTTTCACTCAGCCGCTCATGTATAAGAAGATCAGGAACCATCCTTCCGCAAAGGAGCTCTATGAAAGGAAACTGCTGAATGAGAAGGTTGTAACTCCGGAGGAAGTGAAAGAGATAGAGAAGAAGATCTATGAGAGAATGAGCGAAGGGCATGAGAAAGTGCAGAAGTTCAAGACCGACATACCTCTGGCAGTTACGGAAGAAGAGATAGAGGCCGCGGAATCGCATGTAGAAACGCATGTGCCGCTCGGGAGGCTTAATGAGATCGTGAAGGTTATGACCACGCTTCCGGAGACTTTCACACTGCATCCGAAGCTGAAGAAGTTCATTGACTCGCGAAAAGATTTTCTTGAGAAGGATGTTGCAATTGACTGGGCATTCGGAGAAGCGCTTGCTTTCGGAAGCCTTATGCTTGACGGAATTCCGGTCAGACTTAGCGGACAGGACAGCGCGCGCGGAACATTCTCTCAGAGACACATCGTGCTGACAGATGCTGAAACGGGCGAGGAGATAATTCCGATGAACGGCATCGCTCCCGACATATCCTGGATAGAGCCCCTTGACAGCCTGCTGTCGGAAGCCGCTGTGCTGGGATTCGAGTTCGGATATTCAACAGCTGACCCAATAACGCTTGTTATCTGGGAAGCACAGTTCGGTGACTTTGCAAATGCCGGACAGGTGATAATTGACAACTTCATTTCAAGTTCATACTCGAAATGGGGACTGCCGGCAAATCTTGTAATGATGCTGCCGCACGGGCAGGAAGGACAAGGCCCTGAACACTCAAGCGCAAGGCTTGAAAGATTCCTTACGCTTTGCGCGGATGACAATATGATCGTCTGCAACCCGACCACTCCGGCTCAGTTGTTCCATCTTCTCAGAAGGCAGTCAAAGCAACATAAGAAAAGGCCGCTTGTGATAATGACTCCGAAAAGTCTGCTGAGGTTGCCCGAAGCAAGGTCATACAAAACAGAGTTTGTGAACGATGTCTTTATGAAGATCATTGATGATAAACTTGCAGACAAGTCATCAGCAAAAAGGGTTTTGTTAACGAGCGGAAAAGTTTACTATGACCTGCTTCGTCACAGGGAAAGCAAAGGAGAAAGTGATACAGCCAAAGTCACGCTTGAACAGTATTCTCCGTTTGATGAATCGGGACTGAAGAATGTCCTTGCAGAGTATTCCAACGCAAAGGAAGTTGCATGGGTACAGGAAGAGCCTGCAAATATGGGGGCTTGGGGATTCCTTGCACTGCGGCTTAAGGAATGCCTTTCAAAGACACAGAAGTTGTACAAGGTTACCAAGGAAGAGAGTTCCAGTCCGGCGCCCGGTTCACTGAGCGTTCATAATGATACTCAGTCACGCCTGCTGAGTGAGGCCTTCGGCAAATTTGCAAAGCCTGTTTTCTGAAAGACTAAATCGAACCGGACTTAAATCTTCGATAGGCAGATTCAAGGATCTTCAGAGCAGATTCCGGTTCATCGGCATTCACAGTTGCCAGCGGGATCTTGCATTTGTCTTTGTAGCGCAGGTCGTAATACTTTACAAGCATTACTTCAGTGAACTTTTGCGTCTCTCCCGATCCAAGCATACGCATAAGGTCTTCGTAAACGCTGTTGCTCAACTGTTGTCTGAAGAAACCTTCTTTCAGTTTCATTACCCTGTGCATCGGATCAATGTTGCTTCCGTCATCGCCAAAGTAATCTCTGCACAGCCTCGCTATTCTGCATTCTGTGGATGATTCAACTCTAACCGACGGTGATGTTTCCATCTTCCTGTAAAGCATTTCGGGTATGAAGAAATCTCCCACCTTTCTGCTTTCGCTTTCTATGAGATATACCTCATCTTCAAAGTTCATTTCTGTCCGGTTGAGAAAGATCTCTGCGAATACATTGTTCTCAAATGACGATTGACCTGATACGCGCGGCAGGCCTTTCACCTCATAAGGAACTCTTCCGAGCAGGCTTGAATAATGAGCGGCAGATCCTTCAAGGTCTATAGCCGGCAGAGTTGAAGAACATCTGCGAAGCAGTTCGGTCTTGCCGCTGCCGGTAAGCCCTGACAGCTCAATGAGACTCGCCGGAAAATCATTGGCGGAAAAGAATTTCACTGCCTGTCTTCTGAATGCCTTATGTCCTCCCTCCAGTACCGATGGGCTGTAGCCAAGATCAGAGATCATCTTTGCAAGGTAACCGCTTCTGCCGCCGCCTCTCCAGCAGTAAACAAATATTTCCTTGTCGCCTGCGTTGTTTTCTGTGAGGAATTCCCTGAGGGCCTCATACTTCGGCTCTGCAAACTTCATTGCCAGCCACAGCGCCGCCGACTTTGAATATTTTTTATAAATGAGTCCGACCTTGTGACGCTCTGAATTGTCAAGCACGGGAAAGTTTTTGGAGAAGGGGATTGCATTGTCTGCAAACTCGTTTTCTGATCTTGCATCTATTAACAGTATCAACCCGCTTCTTTGCCGAAGAGACTCCATTAACTCGTCAGCAGTAACCGCCGGTGCTGATCTGTCAGCAAGAATCTCCCTCAGCGGCGGCAGTTGCGGAATGTCTGACGATCTTATGAACTCAAAGAGGTCCTTGTCGCTGAGGTCACTTATCATAGTTTGAATAGATCTTTCCGTACCCTTCATTTCCCGGCTCAAGCACTTCCCCGACAATTGACGAAACAACATCACCGCCCTGCTTCAGTTCATCAAGCAGTCTTTGAGAATTCCCGGCCGGAACTGATATAAGCAGGCCTCCGGAAGTTTGAGGATCAAACAGAAGATGCTCAAGCATCTTGTCAACTCCTCCTTCTGTTACAAGGCTCTCCCTTGTGTAATCCCTGTTTGACCTGTCTCCGCGTGTAAGCATATTCGCATCTATTGCTTCCTTCACTCCCTCGAGCAGGGGAAGGGATTGCATATAAAATCTGAGGTTCACTCTTCCGGCTTTTGCGAGCTGCATGGAATGTCCCGCGAGACCGAATCCCGTAACATCAGTGCACGCGTTTGCTCCGGCTCTCTGCATGCACTCGGAGGCATTTCTGTTAAGTCTGAGCATTGATGATAAAAGAGCATCAGACTTTGTGCTGTCAAGGGAAGAAAATTTTATGCAGTTGTTCATTATGCCTGTTCCCAAGGCTTTAGTCAGTACGAGCACGTCACCCGGCTTTGCACCGTCATTTGCTATTATCTTTTGCGGATGAATATAGCCGGTCACAGCAAGTCCGTAGGCGATGTTCGGTATATCAATTGAATGGCCGC
>DAIQRO010000132.1:6703-8463 GCA_036786155.1 Bacteroidota bacterium
TTATTACAGTCTCTGCTTCCTTAGTCTTGTCTGCCCCTCCGCGAAGAATCTCCTTGAGGATCGAGAGGTCCTCCGCTTGGGGAAATGCAACTATGTTAAGGGCCGTTACAGGCCTGCCTCCCATTGCATAAACATCACTCAGTGCATTTGCCGCAGCTATCTGTCCGTATGTATAGGGATCATCAACAACAGGGGTAAAAAAATCCGTTGTCTGTATAAGAGCGAGTTCGTCATTTACCCTGTAAACTCCCGCATCATCCTTTCCATCAAATCCGACCAGTACGTTTTCATCAGTGTGCCAGTCAATTTCTCTCAGTGCCTCGGAAAGAATTCCGGGAAAGATCTTGGCAGCGCAGCCGGCCGCCTTGACCATTTGTGTCAGTCTTACTTTCTCTGTACTTTCTTTGTTCGTGTTGTCCATGTTATGGCACAGTGTACAAGTTAAGAAATGCATGTTCCCATACATCTATGTAACCCAGCGGCTCTCCGAGTGAGTTTGAAACAAGCACGTTTGAGATCACAAAATCGCGCTTCACCATTCCCTCCTTGGCAAAGTAATCCACGAACTGAAGATTGGGGTCCGGTGTCGTGGAGTTATTGATGTACCAGTTCCTTTTCACCTTTGCACAAAAGTAACTCCTTCCGTTAGAAGCAACTTCTTCGTAGCCCGAATACTTCTTCGTTATTTTTGTCGCTCCGTAATCGAGGTAAAGCCATTCACTGCCTTCATAGACCGGGTATTTCAGCGCAAGTACAGGAGGATCATCAAATGTCAGGGAAGTATCTCCATGAAAGTCAGGTTGCCGCAATTCATGCTTAAGATCAGTTATGCTGAAATACTGCTTTCCATTGAAACTGTACTTCAAATCGGAACTGCTCCTGAACGGACCGAAATTTGTTCCGCTTGAATAAAAGGCATGCCTTATCAGGCCCGTATCATGCTGTTTGTAAAGTTCGATTGTAGTGTGAGTGTGTCCTTCCGAAGAATGTGTGTTTCTAAGGATCCGGAAAGTGTCCTGTGCAATAACGGTGTCTGAAGAAAACAGTGCAGATCCGTATCCGACAATTGTGTCAGGCGCGATAATGTTTCTGATGCTGTCGGGCCTGTAGTTTGCAACAAAGTTGTACGTCGTATAATACCAGAATGAATTGAGCGAATAAGGATATCGGAAATCTCTTTGCGGCTCATTCGGACTGTTGGATGACTGTGTATCATCGGAGCACGAAATTAAGGCCATCGAAAATACAGGCAATGCAGTCAAAATGCTTCGGAATATTCTCAGGCTTGATCTCATGTCGGAAATCAGTTTGTGGGAAGTATCTTACCGGTAACCTCGCCGAAGCCTATCTTATGTCCGTTGCCCTCACACCAGCCCGTTATCCTGAGCTCGTCTCCGTCAACAAGAAACTTTCTTGTTTCTCCGCACGCAAGATTCAGCGGCTTCGTTCCTTTCCATGTAAGCTCAAACAAACTTCCGTAAGAGTCTTCACTTGCTCCGCTTATTGTTCCGGATGCAAGGAGGTCGCCTGTTCTCAGGTTACATCCTGTCACTGTATGGTGAGCAACCTGCTGGCAGACGTCCCAGTAAAGATACCTGAAATTTGACCTCGAGATCACGTTGTAATCATTGCAGTTGGCGCACTTTATGCTCACTTCAAGATTAATGTCGTAATGCCATTCACCGCTGCTCCTGAGATATGGCAGTACCGGCGGATCCTGTTTCTGCCGCTTCACCTTGAACGGCTCAAGCGCATCAAGT
>DAIQRO010000132.1:8492-8737 GCA_036786155.1 Bacteroidota bacterium
ATGATTGTGGGCATCGCCGACCGGGACGGACTTGCCGAGATTGTTTCCCTTTCCGATAAAGAAACCCATTTCAAGTTCAAAGTCGAGAAGTTTAGTGGGTCCGAACTGCGGCTTCTCTTCGTCATCAGCCTTTGTCTGGCCCTTCGGCCTGATAATGTTGGTTCCGCTGACGACCACCGAGCTTGCTCTGCCGTGGTATCCCACAGGTAGGTGAAGCCAGTTAGGCATCAGGGCGTTTTCCTTTC
>DAIQRO010000396.1:0-1985 GCA_036786155.1 Bacteroidota bacterium
TGAAGATGCACTGTAGAAGCCCTGCATAAGCACGGTGAGATTGACTGTTATGTTCGGGCTTTCGGTCATTGCAAGCGGGCTTTTGTTATTGTGAATGTCCTGTGCAAGTATGAAGTAGTAGTACAGTCCGCTGAGAGGTGACGTATCTGTGAAAGTCGGATCCGTTACTGTTGCAATCGGAACCGCTATGTTCGGATCAATAGAAGACGCTGTGCTTCGGTACAGCACATAGTTATAAAGGTCCGGTTCCGTATTCATGTCCCAGTTGAGAATCACATTGCCTCCTGACGCCTGCGCTGAGAATCCGGAGACTGCAAGCGGCGCGAGATTGTCAACGCTTCTTCCGCTCATGATATCGGAGTACCAGAACTCTTCCGCACTGGCAGTTTTGGCCTTGATCCGGTAATAGTAGATTCCCGGATTCAGTGAACTTGAATCAAGCGGAGTGTTGTCGAGATAGTAATAAAAGGGAAGTTTCTCCGAAGAGATCTCCGCAACGCTCTGCCAGTTGAAGTTTCCCCCGCTTGGAGGAAAACTCCTGAAGATGCTGTAGCTTGTAATCTTGTTCACTCCCGTTACATCGTATCCGCTTCTTGCCCACTTGATCTGTATCTTTCCTCCCTGATCATTTGGAAGGTCCTTTACGAAAAGGAGATTGGGACTGATGTTGATCGCTGATGACAGATACACATAAGATTTTCCCTTACCCTGGACTGCGTTTCTTGCTCCGACTATTGCATCGGCAAATCCGTCCCCGTTGAAATCTCCTGCTCCGGCAACTGAACCCCCAAAGAGAGTCTGTGCTGTATCACCCCTCATTGTAATATCAGGCAAGTTGTCCATGTAAGTTCCTCCAAACAGCACATAGCTCTTTCCCATATTAATCTGATATCCGCTCGCTCCAATAATTACATCTGCATAGCCGTCGCCGTTCATATCTCCGGCATCGCCCACAGAAGTTCCCAGGAGTGACGAACCGCCGAAATCAGTGAAGTATACATCTGCGAACGGGTCCAGCAAAGCACTTCCGAAAAAAATATATGCTTGTCCGGAATAATTGTTGTAACCGTATGCGCCGGCAATGAAATCATCGAATCCGTCTCTGTTTATATCGCCTGCTCCCGAGACAGAAAATCCAAGGTAATTATTGACTGCCGCACCGTTAATAGTGAGATATGGAAACTGAGAAATGAAACTGCCGCCGATAAAGATATATGCCCTTCCTGTTCCCGTGTTGTTACCGCTAGCTCCTATTACAATATCTTTGTAGCCATCGCCGTTCAGGTCACCTGCCCCAGAAACAGAAGCTCCAAAAATATCATTTGGACTTTCTCCGTAGAATTCAGCATCAACGCTGTTATTCATCGGATTGCCGCCCAAAAAGAGATATGCCTTTCCCGCGCTGGAGTTATACCCCGTGGCGCCTACAATCACATCCTCAAACCCGTCTCCGTTCACATCACCCGTACCGGAAACCGAAACTCCGAAATAGTTGGAGACGGCTTCTCCGTTAAGTATCACATCTGCAACACTGTTCATGCTTGAACCTCCGTAATAAATGTAAGCGCGCCCGAAACTTGAATTGTATCCGTAAGCTCCGACTATCACAACATCATATCCGTCTCCGTTCACGTCTCCTGCTGAAGATGTTGAAATTCCGAATACGTTTGATATACCTTCACCGTTTAATACAAGATCCGGAATGAAATCAGGCGTTGCGCCGCCGAAGAATACGTAAGCCCTTCCCGTATAATTATTGTAGCCCTGTGACCCGGCAATCAGGTCCCCGTAACCGTCGCCGTTGAGGTCACCTGCATCCGAAACGCTGGTGCCGAAGAGATCATTTGTAAATTCTCCAGTCATTTGCCTGTCGGCATAAATTCCATTTTTCATGAAGTAATCATAGAGAATGGCCCTTCCGTCAAGTGAATTGTAACTAATTCCTCCGGCGATCAGGTCATCGAAACCGTCACCGTTCACATCCC
>DAIQRO010000133.1:0-6617 GCA_036786155.1 Bacteroidota bacterium
GGGGCCGGTGGGCGGCTCTAACTGGATCTTCGGATCAGGTGCAAACTTCAGGGACAAGTACAACTTTCAATTCGGCATAGGCAATACATTCTGACAAAATGTGGAATAACGTTATAGGACAGCAAAGGCCCAAGGAGATCCTCATGAACATGTTTAGCAAAAAGAGGATTCCTCATGCAATGCTCTTTCACGGTCCGGAAGGCACAGGAAAAGATGCAGCGGCTGTGGAGTTTGCAATGCTTGTCAACTGCGACTCGCCGGTTGACGGAGTCAATGCATGCGGCGCATGCAGGAACTGCAGGGACATTTCCTTGCTTCGGCCGCCGCTCATGAGATTCGTAACAGCGCTACCCGCCGGCAGGAATGAAAGCGAAGACAAGGCATTGCTTACGGGATATTCAGGGAAGAAGAAAGTGTTCATGATCTCGCAGGCGGACAGAATGAACCAGCAAAGTTCAAATGCACTGCTCAAAGTTCTTGAAGAGCCGCCTGAGGACAATCTCCTGATACTTACATCATCAAGGATCAACTCCCTGCTTCCAACTATTATCGGAAGATGCCAGTTGCTGAGATTTGATCCGCTGTCCGATGAAGATGTTCATGCTTTTATCAAAAGGGAGCATCCTGAACTTGATGGGGAAGCAAGCAGATTCTATGCGGCGCTTTCGCAGGGCAGTATCAGCTCCTGCAGGGAGATAGTCGAACAGGATTTTCTTGAACTGAGGGAAAAGGCGATCAGCTTTCTCGCTTCATCAGTTACGGGCAGGCATCTTGCGGCGGGAAAGGAAATTGATTCTGTGATAGCATCCAAAGACAAGCAGAAGATCAAGCGATTCCTCTCGCTGCTTTCGGTTTGGTTCAGGGATGCCGCGCTTGTTGCTTCGGGGAATGAGGCGAACGTGATAAACAAAGACAAGCTGGACAGGCTCAGAAAATTTGCATCCAACTTCAGCATAAACAACTACGCAGTCATAAAGCTTATCGAAGAAGCCGTTCAGGATATTGACAGGAACATATTTCCCGAACTGTTGCTCAATGAACTTTCAATGAAGATCACCGGGGAAATGCAGGCTGCAGGTTAACGCTCAGATCACAATTCACTTTGCAGAAGAGCCGAAAGTAATCCTTACGTCTTCCACATTCCATCCGCTTTTGATGTTCAGCTCTCTGTCATAAACAAGGATCCTTTCGGAAAAGGCAAACGGATCAGGGCTTCCTGCATCGGGCTTGCCGTTGCCGTTTGAATCAATGAAGGCGATCAGCCGGTATTCTCCCTCTTGCACCCCGGAGAAACTGAACCTTCCTTCTGCATCAGCTTCTGAGATGCGCGGCGGCTCGGTTGAACCTTTCTTAGATAACACGATAATCACATTCTCAATCTCCACGCCCGCGCCTTCAACGCTTCCCGATAATACCGAAGGAAGTTTGTCGGTTACCTTGAATGACCTCTCGTACCTCAGATTGTCTGCTGTATTGGTAAGATCAATTGTCAAAGTGATCTCTGATCCCGGGCTGAACTTCACGGCAGAAAATATTTCGAGAAGGGAATCGCTGAGCCAGTTGAATACAGGTTTGTACTGCCTGGCAGATGCAGAGTCAAAAAGTGTTAAGCTTTGGACAATGTCCTGCTTACCGGCAGAAAGGTTTTTGAAAAGCAGATAGATCTTCGAAGAACCGCTGATAATGCTGTCGCCCGATCCCGTGCTGGCAAAAACCCTTCCGGAGGAATCGGCGGCAAGGCTCTTCAGAAATTCCGGATTGCCGGGCTCCTGAAAGATATTCTCCATGATCAGCACTGCATTCTCACCGGAGCTTCCGTTCTTCAGGTCAATGTCCATATTTGCAACGGCGATCTTCTCAATATCCTTTGCCCACAAAGAATTCCGGTCATCATCATAAACTGCAAAAACTCTGTACCTGCCGTCAGGAAGATATGGAAAGATGAAACTTCCCGCCTGATTCGGCTGTACGGAATAATCTGATTTGTCTCTGGAAGGATCGGGAATTCGCTGACCGTCAGTCTTATAAAGAAGTATCCTTACGCGGTCAAGCTTTCCGGCAACAACTTTTCCGGAAATTGCTCCTGTGTCTATTCTACTGCCGGTGGAGAATGCGAACACTGCGGGAGCTGGAAGGGCATTTCCGCCCCGGATGTCCCTCAGGTCGTTCCCCAATGTGATCACATAGGTCGTATTCTTTTCAAGAGCACGGGGAAAACTGATGAAGGCGTCTTTGCCGCTCCAGCTGATTTCCGGCACTCCCTTAGGTTCCGGGTAGATCCTGAATGACTCAATGAAGCTCCGCTTGTCAACGAACTCATTGAATCTTATCACAATCTCATTTCCAAGGAAGTTCTTCGAACTGGGTTTGGGAAATACTTCGAGAATCTCGGGCGCGTCTGTATCATCAGGGCCGCCCGGCGGCGGAAGCTGATTGGCGCATGAAACCAAAACCGAGCAGACGGCTACCGTCAGCAGTCCTTTAAGCAGTTGATTTTTCACTCAGATGCCGCTTCCGTTTAGAGGGATGAATCTTATCACCGCCTTAGTCCCTTCTCCAAGCCGGCTCTCAAATGTGATCTCCGCTTTCATGTCATCGAGGCTCTTCTTTGCTATCGCAAGCCCGAGCCCCATGCCCGTTGACTTGGTTGAGAAATTGGGTTCGAAAAGGTTCTTCAGAGTTTCGGGATCAATTCCTTCGCCTGTGTCGGACACCTCTGCCACTATCCTGCCGTTACCTGAGTATGTCTTCACTTCAATAGTTCCGCGGTCTTCAATTGCCTGCATGGAGTTTTTTATGAGATTCTGAAAGACCCTGTTGAGCTCCTGCTTGTCTGCCCATATCAATCCAACGGCAGGGTCAAGCGATTTTACAAAGGAAATGTTATTTGCCCGCTCATAGAGAGAGATAACCTCTTCTATGACCTGATTGAGATCGGTTTCTTCGTATTTTCTTCCCGGCAGTTTTGCAAAATTTGAAAACTCGGTTGCAATCCTGTTAAGCTTATCCACTTCCTTAATTATGATGTCCTTCGTCCTGGCAAGAAGTTTTTCGAATTCCTCCCTGTTTCCCGATGAGTAAATTTCCTGCAGATGCTGTATGGAAAGTTTCATGGGAGTAAGAGGATTCTTTATCTCATGAGCCACTCTTCTTGCAATGTCTCTCCATGCTGCCTCGCGCTCGGCCCTCTTCAATTGCTTCTTTGAGTTCTCAAGCTCATGCGACATTTTGTTGAATGATTCGACAAGCTTTCCAAACTCATCACTGCTGTGAGAATCAATCTCAACATTGCTCTCGCCCTTGGCGATCTTCTCCGTTGCAAGCTGAAGCCTCTCGATCGGCTTGGAGATCCTCTCGGTCATGTATGTTACAAGTATCAGCAGAAGTATGATCACAATGAAGTATGTTCCGAAAATGAACGTGAGAATTTCAGTGAGCTCTTCATTCATGAGGTTCTGCTTGTAAACCGTCTGCGAAGAGATCAGCCCCACTATGTTGTTGCGTGAATCAAAGAGCGGCCTGTATCCGACTATGAATGAATACGGACCCAGGTCTTTGGTCTTCGAATAAAAATCCCTCTTCATCACATACACATTGTAGAAAGCATCTGCATCAACCCGTGTGTCGAGCAGGTCCGATTTGTAAAGCTCTTCGTCGGTCGTGGCCACAAGGCGGTGTTTTGAAAAGATGTTGAAGTTCTTGTCTGACGATTGTATTGACTTGGCAAGAATGTTGCTTCCCTCCACGCCAAGGCTGTCAAATCTTCCGATCCCCGCCTGTCCGCTTTTTATGTTCTGTGATACGAGACTGAGGTCGGATATGAGCTGGTCGCGGAAATTTATGCTGTACTTGTTCTCAATGAAAGTCCTGGTGTATGCGGCAAGCAGGACGATCGGAATGACCGATACAAGCAGGAATGAAGCAAACAGTTTTTCGCGGAAGTTGAGCCGGAGATTTCTGAGTCTCGGAAGCATTATCAGCGCAATGATAGCCAGCGCAATAAGGTAAACGGCAACAGTGAAAAGTATGAATTTCATATAGAAGAATACGATGAGCTTCACGTCATTTCTCTTGAGGCTTATTGCAAAAACCCTTTCGTCAAGCGTAAGCTCTTCCGGTGCGGCTATGATGTAAAATGTCCTGTACTTTTCATTGTTGATCGTCTCATACCTCCAACCGGATTTTTCGGGCTTGTTCTTTATGGACTCCATGAATGCGTTCAGGGAAGTGGTGTTCTCTTTTGAGATGTCCCTGTTTGTGGAGCCGGTGATCTCGCCGCCAACGTATTCCGTAATGACCGGAGTTGAGATCAGCTTGTCGAAGAGCTTGTCCCCCGAGTAGTTTCTGAAAAGCTGAGATGAGGACTGCATAGGATAGTTCTTGGAGTCATATTCCACAGCCATTACTATATACCCGAGCTTCGTTTCAAATGACGTGCTCCTGAGATTAAGAATTTCAAGCGGCACAATTCCCGCGTAGTATTTTCCAAGATCGTTCTTGACGACTATTATCTTGTCGGCTTCAATAAGATTGCCCGGTTCCTCTTCTTCAAACTCTTCCATCTCTTCTTCTCCTTCGGCAAGAAGAGAATCAGCAAATTCCGTTGTATCGACACCGGTCTCGGTTACCGGCTTTGGCTTTCGAAAAACTGACCTTTCAACATAAGCCATTACAGAATCAGGCCTTATGTTTGCGGGACCAAACACGAAGTCGCTTTTGATCCTTCTGTTTGTATCTGTTACGATCACTGTAGTGTTGAAGCTCTCCTCGCTGAAACTGCTTTCGCCCCAAACGGAAAATGCGAGTTCCTGCTGCTTGCTCTTTACATTGAGGTCCGATTCAATTTTTTTGCTGTCAGCAAGTTTTGCAAGCTCCGTGATCAGCAGAAACTTGACCCTGTCGCTTTCGTCTTCCGCAAGCCTGTTTCCTATCAGCTCCACAAACCGGGTCTCCTGTGATGTAAGCTTGTCAAGCAGAATCCCGGGCACAGTAATCAGGCAGAAGATCACAAGTATTGAGAGGTTCTTCAGGGAAACAGCATTGTAGTCTTTTGAGAGGTAAAGCTTGTTGGAGAGGTAAATGCCCATTGCACTGCTCAGAATTATGACAAGCAGTCTGTAGATCCAGTCGGGATCGGACTCTTTCAGTATAGCGGCGATGAGGAAGTTTGTTCCGAGAATCACAAGAAGGAGAATCATGTAACTGTACTTCCTGTATCTGTAATTTGCCAGTACATTATAGACAAGCTTCCTGTTGCATATTATCACCAGTGAAATGAGAAAAAGGAACATCGAAAAGGCAATGAACAGCAGGGCAAGGTTCATTGTAAACAATGAAGGCCCGGGGATCACGCTTCCCTTGTCAAAGAACTGCAGGTTAGAGTCATTGACAATGTTCTGAAAGAGCGTTCCGAATGAGAATGCTGCGGCAAAGTAAAGAACGAGCGCTCCTGAAATCTTAGCCATTGATATGCGCTTGCTTTCCTGCGATGACAAGAGCGATGCATAACTTGAATCCTTTACAGTGATATAGAATCCGTAAACTGCAACGGAGAGCAGTAAGAAAGATGTGATGAACAGATCTCCGAGCGAACGCGCGATCCCGTTTCCGAAAGTCGAGGCGTAATCACCGGGGCTGAATATCTCAAGCGGCATTAAAGCGGAAGGAAACGCGAAGCGTATCCAGACATACCGGATCGGAATGAGTATTGCGATCAGCAATGCGAATTTCAGAAGCCTGCTTCGGATCCCTGAGGATAAGCTGAAATACAGGATCAGCACAAGCATCGTAATAGCGAAGACAATGCCGGAAACCAGTTTTGCCTCAAGCGCCTCTATATTCTGTACATGAACGATCTTGCTGTAATCACTGAGAAAGAGATATGCAATTGTGCTGTTGTCAGTTCCTTTAAGCTCCACTCTGATACTGCCCGCCATTGAAAGGCTGTCATACACGATCCTTCCGGAAATAGGATCGGCGGGTTTTAGCACGGCCTTTGAGTGAGAATGGCTTTCAAACATACCGAGCAGACTTGCTGTTTCGTAATATGCCTTGCCTATCGGTTCCTTGACCTCGATCAGTTTTGCACATGCGATCACTCCCGCCGGCTCGTTCTTCTTTTCAGACAAGACCGGCGTATAGGAAATAAGATAGGTGAAAAATCCAAGCTCCTTTATAACAGTGAATCTGCCAGACTTCACAGCTCTTTGCAGTGTGTAAATGTCAGGATCAAGTTTGCGGCCGGAAAAGGCGAGGAGTTCCAGTTTGGAGTTATACACTTCTATCTGGTAAGAATTGTCTGCATTGGCAAGCATGATTTCCTCGAAGAGCTTCCGGATGTCATTTCTTTCTATGCTCCTTCTTATGCTCTCACCGGATGCCAGTTCTCCCGCAAAGCTGACAAGATCTTTCTGCGTCTTATCAAACAGGCCAATACAGTATTCCTTGTTTGCAGTATTGGTCTCCCTGCTGATAGAGTCAAATTCCTTTATTGAATTGTCCTTGACATAGAGTGCGGAGAAATGAACGGCGGCCGCCCATAAGAACAGAATGGCAATGGAGACCAGAATGATTTTGTTTGTCCTGCTTCCCTTCAGTCCGGCGGGTGTGTATGCATT
>DAIQRO010000133.1:6627-8708 GCA_036786155.1 Bacteroidota bacterium
GGCTGACGGTGGCCGAGAAGGAGCTCTTTATGCTGCCTTTCCTGTATTCATAGGTGCCGATTGCAGAGGCGTAATTATTATAGCGTGTGGAGCTGCTGTATTCAAACCTTTCAATTGGAAAATTATCCATGAATGCTGTCAGAATTGCTTCGGCCTGAGAGACATTATAGAACCCCATCTCATTTCCGAAGATGTTCAGATATATGAGAGATGAAACATGCTGACTGATGCTTCCCTCATTTCCGTAATTGAAGCCGTTTGACACATCTGTGAACGTTTTCTTGCAGAGTTCATACTTAGCTCTCTGGCCCTCATTCTTGAATTTCTTATCTTTCCACCACTTATCCTGGGAGATTGCATTACCGGCAAGAAGCAGTAAGGCAAGCGGAACGAGGGTTGTGATTAAGGACAATCTCACTCTAAGAAGGCGAATAAATTTTGGTCAAGTTATCAAAATTAGCAAGTTTATTCAATTGATTAGAAATGATTAGGGCCTTTCTGAGTGAAGCAGGATCTCACTGAGCAACAGCAACTTCGAGCCCAGCAGTCAGGTTTGTGCTATACGATCTTATGAGGCTGAGATGTGCGGCGTTATTCAAAAGGACTCTCTTAGGTCATTGAATAAGACATTTCATAATCTTAATTTGATCAATTGCCATATGCCGGGATAGCTCAGCTGGTTAGAGCGTCGGAATCATAATCCGTAGGTCGGGGGTTCAAGTCCCTCTCCCGGTACAGAATTTCCTCATAAGACTGCAAGTCTTCCTGTCACCAAAAATTCGATTGATAATTTTAGCCTATTGGGCTATTTTTGTAGTTCATTTTTAAATTTTTCGCATCATGTCAGAAATAACCCTAATTGCCCGCAAACGAGAAGAATTCAAGGATCGCACTTTGAACCAATTGAGAAGAGAGGGCATGATCCCGGGAATCTATTACGGCCACGGAGTGGATGGATTGAGCATCGCGGCCAGTCTGAATGACCTCAGGCCGGTCATTTATACAACGGAATCCAACATTGTAAATCTGAAGGTTCAGGACAATGTGTTTCCATGCATCCTGAAGGATGTGCAGTTTCATCCCCTTACCGAAAGGCCTCTTCATTTTGACCTGATAGCCCTTAAAGAAGGCGAAGAGATCACTATAGAAGTGAACGTTCACCTTGCCGGAAACGCCGCCGGCGTTAAGGAAGGCGGAGTGCTTCAGCATGTACTGCATAAACTGGAAGTTCAGTGCCTCCCGAAATTCATTCCTTCTCACATTGACGTTGAGATATCCGGCCTTGGAATCAATGATTCCATCAAAGTTTCCGATATCAAGATTGAAAATGTGAAGATACTGAATGATGAGAACGCTGTTGTAGCGGCTGTGGTACCGCCGACCGTTGTGAAGGAAACGACCGAAACTGCTGAAGAAGGACCGGCTGAACCGGAAGTTCTTTCAAAGGGCAAGAAGGAAGACGAAGAGTAATCCGATCCCCATTCCGGGCTGATTCATGAAACTGATCGCAGGGCTTGGAAATCCCGGAACAAGGTACAGCAAAACAAGGCACAACATAGGGTTCTTTGTCATTGACGCACTCTGCGCAAGGCACGGCCTGAAACTCAGGCCCGGCAAGGGCGACTGGTACGAAGCAGAATATGAACTCGGCGGAGAGAAGATAATTCTCATTAAGCCGACGACGTACATGAACAACAGCGGAACTGCCGTAAGGGAATGTATGGAAATATACAATGTGCTGAAAGAAGATGTGCTTGCGATCGTCGATGATTTTCAGATCCCGCTCGGAACTATAAGAATCAGGGGAAGAGGGAGTGACGGCGGCCACAACGGATTGGCAAGCATTGCATATGAGCTTGAATCAGACGAATATGCGAGACTCAGGCTTGGAATCGGAAGGGATGGCATCATAAGAAAGGATGAATATGTGGATTTTGTGCTTGGTGAGTTTACCGAAGATGAGTTCGGATTGATAAAAAAGATGATTGAAACATACTCCGACTGCGCCGAGAGTTTTGCAGTTAAGGGACTTGCAAGCACAATGAATTCATTCAACAGGTCACATCTTGAAGAAGACAAAG
>DAIQRO010000397.1:0-1982 GCA_036786155.1 Bacteroidota bacterium
TATTCATCATACTTGTACTTCTCCTTCTTCCGTCAATCATGTACGTTGACTTCGGTACATTTGACCTGTCAAGGCAGATGGTTTCGTTCAATCTTTCGGGGCCCATTACGCTCGGAGTTGCAGGGATGTACTTCTACAGGCGCAAGATACCTCTGCCGCAATTCAGAAAGACATTGCTTGCAATGCTTTATCCGATTGCCGCGATGTCTATCTTTGTTTATTTCAAGTCAGGATCGCTTGAGGATGTTGAGTTCACAACCGAGTCAAATTTCCAGGCAAGCGGAGGATTCGGACCGAATCAGGTTTCCACTATTTTCGGATTGGGCATCATGCTCATCGCAATGGCTTACTTCCTCAATATCCGCCTGTTCAGGGTCAATTACATCGCGGGAATTCTTCTGCTCAGCTTCCTTGTAAGGGGACTGGCAACATTCTCACGGGGCGGTATGCTTGCACCGGCAATTGCGATCGCACTCACGATCATCATTATGACACTGCTTGACAGCCGGTTCAAAGACAAGCTGAACCGGGTCGTGTTTTCGTTCATGTTCATATTTGTGATAGGCTCTCTTGGCTTCTATTATGTGAATGAGGTGAGCGGCGGTTTGCTTGAGATGAGATTCAAGGGAGAATCAATGTATAATAAGGAGAAGAGCAATATGTTCAGCGGAAGGGAAGAGATATTTGCAGAAGACCTTACGATCTTTGAGGATAATATGCTGACGGGTGTGGGCCCCGGTATGGCAACTTTCAAGCGAGGTGAGATCAGCGGTATAGAAGCGGCAGCGCATATTGAATATTCAAGGCTTCTTGCAGAACACGGCGTGTTCGGTGTTGCAGTGATCGCAATAATTGTGCTGGTTCCGGTAATGACTTTCTTCAAGATCAGATCAACGGACGACAGGATCATACTCGTTATGTGCACGGTGTTTGTTTTCATAACGCTTGGCCATGCAGCCATGAGGACAGCTGCGCCCGGATTCATTTACGGCCTCGCTTTCATTCACTTGCTCCGCAGGCCCCCTGTATGATTCTCTATGCAGGGAACATACTTTCATCACACGGTTATACTCCCACTTTTATCGAAACTCTTGCCCCGAAACTCTCGGAGCACTTCGATCTTAGGGCCGTTTCGGACAAGCTGAGCCAGCCGCACAGGCTTATGGACATGGTCAGAACATTCAACAAATATAAGAAAGACCTGCGCCTTGTGCTTATTGATTCTTACAGCATGAAGGCATTCTGGTTCACATACGTACTTGCAAAACTCAGCAAAAGAAACAATATCCCGTATGTGCCGATCCTCAGGGGTGGCGGATATCCGGAAAGGCTGAAGAGTTCACCTTCTCTTTGCCGTGATGTTTTCGGCAATGCGTACCGCAACATCTCGCCTTCACTGTACCTGAAGAAACACTTCACCGATGAAGGCTATGATGTTGATTACATCCCGAACTTTATCCCTGTAATTGATTATCCTTTCAAAGAAAGAAGATCGGTGAGACCGAAACTTTTTTGGGTAAGGTCCTTTCATGAGATATACAATCCTGAGATGGCAGTTGAAGCACTTTCTGCAATTAAGATGTCCTATCCGGATGCTGAACTGTGCATGGTGGGACCCGATAAGGACGGAAGCCTTGCACCGTTCATGAAGAAGGTCGAAGAGCTTGGCATCAAGGATTCAGTTAAGATCGCAGGCAGGCTTTCGAAGAAGGAGTGGACCGGACTTTCACAGGATTATGACATCTTCATCAATACAACGAATTTTGACAACCACCCCGTCAGCGTGATTGAGGCAATGGCGCTCGGAATGCCTGTCGTGTCAACCAATGTCGGAGGCATTCCTTACCTTCTTGAAAACAATTCTGACGGAACGCTGGTGGAGCCTGGAGATGCAGGAGTTTTCTCAGATGCAATAATTTCATTGCTTGAGAATCCTGACAGCGCATTCAGGATGTCGGTGAATGCAAGAAGAAAAGTCGAGG
>DAIQRO010000134.1:0-3021 GCA_036786155.1 Bacteroidota bacterium
ATTAGCTCACTGATGCCCTTATCGATTATATAAACAAATACGGCTGAGATCAGCATTGTCAGGATCACGATCTTTGTTGAGTCTATAAGTTCAGCTTTCTTAGGCCAGGAGACCTTTTTCATCTCCTTGTAGATGTCCTCGAAAAAATTTATGATCTTATCCTTCATTTCAATGTGTTTACTTCGTTAAGCACGGGAGGAGGGACTCGAACCCCCAACCAACGGTTTTGGAGACCGCTACTCTACCAATTGAGCTACACCCGTAAAAATTACTTCGTTTCCCTGTGCAGGATGTGCTTCTTGGTCCACTTGCAGTATTTCTTCATCTCAAGCCTCTCCTTGGAGTTTATTCTGTTCTTGAATGTAACATAAACAGACTTTCCCTTGTGCGGGCCCTCAATGCTTACAAGCTTGATCTTTATGCGTGATCCTTCTTTTGCCATGACTTATTGATAGTGTTTTTAACTCCGGTTTTCGGTAATTCTGTGAGGAAGTTTTTGCCGTTCGGAGCAGATGTTTATCTCACAAAACCGCCCGCCATATTGTTTCTGCGGACTCTCTGAGCTGATGACCGGGATTGAACCGGTGACCTCTTCCTTACCAAGGAAGTGCTCTACCAACTGAGCTACATCAGCAACTGCCGAGCGGGAGACGGGACTCGAACCCGCGACCAACAGCTTGGAAGGCTGTGACTCTACCAACTGAGTTACTCCCGCAATCTCTTCCGTGGGTAGGGAAGGATTCGAACCTCCGAAGACAATAGTCGTCAGATTTACAGTCTGATGCATTTGACCGCTCTGCAACCTACCCATTCCCTAAACACCAGGAAGCAGTGCCTACAATTCAGGGAAAGATATCAAAATACCAATTATGGATTTTCCATGCAATATATTTTTTGGTCAGAATCATGCTCGCGGGCTAACAATCTGCGCTCAAAAATACGGGCGTATTTCTGCGATTCAGAGCAGATTCAGCTTGAGGAGGCTGTCGATCTTATGCTTCTGCCTGCGGAGGTTTTTCAGCCTTTCGTTGAGCATTTCCCTTTCGGCTTCATCCGCCGCTGAAAGCGAGAAATTCTCCGAATCAAAAAGGGAAACATAGTGCGGCACTTCCTTTCCTCCTAAATCATCCGGAAGCCTTGTTTTTCCGCTCTGAATGCACTCCATGTTCACAAGCTGTCCCTCCCTGAAATCCCTGGATGTGCATTTGACCGATATCAGATTGTCTGAACCGGTCTCCTTTGCCGTATAAAGTCCCGGTGAGACTATCCTGCTAATCCTTGCTGAGATCAACTGAGCATTCAAACCCACGGATGAAAGAGAAGTAAGCTGAGAGTCAAAATCCCTGATCTCTCTTTCAATTTCGTTTGCCTTCTGAACCGAGGAGATCTTCTTGTTCAGAATGCTGATGTTGTTTTCAAGGGTCGGCAAGTCCTTGGTGATGGATGATTCCGGGAAATAAGATACGATCATTGAAGCATTTTTGAGCTCGTTCAGCGATTCCTGATACTTCTTCGCCGCATTCATTTTCTTTGCATTGTCCACTTTCTGCCTGTATTCTGCAAAAGCCACATTGTAGATCTTGCCGTGAAGGACCTTTGCTTCATCCGGAGTCAGGGTCTCTTCGATCTTCTTGAAGTGCTTGAGCGCCAGCTTCCAGTCATCCTTGTAATAAATGCCGGCGATCTGACCGGAATAGTTGTTTATCCTGGCCTTTATCTTCTCCTTGTATCTGCCGTCGCTGTAGTCCCGCAGAAACGCTTCGTACTTGCCGATCATAGTTTCCATGGACCTCAGGTCGTTTGCCTTGTCTGACCTTACAAGTTCCGCATACTCCCGGTCCTCTTTCAGCACAAAGGTATAATACGCGAGATAGCCGATCGCGGAAAGTATTGCAAGTATTGTTGCGATCAGCAGTATGTTGTAATAGATCCTCCTCCTGTTCTGCTCGGGGATCTTGTCCTTTATGATCTCAAGCCTTGTGCTTACAAAATTGCTTTCAAGCTCGTCTGTGTACCTGAGCACATTCTTATAATAGACTTCTGCAGCCTTGTAGTCCTTTCTCGAAAATGCATCATCGCCGCTGCTCATCAGGTTCATCTTATTGTTGATGAGCGCAACCGCCTTGTTGTAAAGGTTCTTCAGGTCAGAATTTCTTCTTTCAACCTTGAGCAGTTGTTTGGCTTCGTATATTGCTTCGGAATACTGATTTCTGTTTATTAGGTATTCGATGTTGATGATCGCCGCCCGCATTGAAGTTTCCTGGTCGTCTTCAACGATCTTCTCGCCGCAACCGTAAACTGCACAGCCTTTGTTCTCCAGCCAGCAGTCCTTGTGATAAGGCGAATGGCAGGACGGACATATAAAAGACTCAAGTTCGTTCTTGATCGGAGTCTGACAGAAACTGCAGATGTTTCTGTTCTGCTTCAGCTCCATTCTGGTTGTCTCTGTTTGGTCCAAGTCAGTTTCAGGCTTTGATCATGCTATGACGGCCGCCGAGATTCTGAATAATATTACGGCGCCGAGAATTACAAGAAATAATCCGGTTGAAAAATTCAGCTTATGTATGAAATTCGGTTTTATCCTGTCTGTATGCTTGCAGAGAAGTTTCGCCATTATGTAGAACCAGATGGTTGTTCCGATCATCACTCCGGCGGCAAGCATCAGTCCTGTGGAAAAATCTGAATCAATTGCTCCATAACTCTTCAGATATCCTACAATTGCAAGCCACGAAGCAGGCAATGTGACCGATGAAAGGCAGAACCCGATGCCGAGAAAGAAACTACCGACCGGGCCCGACTGCAAGTTCTTCAATGTATCTATATGAAACAGCTTTCCGAGAGTTTGTTCTTTTCGAAGTATGTTGGACTCCATTGTCTCCACCTTCTCGGCCATTTCGGGAGTTTCGCCTGCAAAATTCACGGCTTCCTGCGAGCTCTTGGGTTTCATCATCATCTTCACACCATATACAATCACGATGAGGCAGCCGATCAGGAGGAAATGGGCCGCCATGCCCGCGGACG
>DAIQRO010000134.1:3031-8679 GCA_036786155.1 Bacteroidota bacterium
CAGTGCCAGGACAAATTTGAACCGGCTTTCATGTTCCAGCAGAAAATTGTCAACGGTCTCTGGCAACAGCGATGCAATTGCCGAAACGCCTCCGAATGCAACAAGTACATAGAACATGTCGAGAAACCCTGCTCCGGCACCTATGGCCACTGCATTTGCAAACTCCTTGCGGAGCGCACGCTCTATCACTGCAAAGTATGTGGGTCCGAGCGGAGGCATGGAAATGACAAAGCCGACTATGACGCCTGTTACAAACCCCTGTAGAAGCAAACTTTTTGGCGAAATTACCTAATAGGTCTGTCAGATTCAATAAACTTGGCTGTGTGGAAAGGTCGCATCAATCAACAGGTTTCTGCAAAGAATTTGCCTCAATGTTGTTTCATTAAGCAGTAATGAATATTTTGCGGTGTGAAAAAATATCTGATGGTAATACTGATCGCAGCAGCGCTGAGCATGACATACAGGCCCGCTCCTTCATTTTCACTCAATGAAAAACACAGGATCTCTTATGCTGTAAACATTGCCGAATATTCGGACGGTGAAGGTCTTGAGTCAATCATGGCGAAGTCAATGAGGGCGCGGTTTGTTTCAATCTATTTTGCGGCGGTGATTGCACATTCCCGGGCCGTTCTGCGGCAGGATACCTCCTGAAAAGGTTCAGCAGAAACCAAGGTCGCCGAAATCATTTCCCATTATTTGCCTGTCATCTGCCTGAAGCTGATTTCTTAGTATCGTGGAATAGATGGTTCTGAAATCAACCGTGTGCCTAATGTCACCGTCAATAAGATCGCTCAGGTCCGGCGCATCATTCAGCATCCCTGCTTTCAGAAGTCCTCCTCCGATTATGAATGTGCAGTTCCCGGATCCGTGATCAGTGCCTTTGCTGGCATTCTCCGCAACCCTTCTTCCGAATTCAGAGAAGCACATTACAAGAGTGTCTTTGTAATTACCTGCTGAACGCAGATCATCTGCAAAGATCTTAAGTCCTTCTGACAATTCCTTCAGCAGTCTTTCCTGTCTGCCCTTTTGCCCGACATGCGTATCGAAACCCGACAGTGAAACATAGTAGACTGAAGCTTCAGCTCCTGAATTTATCAGCTCTGCTATTGTTCTGAGGTCCCTGCCGAATTCGGAACGCGGATACTCGAGCCCTGACCTGTAAACTCCGGAATGAGACCTGATGTAAGAAGCCGAGCTCGTAACATCCGCCAGTGTCTTGTAAAGGAACATGAGTTCGCCGTTATCTTCTTTCGGATTAATCTCGGAAAGTTCTGTGTGGAAATCCTTTATGCCGCCGATTTCAAGTTTACCGGGATCTTTTACAGCCATGCCGCTTCGGTTCTGCCCTTTAAGTGCAAGGGCAAGCGAAGTGTCAACTTCGATGGCCGAATATGGATTTACGCACGACGGGCATTCTGAATCAAGGTACCTGCCGATCCAACCGGTGCTAAGGTATTCATTTGATGAGCTTCCGGTCTGCCAGATGTCCATTGACCTGAAATGCGACCTGTCGGGATTCGGATATCCGACGCTGTTGATGACTGCTATTTCTCCGCTGTCATACAAACTTCTGAACCCTGCCATCACCGGATTGAACCCTGTATGCAAGTTTAGCTTAAGGATTTCCGGGGAGGGCACAGCCAGCTCAGGCCGCAATCTGTAATATGCATCTTCACCAAAAGGTATCACAGTATTAAGTCCGTCATTGCCTCCGGAAAGCTGTACTATCACCACTCTCCTGCCGTCGTACTTAAGCCCTGGAGTATGTAAGGAAGACGCATTTTTTGCTAAGGCCTTCAGAAATCCGGGTGTAAATGCCGATGCCGTAACGATCCCGGCAGTCTTGAGAAAATCTCTTCTCTTTATGATGTTCATTATAATTTTTTAACAGAGTTGGAATTCCGGTAAAGACATGATCCTCATCGATGCGCTTTCCGCCAAATCCTGTCCGCCAGATTCGTCGCAGTGCCTAAGGACAATGTCCAGCTTTTCCCGGCTAAGCTCAGGCTGAAGAAGATATTCCGCCATTTTCTCAACAGCTTCACTCCCTCTAAAACCGCCAAAGTCATTCACAATGCGGGAGGCATCCGCACTTACTCTGAGTTTCATTCTGTTCCTGTTGCCGGATTTCATTGCGGCCTCATCGCCGTCATCTCCGTCATTTGCCTTGTAATCAAACTCGATATTTGATGCCCTGAATATCTGCTCCGGAATTCTCAACCGCAAAGCAAGGGACGATGTATCAATCCAGTTTCTTCCGCCCGGCCAGCCTCCTACGTTGGGCGGATTGAACAGCAATTGGCCGAGCGCTCTCTGCAGGCCCGCGAGTCCTTTGTTGTTTTCAAATTTCAAATTCAATATTCGCGAAATTCCTGTGATATACTCCGCCGGAGATTTTATCCTTGCCCCGATATACTTGTCATCATAGAACCACGAAGATGTGAAGATCTCTTTCATCAAAACTGCTATGTCATAATCAGACCTGAAAAATTTGTCCGAAAGACTTTCTACAATTTCCACATCAACGTTATCGCTCACAAAATGGCGGAAGATCTTTGCACAGATGAAAATTGCCGTTTGCTTTTTTTCAAGTATGATGTTCAGAATATCTTCGCCAGTCAGATTTCCGCTTGCGCCGAGAAAGTCCTTGCTCCCATCATCATGAAATCTGTCTCTGATCCTGAAATTCCCTTCCCTGTCAAATCCCCAACCGGTAAATGCTCTCGCTGCCTCTTTTACATCATTCTCGGAATAGTTTCCTCTTCCCATGGTGAACAGCTCCATCACTTCCCTTGCGAAGTTTTCGTTCGGTCTTTGCTTCCTGTTCTGCTGGTTGTTGAGAAACTGCAGCATCGCCGGATCTTTGGATACGGCATGGAGCAGGTCTCCGAACTTCCCGAGCGCATGTTGCCTCAGTGTGTTGTTCTGATTCATGCAAAACAGCGGGACCCTCGTCCTGCAGGCAAAGTGACCGTGCCAGAAGAGAGTCATCTTTTCTCTCAGCTGAGCTTCGGAGTATGCCATCATTCTGAACCATTCGGCGTTCAGATTCATTACCTCCTTCTGCGAGCGCATTAGCAGTTCCTTTCTCCTGTCGCCGCTCATTTCCTGCATTTCGGCAACTGGCGGAAGCATGTCAGCATACTCATTCCTGAGCGGTGTGTACTTTTCGGATGATCTGAAAAGTGCATCCACACTGCTCTCGATGCCCGAACTCATTCCGCTCTTCACAACGGAGTATGAAGCGCCGAATCCGGCCCTGAGATGAAGATGTTGTATTTTCTTTTGTTTGTTCATTTGCATTTTAGCTCATGCAAGTGTATGACAAGATTTTTTACTGCAGGTTTAATGTATGTTGTTTGCGGGTTTATCTTGAAGATCCGGAAACGCGAATCAGTCTCTGGTAATTTCCCGAGGATATCTCAATAAATCCGTAATAGGTCTTCTCATCGGCGGGTGAAAATCTAAGATATATAAGTTTGTCTTCTTTCCTCGATGAAGGAACATAGCTCAGCGACTTTGCATAGTTCTTTTCAGGTTCAAAACTGATCTCAAATCCGTCAGGAGCTTTGAGCGTGATGCCGGAAGTGATATTCTTTGCAGACACGACCATCCACCGTGACTCTGAAACCGATCTTGCCTGCCTTCTTCCGAATGAATAATCCGAACTCATTACTTCCAGCGTGCTGTAATTCTCCTCCGGAAAAGATGAATACAAAACGCGTGAGCTCCACGGCATAAGCTGAACCGAGCCGTACACTTTTTTCCTGCCGGCATCCATGAAATCGGACTTTGCATCAAGCAGGTAGTTCAGCGTATCGCCGGACATGTTCCTGAAAATTCTTGGGTGTGAATAATCCTCTCCGGAAAGTACTATGGAATTCTTCTCATTGCCTTTAATGACGGTCACCCAATCCGCGAGGTTAAATTCCTCAAGCCTTCCGGGAGTCTCGTACTGAAATGCAAGTTCATTGTTCGGGAATGAGTACTCGTTTCTGTCAAAAACGCCGGGCACGAATCCCTGTGAAGGCGCAATTAACCTGACTGCAAACTGATTATTGCCTGATCCTGCAAACAGGTTTCCAGCCACTGTGTTTCCCGCCGAGTTCTTCTTATCCACCCTGAACTTTATTGACAGCGGATTATTGAAGCAAGTGTTGTTTCTTATCACATTGTTGAAGCAGCCTTCGTAAAGGAAAATTCCCGCGCCGGATGAGGTCTCTACCGTATTGATTTCAATCAGCATATCCCGGCAGGCGGCATCAGGGTACAGCCCGTAAGAAAGCAGCCTGTTGCCCGAGGGTGTTCCTGCAAGATTGCCGCGCACATCGGAGACGAAGTTGTTGCGCCAAACGGTTCCTGAAACGGTTTCACCATAGCTCTTTATTCCACCGCCGTCGTTGAGATACAAAAGGATCTCCTTCAGCACATTCTTCTCTATCAGGTTGCCTTTGCCGATCACGTTGATCCCGTCATGTCCGACTCTGCTTATGTAGTTTTCGGAAATGTAAACCGAGTCGCTCTTCAGGGCAACCAGTGCAGACATGCCGAAGGCAGTGCCGTTTGTACCGTAGCCCGGCACCATTCCAATGTTTGTAAAAATGCAATTCTTTATTGCGCACCTTTTCGATTCGATCAGGTAAATGCCTTCGCCGTTTATATTGTTGAATCTGCAATTGAGTATCTCATTGCCGTAATTCATATCCGGCAAGAAAATACCGCTTTTTACCTGTCCCTGAAAAGTGCAGTTAACTACCTTCACATTCCTGTTTCGTCCCGTGAAATAGATCCCGTAATCGGATTGATTCAAAATGTTCAGGTCCCTGATGATCACATTCCTGAGGTTGGTGCCTGAGTAGAATCCGATAGAAATGAATGATGCTTCAATGAATGCCTGCGAAGGATTTATGCCTGACGGAGGCTTGATGTATAGCTTGCCGCTGCTGTTGCCGTTGTCTTCATAGTACCATTCATTCAGCGTGTCGAGCAGGTTCAACTTGTTGTCAAAGTAGTAGCCACAGTCCTTTTCAATGTCATAGTTGAATTCCTGTTCAAGCAGTACCGTCCCCTTGCGGAAACCCTTGACCCGGCTGTATTCGATCGTCCAGTTGTTTGTTCTCACGTATGCAGTTGCACCCTTCCAGAAGTTCTCCGGTTGATTAAGGCCATTGTCAAAGAAACCGGTCTTTGATCCTTTAAGGCTCTGCTTCACTCTCAGGTAGCCTGAGTTCGGATACCTTGCAATTATCATCTGCCGGAAGTTGCAGAACATGTTTCTTACTGCAGTATCAACATCTGCAGTGTACATTCCTCCGGAAAGAGCGTTCCATGACCTTACAGGAAGCGATCCGCTCAGGACAGGATCGGCTCCCTCGCCGTAAGCGCCGAATGTCAGCGGGTCATCGCCGCTTCCGCTAGCGTTAATATTTACCTGCCCCACGAAGTATCCCCCCATTTCAAAGAGAACAAAGTCGCCAGGACGGAAGGTGCTCATCACGGAATTCAGTTTGTTTATGGTCCTCCACGGATAGCTGGGAGAAGTGCCGTTGTTGGCATCGTTGCCGTTATTGGAGATGAAGTAGGTTGCCGGAAATGCAACTCCGGCAAGAATAAAGATCGAGGCGAAACTTAGTGCTACGGACTTGAAT
>DAIQRO010000398.1:0-1980 GCA_036786155.1 Bacteroidota bacterium
CAACAGATATTTATGCAACAAATTTTCCTGATTTATTTCTCGATTCAATCAACAATATATATGTAACCGTAAACATAGATTCTAACAATCATACTCGATACGGTGCGATTAAGTATGACAATAATGGAAATGTACAGTATGTTGTTTCATATACAAATGGGCCAAACAGTATTAATTATGTTCAGGATATGGCAATAGACAGAATAGGATGTGTTTATCTTACCGGGAGAAGTACAGGCTTCAGTTATGACTATGCAACTGTAAAATACTCTCCGATAACCACAAGTATTCAGGAAAATGTACCGATGCCGGAAGAATATGTTTTGGAACAAAACTATCCTAATCCATTTAATCCTGCCACCACGATAGCATTCACAATTCCGAAATCCGGAAATGTGAGCCTCAAAGTATTTGACTCGAGAGGTTCTGAAGTCCGGAATTATCTCAATACATTTTTGCAGAGCGGATCATACAATGTGCAGATCGATGGATCAGATCTTCCGAGCGGAGTTTACTTTTATGAACTTAGGACAGATGATTTCCGCGAAGCAAAGAGAATGGTTCTGCTCAAGTAATCAAAACCGGATATGCTTACAAGGAGCAGGGATTCGCAATTTCTATCGACTTTGTTGTTTGTTCTTTCTGCCCGCGTCAGCCTGCAACCAGGTGGAGTCTTTGGCGCTGTTCCACATGCTCATCATCACTTCAACAGCAACATCCTCTTCGTCTCCGAAAAACTTTCCGCCCTGAGTTCATAATAATACACGCCGCTTGGCAAGTTGTCACCGCTAAAGTGCACAGAATAACTTCCGGGCTTCAGATACTCATTTACTGTGGCTTCAACTTCTCTCCCGAGCACATCAAACACTTTCAGAGGAGCAATTAGAAATTAGAAATAGAGTGCTTGGAGTTTTTATTTAGTGTGTTCCAACTCGGGAGAGTGGAGACGAGTTGTTGAATGTAATAAGTCCGTCATGCTGAGCCTGTCGAAGCATGACATGTTGAATAAAATTCAATTGTGGCGTCGGGACTTTCCTGCCTGCAGCAGGCAGGCGTCCTGACGCATTTAGTCTGTTTCTGAATGTGCGGAAGTCCCGGCACCACTATAAAACGTATGGCGGTTTGTTTCTAGAATCAAATCAGTTGTCAACTCAAATATGGAACGAATTTTAACTGTCCGCTCCTGCATGCAACCGCGCTCCACGCAGAAGTGGAATGAAACTAAAGTCATTTCAGCAACGTCATGCGTCTTGAATATTCATAATTTCCGGCCTGGATAGTATAGAAGTATATCCCGCTCGAAAAATTGGCTGCGTTGAAACTCACCAAATATCTTCCCGCTTGTTTGTGTTCATCAACAAGAGTGAGTAATTCTCTACCAAGCACATCAAAGACTTTTATGGTAACGAAGTTATCCTCCGGAAGGTCATAGCGGATGTTTGTAACAGGGTTGAACGGGTTAGGGTAGTTCTGAAGCAGAGCGTATGTCTTTGGAAGTTCAGATTCATTACCGGCAAGTATATTGTCGCCGCCCATGCCTGCTTCGAGGCTTCCCGCCCTTGTGTTTGCAAAATCAGAAAGCACGGATGCATCGTCATACTTGTCAACCGCCTGAACTCTGTAGCGAACGGGATACTCAATGCAGTAATTTGGTGGAGCGCATGCTTCGGTGTTGCAGATCGAGACGGGCTCTTCGTCAATGTATTCGGGAAGTGAGTTCTCATTTATATCAACCGTATCAATGCAGTCATAAAAGTTTTCAGAGAATGCAAGCGCATCCGGAGGAACGGAGCCCATATCGCTTGCCGTGCTTCTGTAAATCCTGTACCTCTTCACCAAGCCCTCACCGCCTGTGCTTCGCCTCATATCCGGCTCCATGTTGTGATTCCATCTGAGCTTGATTCTCTTGTAGCCGTTTATGGTCGGCTGTGAATCGCACGGCATAATAACCAAGCCCATGGGGCGGGAGGGTGGAGTAAG
>DAIQRO010000399.1:0-1170 GCA_036786155.1 Bacteroidota bacterium
CTGTCAAATGATGTGATGTTGAAATTCTGTTTTATCCATTCCTGCTTTGAGTAAACATCAGCCGCCTGTTGCTTCTTGTATGATGGGCTTGCTTCGTTTATGAATGTCTCTCCGCACTTAAGCGCTCTCCTGTAAGTGAGTTCAAGTATGTCTTCAAGCCTTCCCTTGTTGACGCTCTCGGACAAGTACCTGTCAATGAGGTTGAGAGATACGAATCCGTTCAGGTTTTCATAACTGCATTTGGTGAAGAACATCCTTGCGTGTGAATAAGAGGATATGAGCCTTGAGTTGAACAACCCGGGAATGATGATCTTGCCGTTGGCATCTATTACCTCTCCGCCGGGATTTGAAGCAAGAAACTCTTTTGTGTTCGTCTTCCCTTCATAATCTATCGTACTGATCTTTCCGTTCTTTATCGTAATGTCAAACATCCCTGTCCTGCCCGCCTTGTCAAGCGTAAGGACAATTCCGCCTTTTATCAGTATGGGTTTGGTCATTGCAGGATCTGATCCTTACAGGTCTTCAATTTCAAATTCTTCATCAAGATAAGATTCGCTGTTGCAAAGTTTGTTGCCTCCTTCATCCATTACTGCATACTGAAATCCTTTGCGGACACTGTACGCTCCGTATTCTCCTTTCACATTCAATGCAATGAAACCCACCTGGTAAATATGATCGCGGTTAAGATCTGATAAATGGTTGAGCCTTATCACCCTCTCGCAGGCAAGCTTGCATGCTTCGGTTGGAGTATGCCCGTTGCGCATTAGCTCAACTATCAGAAAACTTCCGCATGCACGTATAGTTTCTTCTCCTCTTCCGGTTGAAGATGCGCCGCCTACTTCGCCGTCAACATAGAGTCCGGAACCGATGATCGGGCTGTCACCTACTCTTCCGTGAAGCTTCCATGCCATGCCGCTTGTCGTGCAGGAGGCCGAGATATGCCCTTCAGCGTCCATTGCCACCAGTCCTATCGTGTCATGATTCCCGTCATCGTTTATCCTGCTCAGCTTCTCTTTCTTCAAAAAGTCATCTGTGTGAATTTCCTGCGGCTTGGTTGCGCCCGATGCTTTCCATTCCCAAAACCTCTTTATTGATTCTTCGGTGAGAAGGCTCTCGGGCTTGAAGCCGTTCTTCAGCGCAAAGGCAAGCGCGCCGTCTCCTGCAAGTATT
>DAIQRO010000399.1:1193-1978 GCA_036786155.1 Bacteroidota bacterium
CACTGATCCTATACGCGCGTTCCAGTCCATGATGGCCGCATCAAGGGTTACCCTTCCTTCACAGTCGGGAAGTCCGCCGAATCCTACGCTTAGAACGGTCGGATCATTCTCCGAAACCTTCACGCCTTCCTCAGCGGCATCAAGCGAGTTGCCTCCTTCTGCCATTATCCCGTATGCGACCTCGTTTGCCGCAAGCCCGTGCTTCCATGTAGAAATGACTATCGGTTTTGCCATCGTGATTCTTAGAGTTATCCTGTTATCTTTGAAGAGATCATTTCAAATGTCCTGTCATACCTGTACGGAATGTCAAAGTGCGTTCCGGGAAATTCTTCATGGTGGTATCTTATGCGCATTGATTTCAGCTTTGAACAGAACATCCGTGCCCCCACATGCAGATTGAACTGATCATAAATACCCGCGTCAAGAAAAATCAATTTGAGCTTTCTCAGATTGTCGGCATGGCGGTCAATCATTCTGACCGGATCATTCATCAGCCATTTATCAAAGACCTTCCTGTCAGGTTCGCATGTTTCGGGATCAAAGGGCAGATCGAATCCGTATCCCTTCGTCTTTACACCTGCAGGGTTGGGGGAGTAACAGCTTGACATCGCCACTAAATTAAGCACATCAAAAAAATTCTTTCCCTTCGGCTGTGATTTGTTGATCTCCTTTGAGATGAAATGCTTCACTGCCGAATGCCCCTTGCCGTAAACCTCAAGCCCCGTAAGAGTCTTCGGAAAATCCGGCAAGTAGCAGTATTCAAAGGCCATGTCTCCTGCAGTGGA
>DAIQRO010000135.1:0-8577 GCA_036786155.1 Bacteroidota bacterium
TCGAAGCTGCATGAGCCTCTACTCGGAATTTCAACTAAGAATGACTTGACTTCGACTGCTCAATAAGGGTTTATCAATTTGCCGAGTCTAATAGATAAAAAGCCCTTCAAGATTTAATACTTAAAGGGCTGAATTTGCGGAATCGACGGGACTCGAACCCGCGACCTCCTGAGTGACAGTCAGGCGTTCTAACCAAACTGAACTACGACTCCGTTTCTAAAGTCATGCAAATTAATGAATCAGACCGTCTTTTACAATGCACCGGTTCATCCTTACGACAGGCAATTTCTCTAAAACGACCTGCTGTGATATGCAATGCTTGATCCGACCCAGGTCTTGTCCTTGTTGAAATCCACACCCATCATCTTACCCTTGCTAAGCCTTACCAGATTGTTCAACAGCAACGGCTTTTCACTGCCTTCCTCCCACACATAAAGCAGTCTCAGCTCTGCCTTGGCGGGAATATCCGGAGTTTCGATGACTGGTTCGTAAACTACTTTCTTCTGAAGTATGTAGTTCTCTGGATCCTTGATCGTCTCAAGAAATCCCTTCTCAAGGTCAAACTTAACTCCCACTCCGGCAAATGAAAACAACGGCTTCAATACATAATTTTCAACATCGTCAGGATACTTTTCATACTCATTCAGGAATTTCGTCTCCGGCACATACTTGCTCCTGAAGAACGGCATTGAATACTTGCTAAGCCTGTAAAACCAGTTCGGGTGAGCTATCCACTTCACATCAAGATCATCCTGAAAACTGAAGTTATACTTTATGTCCTTCCTTCTTTCAAGCTCGTCGTTTATCACCCTATTGTATATCCTGTCGATAGGAATCTCCCTGCCGCCGTATGTATAGTACAGCTTCCGTCCTCTCTTAACAATATCTGTAAGGCAAATACTCCTGATCCCCAGATACTTCTCAGTCGCAAGGAAGTCAATGTACGTCTTCTGCTTTTCCGGCTCGATGTCTATCAGAACTACATTCTCAGGATCGGAATCGCCGACAATGGACCTTCTCACCACGGATACGTATTCATCATGGTCCTTAACGAAGAAGTAACTTTTTGCATCTTCCGGAAGCCAGAAATGTTTCCGCATTGCTTCGTTGAGCAGTTCCTGATAACAATACAGAGAAGCGAATCCCTGAAGCTCTATAAGCTGTGGATGAAGGTTTCCGTCCTCACCGCGGCAGATTGCAAAGTCAAGTGAAAGCAATGAGGGAACCGCTTCTTCATTCGGCGATTCAAGGCCGGGAGGAATGGCATTTTTTGTGAACTCCCGGAACTCCTTGGTGGGAATGACTGAAGTCAGTTCTTCCGATGCCTGTATGATCTCATTGAACAGGTGGTCCGGTACAAAGATCGGCGTTTCTGCAATCCTGAATTCGATCTTATGGCCGCACAGCCCGTCAAGATACTTGACGAATTGTTTGTATGTATCTTCGTTGAACTGCGAGTTATACTTCTGCCTGAATTCTTTGATCATGCGGGAGAGGTATGTTGATTAGGTTAAGCTTTTGATGAAAAAAACGTAATGCGCCAAACAGCAATATGCATTGTGCAGGAATGCAGTTTGAAAAAATCCGTAACTTTAGAATCGCTCCTGTCAGTGAGAATCTCCCGGATAAGAACCTGAAGCTCAGATAAGAAACTTTCCGTTCTCCATTACCTTTTCATCTTCGAGCCATATGTCGAAATCAATGCCAACACAGTCTATGTGAGTGGTTGAAACCCAGTCGGCGCCTGTATGCTCAGAATAAGGATGTCCGAAAGCCATGTGAATGCTGGGAAGCTTCTCGTCCTGCAGGATCTGCCCAATGACACCGTTGAGCGCAATGTTGGTACCGATCGCAAACTCGCCGACCCTGTTGCTGTTCTCATCGGTCATAGTGTATGCGGTCATGTCGTCAACGAGGTAAGAGTTGCTGGAATTCATTGACTTGATCCTGGAGTCTTCAATATCAATGTACAGCGGAGTGTCCTTCAGGTCGCCGTACTTCTGGCAAAGGAAGTCACCTACAACACCGTCAACCACAAACATGCCTTCTACATTCAGCGGTGAAGTGAAGATCTCGCCTCCGGGAAGATTTCCCCATTTGTCAACCGAGATGATGCCGCTAGTCTTAAGCCATTTAAGTTTCGGTGAAAATTCAGCGACTATGTCTGTGCCGCCTTTCGACTTTGCCCTTATGTACCTTGCCTTACGCGCCTTTTCAATCAGTCTCTGGCTGAGGTCATCCACCTCAAGGAAGTTTGCCCTCATTCCTTCTTTCATGATCTGCTTGTTGATATTCACCATGTGTCCGTGGCGGATCTTATGCAGATTAACTACTGAAGTCATTTGGATCCTCATACTCAGTTCGCCGGTCTGCGCAAGAGCGCAGAAAATGCTCACCTGCGACTTCGCAAGGTCTTCAAGAATTTCCTTTGGCATATTGGGAGACGGACGCGGTACGAAATCCTCTATGGTCATGAGGCTGAAATCTGAGCCGACCTTTCTGATCTCGTGTACCAGCGCTGACGCAATTTCAAGGGAGTCATTGTCAGTTATGACAGTGATCCTTTCCTCCGGCTTAAGCCGGAGACAGACGTTTATTGCATTGTGAGCTCCCTCTAACAGGTCCTCATCAAAGTCAACATCTGTAATGAACGAGTTTGTCATTTGGAAAAAGATTTTAGAAAGTTATGCGGTTTGCTTTGCCTTCCCTTGTGTTGCAGGCAGATCAAGCCCTGCGTTTGTTTCTTCGATTATGTAATCAACAAGTTTCTTGAAATCCTGCCCGTTGTTGTACCATTGCTTCAACTGCCTGTCAGCACCTGTACCGTGTTCGAGCATTTTGAATATGTAGTTGATCTCTTCCCTGCTGTCGAGTTCGTCAACAACGTCATCTATGAACTCAAGCAGTTCAGCAACCAGCTCTGTGAACGGAACTTCGATCTGCTTTCCGAAATCTATCAGCTTGCCGTGAATGCCGTACCTGGCCGCCCTCCACTTGTTCTCGTTGATCAGCGCCCTTCTGTAGATCCTGAAGCCAAGGTTCTGCTGAATGAGCTTGTGGAGCTTCACAACAACCGCCTGTATAAGCGCTGCTATGGCAATTGTCTCGTCAACACGCATCTGAGCATCGCATATCCTGAATTCAAGAGTGTTGAAGAAAGGATGAGTCCTGACATCCCACCAAACCTTCTTTGCATTGTCGATGCAGTTTGTCTTTATAAGAAGGCTGATGAAGTTGTCGTATTCTGCAAGGCTCGAGAAGTAATCAGGTATGCCGGTTCTCGGGAACTTGTCGAAGACCTTCACCCGGTAGGATTTGAATCCTGTGTCTCTTCCTAACCAGAATGGTGAATTTGTGGATATGGCGAAAATGTGTGGAAGAAAATACCGTGCGGCATTCATGATGTGAATACCGATCTCCCGGTTAGCGATACCAACATGAACATGAAGCCCAAAGATAAGATTGGCTCTTGCTGCATCCTGCATTTCCCTCAGGATCTCCTTGTAGCGCGGATGATCAGTGATTGCCTGATCCCTCCAGTGAGAGAACGGATGTGTTCCCGCCGAGGCGATCTTAAGTCCGTGCTGGTCTGCCAGTGCGGCAAGATTGCTTCTCAGGTCGGAAACTTCCTTTCTTGCTTCCTGAATGTTTGCGCAGATGTTTGTCCCGGTCTCGATCACTGAAGCATGCATCTCAGGCTTGAAGTTCTCTTTCAGAAGGTCTTTCCCTTCCTCAAAGATCGCCTGCACATGAGACTGCAGTTCGCGGGTCTCCGGATCTATGATCATGAACTCCTCTTCGATGCCCAGTGTATATTTGTCTTCTCCGCTCATTTCGCTTTCTCCGTATTTGTTAAATTGGGTGGTTTGTTACTTCTTTGATTTCACTTTAGAAGATTTGGGCTTTTTTTTTTGCTCACCGTCAAAGCTCATCATCACATCATTTACGGATGCCTTCACAAACTGGCCCCATGTAAGATTGTTCATTCCTTCCCTGTGTATTTGTGCCTTGTGAATGGCCATATTTGCCGCAGCTTCAACAACCCAGTCAAAATTTGCCTGACCTACAGAGTGCACGTCAGCGTCAGGAGCGGGATTGCAGAAGTCAATTGCATACGGCACACCGTTCCTTACTGCAAATTCGACTGTGTTGAAATCATAACCAAGCGCGGTGTTGAGTCTGATCGTATATTCCCTTATCAGGTCAAGCAGCTTCTGCTCGGCCGGACCGGCATTTGACACATATCTCAGGTGATGAGGATTCCTCGGTTCGTAAGGCATAATAAGAACGTCCTTCCTGTCAATGCAGTAGCATCTGAAATACAGATCGAACTGAATCTCTTCCTGAAGCATCATTACGAGCTGTTCTGTTTCATTATACTTGCTGAAGAAATCAGCCGGATCGTTAACTTTGTAAACGTGCTTCCAACCTCCGCCCGAAAACGGCTTGAAGTAAGCCGGAAAGTCCGTGTAATTGAATATGCCTTCCCAGTCAAGCGGGAACTTCAGGTTTCTGAAGGAAGTGGGCTCAGTTCCGTCCGGATGCTGGTTGGAAGGAAGAAGGACAGTCTTGGGAACAGGAACGCCGATCTTGGTTGCAAGTGCATTGTTGAAAAACTTATCGTCTGCAGACCACCAGAAAGGATTGTTCACGACGGCGGTTCCACTCATTGCAGCATTTTTGAGCATTCCCTTGTAAAAAGGAACATCCTGTGAAATTCTGTCGAATATTACGTCGTATCCCATGTATTCGCCCTGTACAACCTTGTCAATAGACACCGCTTCCGCGACTATCCCGTCAACTTTCTTTTCGTTAACCCTGTCAACAAAAGCCTGAGGGAAAGTATTTTCCATGCCAAACAGTATGCCGATCTTTTTCATTAAGATTATTGTCTCCTGATGTTTTAGTTATTATTGAATCTACCGGGGCAGCCTGACCGGCTGCCGGTAAAAGAAGTAATCTTTTAGGTAGGGCGCAATTTAGTCAATATTGAGCTAAGATTGAATGACATTTTAGGTGAGCTTGGGTAATTTTCCCCCTTCGTTCCGGACACAGAGGATAAATCGGACAGATACTTTCCATGAATACGCAATGAGAATGATTTAAGAAGCATTCTCATTGTGTTACAGGAATCAGGAGGGAAGCCGGTCGCAAAAAATATAGGCTTGAGACTTGATATTATTTCCATTTAGCCATAATTTTGGGCAAATGAAAATCAGATACTCCTTTATACAACTTATCTGTATTGTGTTCGTCTTATCAACTGTTGCATTTGCAGCGGTAACGCTTCAGTATTTCACCGCAAGGGACAATGCTAACGGCGTTCTCGTTGAATGGAAGACAGGCGATGAAGGCGGTACATCAAAGTTTGAGATTGAGCGCAGTGCAGACAGGCCGGATAACTTCATAAACATTGATGAAGTTACGGCAACGGGCAACAACTCCTATTATTCCTATCAGGACAATTCTGTGGATATAGGTAACGGCAGGAATTCAGCTCTTTATTTCTACAGGCTGAAATGTGTGGAGCCGAACGGCAATTACACTTACACAAATCACATCACCGTTACTCATACTGTTTCAGGCATAAGAAGCACCTGGGGCAGTATCAAGGCTATCTTCAGATAGCGCAGGACAAAAATTCTTCGCAATCAAAAATAAAGGAAGGGGAAAGCTATGTCAGAATCTACAAGAAATGTAAGTGCTACTCCCGAGCAGATCGAATCAGGAAAGACAATGGCGATTGTGTCTTACATTATCTTCTTCATTCCGCTGCTGATGGATGACATGAGAAAGAATCCGTTCGTCATGTATCACACGGAACAGTCTATAGTGCTCCTTCTTCTCAACATAGCCGCAGGCATAGTGGGAACGCTGACATGCGGCATCGGACTCATTCTCTATATCCCGTGGCTGATCCTTCTCATAATGGGCATAATGAATGCCGCAAATGGTCAGATGAAGCCGCTTCCCGTAATCGGGCAGTTCGGAGAAAAATTCGGCCTGGTAAAATAGGATTCAGAGGCAGGTCATTTCATTCTTTTCATCATAACTTTCCGTTCAGTGTTCCGTATTTCTGAGAAAAGAACTGAACTATGAATACAATGCCATCTGAACTTCAAACTGCCAAGACCTTCTTCCTTGTTTCAGGCATAATCAACATACTTGCCTTTTTCGGCTGGGGAACTTCGACAATTGTCGGAGGAGCTTTCTCTTGCGGAATCGGCTGCCTGATGGGAATACTGCCGGTGATAAACATCATAAGCTGCATTATGGACTTCATCGCATACAACAAGCTGAACACACTTAACAGGACCGGTACATTCGACACGATGCAAACAGCATCAGTATTTCAGATAGTTACCATTGTTACGGGCAATGTGATAAGTTTCATATTCGGAATACTGAATCTGAACAACATCGGAAACGAAAGTTCAAAAACATTTCTCCGCGAGCGGGGCATATATTGATTCTGACAATCATCACAGGCAAATACGATGTTTGAGAAACTGGAGAAGGTAAAGTCACGGTATGAGCAGATCGCCGAACAGCTTGCCGATCCTTCAGTAACAGGCAATCAGGATCAGTACCGGAAACTTTCAAAAGAATATTCGGACCTCGGAGAGATTGTTGGAGCTTACGAAAGCTACCTCTCGACAAAGAAGCAATCCGAAGACAATCGCGAACTCCTTTACTCTGCAACTGATGCCGAACTCAAGGAGCTTGCAAAGGCGGAGCAGGATGAGCTTGATTCGAAACTCGAATCAATAGAAGTACAGATAAAGGAGCTTCTTGTTCCGAAAGATCCCGAAGACAGCAAGAACGCGATCTTTGAGATACGTGCGGGCACCGGAGGGGAAGAGGCGGCACTGTTTGCCGCGGACCTTTACCGAATGTACACAAGATATTTTGAGACGAAGAACTGGAAAGTCGAAACCATGGACTTCAGCGAGTCGTCAATTCCCGGAGGGATAAAGGAAGTTGTAGTGGGAATATCGGGAAAGAATGTTTATGGTGAACTGAAGTATGAAAGCGGAGTGCACAGGGTGCAGAGAGTGCCTCAGACAGAATCAAGCGGCAGAGTTCACACTTCGGCTGCATCGGTTGCTGTGTTTCCCGAGGCGGAGGACTTTGATGTTGATATAAATGAGAATGACCTCCGCATAGACGTGTTCAGGTCGGGCGGCGCCGGAGGGCAGAATGTGAACAAAGTTGAAACGGCGATACGCATCACTCATATTCCAACAGGCATTGTGGTGCAGTGCCAGGATGAAAGGTCACAGCTAAAGAACAAGAACAAGGCGCTTAAGGTGCTTCGGTCACGGCTTTATGAGCTCGAACTCGAAAAGCGCGACAAAGAGCTGACTTCGCAAAGAAAACAGATGGTGAAATCAGGTGACAGGAGCGATAAGATAAGAACTTACAACTTTCCCCAAAACAGGCTGACGGACCATCGCATCGGCCTTACTCTTTACAACCTTTCGGAAATAATGGAAGGCGATCTGGACGAAGTGATTGACAAGCTGAAAACTGCCGACAGGGCAGAGAGGCTTGCATCGGCCGTGTGACTGATTCAGAACCTTCCCGCATAGATAACCGTATCATACTCAAGCTCGACCAGGCCGTTAACCTCGTACTTAACATACATTCGCTTCAATTCGGTAAGCATGTTGTTATGAGCATCGCCTGAAAGCGGTATGTATGACGAAGACAGAAGCCTGCCTTCAATGCCTTCATAGTCAAGCTTCTGAATGTTCTTCATTATGAGTATCTCATGACTTCCGCCTCTGAAGAACTCTCCAATGTCATGTTCATCGTAATTCTCGTGCTTCACTTTGTTGTAGTCAGTACCGTACTTTTCAAGCAGGCTGTAGTAATCATCCATTAATCCCGGCTTTCTTCCTTTCTTGTTCCAGATAAGAAAAACAACGCCCCCCGGTTTGAGGATTCGCACGAACTCTTCCCGGGTGTTATTTTTACTGAACCAGTGAAATGCCTGGCATGCAAGTATAATGTCAATACTGTGGTCACCGAGCGGTACGGCTTCCGCAGTGCCGTTGATGCTGACGAAATTGGAACTGCCTGCAAACAACTTCTCTGCGGCAAGCCTCATTGCCTCATTGGGTTCAACCCCGAATACCTTATAGCCGCTTTTAACGAACTGCATGGAAGAAATTCCCGGACCGGAACCGATGTCTGCAATTACCATTGTATTGCTTAGGCCGAATCTCTCTTCGAGCGTTTCGACCATTCTTTCAGGGTATCGCGGCCTGAAGCGGACATAATTTTCCACACGGTCAGTGAATCTTGTTACACTGTCTGCGTCTGACATGATAGCTTGATAGGTCTTATTTCGAAAACTGCAATTTATCCTAAACGGGCTGAAATAACCATGCATGCGCTTGGCATGTGAGGAATTCCTGATATTCAAATACAATAAATATTGACGGCAGACCGCTTCCATATCATTTTTTGCAAAATTGTTATATCTTGAGGCAAATCAAACAGCAGAAAAATACCGCCTTTTTACCTTTTCGAAAACCTCAATCACTGTAACAGGCAAATCCAACCACGATC
>DAIQRO010000136.1:0-2856 GCA_036786155.1 Bacteroidota bacterium
GCCGCGGTAATTTCGGATTCAACGATTACTCCAACAATACTCAGGGAATCGGCTTCAAGTACAACAATCAGGCAAACATGCTCTTTGAAGGCGGACTCATCTGCGCTACCTCGGCTTCGAAAGTGTCTGACGTTGTAAGAGGCGCTGACCAGTCTCTGCAGAACAATGACTTCACCAACATAATACCGTTCCAGATAACACAGCCCGGAGTGATCTCAAATCAGGACGGCAGTGCAAGATACAATGACAATGGTGCGGGCACAAATAAGATCGGCGTCGAGATATCTTTCAACAGCTTTGCATTTGCAAACGAAGCCGACGAAGATTACATCATAATGCGATACAGGATAAAGAACACGAATGCCACTGATGTGACCAATTTCTACGCAGGGCTGTTCGGAGACTGGGACCTTGGTTCGCAGGGCGACCTTAACAAAGTTGACTATGATCCTTCAAACAGGCTTGGATACATCTGGAGAACGGATAACAATCCTTCAACCTACGCAGGTGTTTCGCTTCTGTCGGCCACTAATGTATCATACTGGGCAATTGACAATGACAATACAGTCTCCGGTAATCCGTGGGGAATTTACGACGGCTTCACTGATGCAGAGAAGTATCAGTCACTGTCATCGGGCATAGGCAGAACTCAGGCCGGCGGCACAAACGGAAGGGATGTTGCAAACGTGCTTGGCAGCGGCCCGTACACTATTCCTTCCAACGGAGAAATAACGATCGCATTTGCGCTTGTAGCAGGCAGCAATCTTGCCGACCTTCAGGCAAATACTGTTGCGGCAAGGAACAAGTATGCATCGCTTGTAGGCATCAATAATTATGTAAGTGAACTTCCGGAAAGTTTCTCGCTCTCGCAGAATTATCCCAATCCGTTCAATCCCGTAACCAACATCAAGTTCTCCGTTGCAACTCCGGGACTAACGAAGCTTCAGGTTTACAATTCACTCGGGCAGAATGTTGCAACGCTTGTTAATCAGGTCCTTCAGGCGGGCACTTACGATGCAGACTGGAACGCTTCCGGTTATTCGAGCGGTGTTTATTTCTACAGGCTTGAGGCGAACGGATTCTCGCAGACAAAACGAATGCTTCTCATAAAGTAATATCGCAGGACATCCGGTTAAATAAGAAAGCCGCACATAACAGTGCGGCTTTTTTCATTGCAGTATGTAACTGAAACTTTAATTGCCTTCCGGATTCCCGGCTTCCTCTTCGCTGTTGCCCGGAGCTTCAAGATCTTCCTTCTTCTTAATGTTTATCGATCTAACAACAGCCTCAATTTCGTTTTTGTATTTATCGAAGAATTCCTTTCTCACTTCGGCTTTGACAGACAGCTTTTCCGTGCCGATGTTGTTAAGGATGTAAAACTCATACTTTGTGTGAGCCGCCTGCGTTTCAGGCTGTTTGGAGAATGCGGTAAGGTTAGTGTCCAGCATAAGAAATTCTGTCGTGAATTCCTCTGTATTGAATCCCTTGTTTTCCCTGTCAAGATGGATGAAAACGGTCAGCGTTCCGGGTTGTTCGGCGGTGGTATCGGTAAGCAAAACGCCCTTGAACATTTTCTCATTCTTATTGATCTCTCGCTCGTCAATCAGTTTCCAGTTGTTCGGAAAGTACATGCCAAGCCCGACATCGCTTTCCGTAAAGTTGTTTCTCAGCGAATCCGGTATATCGAATAGCGCGCCGGAAGTATCCCTTGCACCGGACGTATCAGATGCCAGAAGACTGTCACTAAGCCTTCGCAGAGAATCAAGTTCGCTTGAAAGCGAAGTCAGATCATTAGTGTCCTTGTCAGATTCCCTGTCGCTCGGCCTGTTTACCTTCGGCGGCTGTACGACCTTTCTCGGCGGCACTGTACGCTTTGGCGGTGCAATCACTTCATCCTTTGCTTCTTCGGGAGGCGGTTTGTTCGGGTCTTCAACATTCTCCAGCCTTATCTTTGGATCGGGAAGATCCTGTATTACAATAAGCCGCTGAGGTTCCTCAACAACAGCATCCTTCTTCTTTTTCGATATGCCGTAGTAAGCGTATCCTGCGGCTGCAAGATGAAGAGCCACAGCTACGGCAATGCCTATGGCAGTGTTCTTTCTGATGAGTGAACGGAGTGCATCGAAAGGATTTTTGTAGCCGCTTTCATCCACATAGCCGCCTGCGGAATAATCTGCGAGCGGGATCGGAGGCTGAATAAGTTCTGCAACTTCAGGATTCGGTATCAAAGTGATCCTGCCTGATTCAGTCCCTTCGGCAGTATCTGCGGCCGTTTCGCTTATGTCTTCAACGGTTATGGTAATCTCCACTTCATAAACCCTGCCCTCTTCCTTTGCGGAGAGATAGTTCTTATATCTCTTTACGCTGGCAGAAGTTTTTCTGTCTCTGAACTCATACTCGATCTTAACGCTTTCACCTTTGAACAGCTCAAATATTACCTTCTGAAGATTTTCATTTATGAGCCTTGGTTTGAAACGCCCTTCCCTTTCATCTTCGTCCTGTGCAGGCAATTCCCCATCAGACTTCTCCGGTTCGGTAATGGAAATTTTGATCTCCGCCACCTGTTTGCCGAAATCGTTTCTTTGCGGAAGATATATCTCATCGCTTTGGATCTCTTCGGAAGTGGACAGATCCTTAAGCAGTGTATGAACGCGGACTCCACGCGTGGTGGATACAATGATCTGAAGGTTGTTCCTGTCTATGAGACTGATGTGGTTATCGCTGTCTGATGAAGGCTTTTGCTTCACGGGAGTCTGTTCCTGAACGGGGCGCCCGCTGTCAGTCCTGCTGCCCGGTTCAGTTATCTTATCGGAATGTTCGCCACCTGCCGGTTTATTGCCTTCATCCGCGCCGGTG
>DAIQRO010000136.1:2868-6073 GCA_036786155.1 Bacteroidota bacterium
AGAATCGTCGGTATGCCGGGAGCTATCTCCCTTATGATCCGGATCATCCCCTTTATCCCGGTTCTCATCCGGATGTATAGTGTTTTCTGACATTTTAAGGGTTACAATTTAGAAAACTCAGGCCTAACAATAAATTCATTTCCTGTGTTGCCAAGTGCGCATACATACATTAATGATAATTAGCTTCGGTGCGAATTTGTTCCTCAATAATTAAGACCGTGCTTGCAGGAAAATGTCATGAGACAAGAGCATTCAAAGATTTTGCCATGAATTCTGAGTATTCAAATAGCTAAGTTTGTACATCCTCTAAATTAAATACTTATCATTATGGCTTCAAACCTGTTAGACCTCATCAAAGATTACTTCACAACTGATGTCGCCACTTCGATATCGAAGTATCTTGGAGTTGATCTGTCCGGTGCGCAAAGCGCAATCAATGCTGCCCTGCCGGTTGTTCTGGGCGGGTTAGTAAGCAAGACCTCCGACCCAAAAGGAGCGAATGAGATTTTTGATATGGTGAAAGGCATGGACGGAAGTAACTTGCCTGACATCGGAAACATTCTTGGCGGAGGAACCAAGACAGATGATTTCATTTCTGCCGGTTCCGGGTTTGTGAATTCCATATTCGGGAACCAGACAGATTCGGTCAACCAGTATGTTGCCAAAGAATCCGGGCTGAACATTGGATCACTGGCTAAGTTTCTGCCGATAATCGGTTCAGTGGTCATGGCGTTTCTCGGAAAGGAGTCAAAGTCGAAAGGCCTGTCAAGCGGCGTCGCAATGGCCGGCATGCTTGCGGGATTGCTTCCCACGCTTAAGGGGCTCATTCCGACAGGATTTCTGAATTCGCTTGGGTTGTCAAACCTGGCAGGTGATACGAAGACGGCTGTCAAACATGCAGCAAAGGAAGTTGAAGAGGAAGCCAAGGGCGGCCTCGGGAAGATACTTCTTCCGCTTCTGGGTATTGCCGCTCTGCTTGCGCTCATTTATCTTTTCGGGAAAGGTTGCGGCAAGGAGACCACGGTAACCACCGTGAAGAAGGACACTGTTCAGAAAGTGGTAAAGAAAGATACTGTCACAGCAGCTATGCCCAAGGAATGGATAGCCCTCGGTAAGTTTGCGATATTCAAACTGATCAGCGGTGATACCATAAATATTCCCGAGCTCGGAATTGAGAGAAAGCTCATCGGTTTCATAACTGACTCTTCTAAAGTTGTTGACAAAGAGACCTGGTTCTCGTTTGACAGGATACTCTTTGAGACAGACAAGGCAACGCTGAAGCCGGAATCAATGGATCAGATAAAGAGCATAGCCGCGATACTGAAGGCATACCCGAATGTCGAACTGAAGATCGGCGGATACACAGACAATACCGGTGAAGCGAAACACAATCAGCAGTTATCTACCGAAAGGGCAAATGCTGTAATGAATGCAATCGTTGGTATGGGAATTCCTTCAGCAAGACTGAAAGCGGAAGGATACGGTTCGCAGTATCCTGTAGCTGACAACAGTACCGAAGAAGGCAGGGCAAAGAACAGAAGAATAGACGTAAGGGTTTCTAAGAAGTAGTCTGGCACAAAAGACCGAAGTACATAAATGAAAAAGCCGGCAGAAATAAATGCCGGCTTTTCTTTTTCAAATTGCTGTCAGGACTATCTGATGTAATAGCCGATACCGATGTTTGCATTGATATAGGAGTACTCGTTATCATCTTCGCCTCTCAGGTTCTCGCCAGCGCTCAGGTTGTAATTGTATTTTCCGTTCACAGTCATCATCAGATCAGTTCCAAGCACATACATGAAACCGAGCTCGGGTCCGACTGCGAAGTGCCAGTTGTCGTTGTCAATTTTGTTAACCCCAAGCTGAAGCCTTTGTCCGATCCATGCCGCCCCGACATTTGCCTGAACGTAGGGAATAAACTTGCTTCTGTGCCCCTGGTTGAAATAGTATCCGATGGTTGCGTAAAGCGGAATATAGTTGATATATCTTGCCTGGGCACCGGAGACTGCTCCGTTCTGGAATTCCGTGAAACCATCCGGCTGTTCGTCGCTGAATACATTCCAGTTGAACTCAACGCCAACTGCAACATTATTCTTAACAAATCTTTTGAATGTGAGCGAAGCGCCCGAAAAAGACGGATCGCTTATGTAGTCAGACGCTCTGCCTGAATTGAAGCCCATGCTGTACTCAACCGCGCCGAGATTGGTTCCGATCCTTGTTTGTGCATTACCGGTTCCGGCAATAAACAAAAGGATTGCAGTTGCGAAAATTACCAAACTTGTGTTCTTCATTTATCCGATTTTCGTTTATTGTTAAAATGAATTGTCTTTTACTTTTTCAGGTACGGTGACTGTGTAAACGCCTGATTGATGCCGCCTGTAATTCTTCCGACAGCATTTCCCTGGTCAGCAAGTCCGTTTAGAGCTGAAAACCATTCCGGCTTGTCATTGCTGCCTGAGGTTGACGCTGCCCTGTCATTCATAAGAATGAAGACCGTTCCGGTTGTGTAAGTGTAGTCATAGCTGTAATCCGGATAGCACCAGTAGTAACCATAGTAATCCCACCAGCAACCTCCTCCGTTGTTCACATAGGTTGTTGTGGAAGATACACCGGCGCTTAGTACTACGTCTGCCTGCTGAATATCGGCAACTATGGTCCAGCCGGCTGATGCCATGTTGGTGTTCAGCGTATTGAGAACCGCGTTCTTGTAAGAGGCGTCAATGCCGTTTCCGATCACAAGCGAATCAGCGAGGAAATACTTTGTCTTGTTCTGGAAATTATATGTGTTGTCATAAAGAGTAACAACAACATCATAGTTGTTCGTATCAAGCCCGTAATCCGTGTAACATGAAGACAGCACCACCAGTGCAAGAACCGGAAGTGAATAGAGAATCTTCTTGATGTAGCTGAAAGAGTTTGTCATGTTTTTGATTGTTTGATTCCTGGTTCGAAATTAGCTTTAATCTTGATTACGCAATTTTACCTAATTAGTTTGTTTATTTAAATGCAATAAATTGACCTACTGTGGAAGAATTATTCTTGAATTTGCGGGCAAAATATTCCAATGCCTTGTGAAGGGATGATTATTGGGTATAGTTTATGGGCAAATCATACGCTATAACACTGCATGAGCCACTTATCAAGCGTTGAATCTGCAAACAATCGGGTATTCTCTGTGATGACAATCTTTGCTAAAGTGCATTTT
>DAIQRO010000136.1:6083-8571 GCA_036786155.1 Bacteroidota bacterium
ATTATTCCAATGCCTGGCGGGAGGCATGATTTTTGGGTATAGTTCAGGGGGAAATCATACGATACAGCACTGCACAAACAACTTATCGGCGATAAATCTGCAAACAATCGGGTATTCTCTGTTATGACAATCTTTGCTTAAGTGCATTTTTAGGACTATTTTTCATGGTAATAAGTATGTTCGGCTCAAACCCCCGCACAATTACTTATCTGAAAATCAAGAATTTCCAAACAAACAAATTCTAACTAAGGCGATGAAGAAGTTATTCCTGATGATCCCTGCTCTTATGGTCGGATACTTTCTTTTTACCGGGCAGTCTTCGGAATCGGATTCACGAAGATGGTCACCGGATCCGAGAATGACAAGGCTGTATGCAACCGGTGAATATGTTCAGCTGCCAAGAGATAACAGCTACACACCAAATACACAGATCAGAACAATCACTACACCGAATGAAGTATTTACTGTGTATCCCAATTTCAGAGTTCACCCGAGTTTCGGAACTCAGACGGAGGTGCCGATATGCAGGCATCCAACCAACCCGCAGATAATGTTTGCTTCAGCAAACACTTACAGGGGAGGAGGATCATCATCGCTCTCGGTTGGTACTTATGTAACTACAGACGGCGGAGCGACATGGATCGGGAGCGATACACTGAACAACGGAACAATCAATTACGGAGATCCGGGGCCGGCTGTAGACAAGGACGGCAGGTTTCTGATGACATTCATATCTGCTTCAGGCAGAATGGGCGCAAGTTATTCAACAGACAACGGTATCACATGGAGTCCTCAGACTGAGATTCCGGGTTCTTCGATCCAGTCTGACAAGAATTTCACCGGAACTGATGAAGCACCTTCAAGCGCATACTATGGCAGAAGTTATGTGGTTTACACTGAATTTTCCGGTTCCTTCTTTAACAGAGTAGTACTCTCATACACAACCAATGGCGGTGTAAGCTGGAGCAATATTGCCCCGGTCAGCCCTCCGCCTCTCGGAAACAACTTTCATCAGGGTGCGGATATTACCATAGGTCCTAACGGAGAAGTGCTTGTTGTGTGGGCTAACAACAGAGGAATAAATCCCATATTGGAGGACTCGCTTGGATTTGCAAAATCAACTGACGGCGGAATAACGTGGCCCGTTTCAAGATGCAATGCAAGTGATATGAATGGCATCCGGGATTTTAACGGTGCAATGCTCGGCATTCGTGTTAACGGATTTCCGAGAATAGCGGTTGATAAATCTTCCGGCCAGAGAAGAGGCTGGATCTATGTGGTTACTGCAGAGAAAAATCTTGCGCCTGCATTGGACAATGCAGACGTTGTGCTTCACAGGTCAACAGACGGAGGAACAACATGGACTAAGACAAGAGTAAATCAGGATCCTGCCGGAAACGGAAAGCTCCAGTATTTTCCGGCTGTAAATGTTGATGATCAGGGAGGCGTGAATGTCGTTTATTATGATACAAGAAACACACCAACAAATGATTCAGTTGAAACATACATTTCCAGGTCTCTCGACGGCGGATCCACATTTGTTGACCTGCTTATTTCAGACCAGAAGTTCAAGCCGAAATCAATTTCCGGGCTTGCTCCGGGATACCAGGGCGATTACATCGGAATCACATCAGGGGCATCGGTGCTGTGGCCTTACTGGTGCGATGACAGGGAGAGCATCTATCAGGCATACACTGCAAAGGTGAACATCAATCTGAATCCGCTCAGTGCATACAACCTGAGTTCTCCGCCCGCAGGAACCACTATTACCGGATACCCGAACTCCAGTATTCCCTATACTGCAACATGGGACACCGCTTCTTCTTCGGCAACTTATAAATGGAAATTCGGATGTCCGACGATCAAGACAAGGCTAATCACAATTCCTGTAACAATCAATTCACTGACAATTACGGCCAATGAGCTTAATAGCATACTCGCCGGATTGGGAGTCGCAGTAGGCGATTCGCTGGTTGGACAGTGGGATGTGTGGGCATTCAGGAACAATGTTCAGCAGGATTCGCTCAAGGCAACTAACGGCCCGAGGGCCATCACTCTCAAAAGAGGTGTTCCGCCGCTTACGCCGTTCAGTCTTTACCAGCCGACAGCGGGCACAAGGATCGTAACTTCCACGTTCGACAATACAACTTTGAGATTTTCATGGGCTTCTTCCGGACCCGGCGTAACTTACAAGCTGAAGGGCGGATGGCCAACGGTCACATCGGCTCAGATAGTGAAGACTTCTGCACTTAATGGTGTTGATTCTTCATTCTCGTTGCTTAATTACGAACTTGACGGACTGCTTGCGGGAGCAGGAGTGAACCCGGGTGACTCAATCACGGGACAATGGTCTGTATGGGCATTCAACGGATTTGATTCAGTCAAGGCAACGCAGAACAATGCGATCACACTCAGAAGAGCTTCAAAGGGTGATGTGATCGTCCTTTATGATTCAACAAATGCCAACTGCAGGATATCAAGAGACTCT
>DAIQRO010000400.1:0-1960 GCA_036786155.1 Bacteroidota bacterium
TCCGCGGCATAAACCTCATCTGCGTATTCCTGAAACGGCAGTCTTCCGATCTTTAATACGTGATAGTTGAGCAGGTAGATGACAGCAAACACAATGGTGCTGTAGAAGAGTATGTTGAACCATGGCGGAACGTTGTTGTCAAGTTCTGCAATGCCGTCGTAATCTTCATCCATAAGAAGTTCCTTCTCCTGGGAGATCGGCTTCAGTCCGGTCAGCTTGTCGTAGAGGCCTCTCAAAGCAGATTTCTTCCCGACTATTGCGACCGCTCCTTCTCCGTAAACCTCTGAGTCTTTGAGAAGCGGTATGAATATCGCATTCATAAGAATGAACACGACTGCGAACAGAATGATGTAATACGTCGTCATATCCGTCTCCGGCTCCGCGATTGCTGTTTGTGAAAAGGCAGGGGCCGCAAAGACCGTCAGACAAAGCAATGAAAGCAAAATTGAACTTATTCTTTTACTCATTATTTTTTTAATTGTCTTTGTTCTCTGAATTTTCGAGTGGAAGATTCTCCATTTCTTCGATGTATCCTTTGTCGAGCCTGACGATCCAAACAGCAGTCAGTACAAAAAAGGACAGGAACAACAGCAAAGAGAATATCGGGTAAATGTCAATTCCCTGTATGCCTTCAAAAATTTCCTTAAACATGCCTGCTCCCTTGTTATTTAATTGCTGAATTTGTCTGCACCTTAATGTCGGTGCCAAGCCTCTGGAGATAGGCGATGAGAGCAATTATCTCTTTATTGCAGACAGCCATGAGCCCGTTCTTCTTCAGGTCTTCGGCTATCTTGTCGGCCTGCTTTCGCAGTTCCTCCTCCGCCGCCTGTTCATAGCCATCCGGATAAGGCACGCCGAGAGTGCGCATTGCCGATATCTTATCCGAAGTTGAACCGGCATCTATGTCCTGTTCATAAAGCCATTCATAAGGAGGCATTATTGATCCGGGAGAAATTGACCTTGGATCAGACATATGAAGGTAGTGCCAGACGTTCGGGTATTTTCCGCCCACTCTGTGAAGGTCCGGGCCTGTTCGCTTTGAACCCCACTGGAACGGATGATCGTAAACATATTCGCCGGCCTTTGAGTATTCGCCGTAACGTTCCGTTTCAGACCTGAAAGGCCTGATCATCTGCGAATGGCAGACATAACACCCTTCTCTTACGTAAATGTCGCGGCCCTGCAGTTCAAGCGGAGTGTAAGGTTTCACGCTCGAGATCGTGGGGATGTTAGACTTGATAAGAAATGTGGGAATGAACTCTACCAGTCCGCCGATCAGAATTGCAATGGTAGCGAGGACGGCAAATTTTCCAGGCCTTGATTCGAGCCATTTGTGCTTGTACTTATAGGTGCCTGATGTAGGATCCACAAGCGCCGGCGCTTCCGCCTGCTCTTCCTTTACAAGCTTGCCGGACTTGACCGTCTTAACAAGGTTGTAAACCATCACAATTATTCCGATTATGTACAGCGTTCCTCCGATGGATCTCATTATGTACATCGGGATGATCTTAACTACGGTTTCAAGGAAGTTCGGGTAGAGGAGAATTCCTTCGGGAGTGAATTGCTTCCACATCAGTGACTGTGTTATTCCTGCCCAGTAAAGGGGAGCGGCATAAAAAACAATCCCGAGGGTGCCGATCCAGAAATGGAAATTGGCCAGCCGTTCCGAATACAGTTTTGTACTGTAAAGCCTCGGCATCAGCCAGTATAGCATAGCGAATGTAAAGAAGCCGTTCCAGCCAAGCGCTCCGATGTGAACGTGCGCTACGATCCAGTCGGTGTAGTGTGCTATTGCATTCACATTCTTGAGCGAAAGCATCGGGCCTTCCAGTGTTGCCATGCCGTATGCCGTAACTGCAACAACCATGAATTTCAGCACAGCACTCTCGCGGACCCTGTCCCATGCACCCCTAAGAGTGAGCAAACCGTTGATCATGCCTCCCCACGACGGAGCAATAAG
>DAIQRO010000401.1:0-1952 GCA_036786155.1 Bacteroidota bacterium
TCTTGAGTACATACAATCCCGTCTGCCTGTCTGATGCTATGATCTTTCCTGACGGTAACATGTAAACTCCCCAGCAGCCATTGTATGACTCTGCATTGTTTGACGGGTAAGTGTCGTACCAGGCCACTTCCTGAGGTGCATCCGGATTGGAGATGTTAAGCACTCTTACTCCGGCTGTATAGTGCGCGATAATGGCATAATTGCCGTAAGTCTCAATATTGTGAACAATGGATGTCGTTATGTTTGTGGGTTGCCAGCTTGTAACAAAGACCGGGTTGCTTGGATTTTCAACATTCCAGACCTTAAGCCTGAAAGGTGCGTTCACGATCTCATCGGTGACAAAGAGTCTTTTTCTGTTAGAAGAAAGAGCTGTATTGTGAGGGCCTGAACCGGGTAGATTCTGAAAAGTCCTGATTGTTGTCATCGAGTTCTTGTTTCTGGCATCAATTATTGACACTTCTTCGTCGAAGATATTCGCCGCCCAGATCGTGTCGTTTTCAACCCTGCAATCATGCACATACAAAGTAGTCCATTTGCCCTTCAGCACGGGAGTCTCGGGGTCAACAGTCAGATCGAGAATTGCAATTCCTCCGTTTTGTACGAAACTGGAATTTGCGCCGCTAAGGTAAAGATACGGACCCGATTGAGAGATCGTGTGGGTGGTTGTATGGCCTGTAGCGTTGAACTTCTTAACAAACCTGATGGAGTCAGGAAGGTATTGAAGGTCAACTATCTGAATCCCGCTGTTTTGCGCTTCAGACACAATGTAGGCATAATGGGAATAAGTCTTCATTTCTCTCCAGTCAGAAACCGGTCCTTTCAAAAAGTCAACTTCCCTTATGTTTGCCGAATCAGTAATGTCAACGAATGCTGTTCCGCTGTCACAGCCGAGTATTGCATACTCCCTGCCATCCGGAGCCCTGTAGCCCCAGAGTGCCGAATAAGCCGCTCCCTGAGACACGGGATGCTGATTGAGCGCTCTCAGCAAATACATGTTCTGATTTGGAAGCTGGGCTTCCGCAGATGCCGATAAGAGAAGCCCGGCAAGTATCAGTAAGTATTTGAATTGTTTCTTCATTTCTGTTTTGGGGTATTATTTTGTTAAGATCATTTTCTTTGTTTCGGAGTAGTTTGAAGATCTTCCGGCGACATCAATTCTGTAGAGATAAGTGCCGCTCGACAAACCGTGCTTTGATGCATCAAAGCTGACTTCGTAAACTCCGGCATCCCTTCTGTCGCTGAACAGTCTTGTCACTTCTGCTCCCTTCATGTCATAGATGCTTAGCTTTACATCTGAGTTTTCTTTCAGGGAGAATTTTATTGTAGTTGAAGGATTGAACGGATTGGGATAATTCTGTTCAAGTGAAAATGTCTCAGGCATCGCTGAGTTCAATTGCGAAGAGCCCGTCATGGGGAAGTTTGTCTTAATCACAAACAGGCCGTTGCTCATGTCGGAACCGATGATCTTGCCGGAAGGAAACATGTACACTCCCCAACAGCCGTTGAAATTATTATTGTTGTTGTTCGGGTATGTGTCGTACCACGCAACTTCCTGCGGCGTTGAAGGATTTGTGATATTGACGACCCTTATCCCTGCAGTATAGTGTGCGATCACGGCAAAGTTTCCGTAGATCTCAACGTTGTGTACAATAGAATTTGTTATTCCCGTAGGCTGCCACTCAGCAACTCTGGTAATTGCAGTCAGATCCCTGATATCCCAAACAAACATCTTTCCTGCAGGACTGCTTATTTCATTAGTCGTGAGAATATAGTCCCTATCATCTGTGATGGCGGCATTGTGAGTCGACACGGTACTCGAAGGGTATGCCTGCCATGAACGGACCATTTCCAGTGAACTCTTGTTTGTGGCGTTGATGATTGACATCTTGCCGGTATAAATGTTTGCGGCCCAGATAGTATCATTGAGCACACGGCAGTCATGAACATACTCA
>DAIQRO010000402.1:0-1947 GCA_036786155.1 Bacteroidota bacterium
AGATGGTTTTGTCGCCGGTTTCACTGCAACCCTTGAAATAACTCATTACAAGGTGCCGGTCCGGCGCGAGAGTGTAAAGCTTTATCTCATTTCCGAAGTTCACCGGAACAAGTATTTCCCCAACAGGCCCGCAAACCGTAAGCCCTTCGCTTTCAAAGATCGCTCCTTTGCAGTCTGCCGGCGTATCAAGCACAACCGCCCTGTCGCCGTCAAGAGCGTTGAGCCCGTCGTCTTTGCTGTTGCCGTCATCAACATAAGCTTTGATCTTTGCCGCCGCATCATGAACATCAGCCACTCCCTCAGTGAAAGTGTGGGGAAGGTGAAGGTAATGTCCGATCTCGTGGCCAAGATCAATTGCATTGCTTGATGTTGACATGTTTACGAAGTAAGATCCCGCGCTTGATGATCCGCCGCCTTTGTTAGTAATGTTCCAGTTGCCGTCATCGTCCTTATCGAGTTTCTTTCGCTTGCGGTAGATCACAACCAGTTTCTTTCTGAACTGCATGGCAATGGAAGTTCTTGCCGCACTGTGCGAATCCGAATCCACTTCAGGCTCATGATCCCATTTGTCGCTTCCGACATTCGGCTTCTCAAGAGGAGTAAAATCCCTGTTGAGTAAAGTGCTGTTGATCTTCAGGAAATCATTTACGGGATCGAACACAAACTCAATCTCAGCAGGAGACATGATCTGGTTTAGCACAGGAAGATATCCCGTAACGGTATTGGCAGTGATGTTTGCCGCATCTGAGCCGTCGTCGTTTGCAGTTGCAATGATCTGAAGCCTGATCTTGTAGTTAGCCATAATTTGTATGCCCTTCCGAGGTTAGATTGGAATGAAGCTAATGAATGGGGATTTGATTAGAAATCAAATTCAGGTCAGGACTCGCACGAAAGTTCTATTTTATAGGCATTGAATAATGCGGGTAAGATCACCAACTTTGCAGACTTTTTATCCCAAATTCAAACACATCATAAATGGAAAGAAAGCAATGGCTGGAGAAGATCGGGCAGATAATTGACGCAAAGGATGCAAAGGGATTCTCGGAGCTGATCACGGAAGACGGAATTTTCAGGTTCGGCAATGCACCTGAAGTGAGAGGAAGAAAGGCCATCGAAGATTATGTGGCGGCATTCTTCGGCATGATAAAATCAAGCAGTCACAAAGTGCTCAACCACTGGGAAAACGGAGCCGGAGTTGTATGGGAAGGACAGGTTGAGTACACGCGGCTTGATGAAAAGAAGGTGACAGTGAACTTCTGCAACGTTTTCTACATGAAGGATGACCTCATTAACAAGTATCTTATCTTCATAGACAATGCTCCGTTGTTTGCAGAACAGTAAATTCTTTGCTGGACCATTTATGTACTTCACGGTAATATCCGGACTTGATTCATGAAGAAGACGGCTGTCATAACGGGTGCGTCTAAAGGCATCGGACTTGCCTGCGCGAAGGCATTTCTCAGAGCAGGCTATTCAGTCGTTGATGCTTCAAGGACCGAGTCAGGGCAAATTAAGAACAGGAATTACCGATTCATCAGGACAGACGTTACAAAGGAGAAGGATGTAAAACAAATGATAGAGGCGGCGGCTGTGAACGGCGGAATTGATGTGATGATCTGCAATGCGGGGTTCGGGAGATTTGCGAACCTAGCAGATTCAAAAACAAAGGACTTTGACGAGATGTTTGCCGTTAATGTAAGAGGAGTTTATCTGTGCTGTAAGTACTCACTTCCTCATATGCTTAGTGCAGGTTGCGGCACCATTATAATGATCTCATCAATAGCAGGTAAGAACGGGATTGCAACGGCTTCAATTTACTCGGCAAGCAAGCATGCCGTGATGGGGCTCGCAAGTTCGCTTATGGCTGAAGTGCGCAAAAGCGGCATAAGGGTTGTGACAGTATGCCCGGGATATGTTGACACGAATTTCTTTGACAATGAGGGCACT
>DAIQRO010000403.1:0-1946 GCA_036786155.1 Bacteroidota bacterium
ACAAAACGAATCAAAAATGAAAACATCAAAATCCGTCAACACAAAGTTGACTTCATTTTCATTTCCGGCAATTTTGATACTCTTAATGACCATCTATACTGCCGGTTGCCAGAATGACAATGTCAGCGATCCCTCTTATCTCAGTGATGATGAATATCTAAGGACTCTGGCAGTCAATTCAGCATTCAGCAATGATACGGATGATGACGACAATTTGTTTGCGGGTGAAGTTGACGATTTCGATTCGGGCGGACCGGTAACTGACAATTCCGGAGAATCCGACACTCCGATTGATTCATTGATAAAGTGGGGAAGAAGAGTAACGGGTGTGACAGTTAATGCTGAGATAAGCCATATACACAACAGCAGAAGAGGGAAATGGTATTCATGAGGGTGGCCAGGAAACTGAATCCCAGGCACAACTGGCGGGTGTACGAACATACTGCGGTTGACGGACAGACCACATCTCCGCAGGAAGGAAAGAGCAACATAGTCATAAACACAGCCGAGATATACAAAAACGGACAGCTTGCACTTACATTGACAGGTCCTGACTTCACTTCAAACAGGTTTATTTCCAGATTTTTCGGAGGAACCGGGACACTTGAGCTGAATCCCGGAGATCAGGTTAAGATCAGGATCATGCTGACAAGCAACCAATCTGACACTGACCATGTGTCATTTCACTGGTCAAGAAATTCATTCGGCTTTCACAGGGAGAGCTTTGAGCTTGTTTCACAGACTCCGGGCGGAACAGGATTCGAAAGGATATTCGAAAAGACTTTCACGGTATATCCTCAGCACATGAGGGGTATTCACAACGGCTTCATCAGTGCCAACACCAGAAAATCGCTTTATGACAATGATCCTGCGTTATTCTCATCTACATATTTCGGATTGCCGTACAGGGTGAGGTTCTGAGGGAGTCGGGGTGTTGGGGGCGGGGCGGATTATATAATACGCCCGTTTTTTTTTTGCAGAAATCGGCAGAATAAATTCACAAATCGCGAAAAAAATTTTTGCTGAAAAGGGCTCGGCTCGCTATTTTTGCCTGGTGATTATGGAAATTATCTCCCGATACGATGAAAAAGACTCTGATCCTGTGTCAAATGCTTTTGGCATATCAACAACTCAATCATGATGCAACTGCGCTCTTTGAACCCCAGTTGCTCAGGCCTATACCGACATCCGAACAGCTGAATTCCGTTTGCATGGCCGGCACTGAGAAGATCTTCGCTGCCGGAAACAGCGGCACTATTCTCTCCGTGTCTCTGAATACAGGGGGCCGGGAATTATATAATTCCCGGACCCCGAACAATCTGAACGCAATCTTCTTTGCTGATAAATACAGGGGCACCGCCGTCGGTGACAAAGGTACGGCAATCTTCACTACCGACGCCGGACTTAACTGGAAAACTTCCAAGACATCCACTTCGAAGAATCTTCATGATGTATGTAAAGCAGGTGAAGATATTGTGTTCGCTGTCGGACTCGCAGGAACAGTACTGCGCTCATCAAACAGCGGAATGGTCTGGAATAAGATCAATTCCGGCCACAGCATCCCGCTCTTCTCTGCTCACTTCGCAAATCCTAAGTTTGGAAGCATAGGAGCATTCGGTTCGATCCTGATCACTAAAGACAGCGGAAAGACATGGTCAAGAACTGCTCTGAGCATGTCGGGAAATTCGCAATTGGTCAGTGTATTCACGGCGGACTCTTCGCTTATCTGTGCTTCCTCAAATACTCCGCACGGCACATTCATCAAAAGCACGGACGGAGGCATATCATGGACAGAAACCGGACTCAATCTTCCGTATCTCTTTGGCGGATCTGTTGACCTTGTGGAAGATATGGTCTTTAGTGACAGAGTGACCGGAATGGTGATAACCAAGTACGGTACAATTCTCAGAACAACCGACGGAGGCGATACATGGACCGCAGACACA
>DAIQRO010000404.1:0-491 GCA_036786155.1 Bacteroidota bacterium
TCCCACCGCGCCTATCACAAGCGCTTCCGCAAGGACCATTCTGTAGATCCCTCCTGAAGTGACGCCGCTCGCGCGCAATGTGCCAATGACAGTTTTTCTTCTCACCACGGCAAACGTCATTGTGTTGTAGATGAGAAACAGTCCGACAATGAGCGCGAGCAGGCTTAGCGACTGCATGTTTATGTTGAATGCTTCAAGCATCTGATCGGCAGTCTCGGAGCGCGCTCCCGATTTCTGAATTTCGTAATCCGCAGGAAGAAATTCTTTCAGCTTCTGAAGCTCGCTCTCGTCACGGGCGATCACATCTATCACGTCAATTCTTCCTGTCTTTCCTGTGAGTTCCTGTGCAGTTGCAATATCCGTTATGAGAAGGTTTTCAAGTGCGGCGCGGTTAGATTCGCTTACATTTAGCGATGCCGAGATATGCAGTGTCCGTTCAATGCCGTTGATGAGCACAACGATAGAATCTCCCTGACTTACACCGAGTTCTT
>DAIQRO010000404.1:501-1939 GCA_036786155.1 Bacteroidota bacterium
GAATTTGGTTTCGTAAGTAAAAGTTTCAGTTCGCTGTCAACCGAACTGCCCGCGTCTGACAGGTAATCCCTGAAGGGCCTTTCAGCAAAGAAGTCAACTCCGATAAGTTTGAAGATCCGCCTGCTTGAGCCCGGTATGCTTGCATAAGCTTCGATCACCGGCGCCGTGTTTCTGAAACCGCCCCTTACTCTTAGTTCTCTGTAAACCGAATCCGGAATTCCTTCGGAGGTACCGGTAATGTGGTGAGTCGCCTTTCCCGCCACGGCATCCATTGAAAGACTGAATGCCTTTGATGAGCTGTGGCCTGCAATGTCTATCGAAACTACAAGCGCAACACCTACGGCAATTCCAAGCGCTGACAGAACGAACTGCCACGGATGGCGGAACAGATTTCTTACTGCGGACTTTGTAAGGCTATCCAATTGCGGAATCGGTTTTCAGCTCCGTTATCTTTCCTTCTCTTAATGAGAGTATTCTGTCTGCAAGCCCGATCACATCCTTGCTGTGAGTTACCATGATCATCGTCTTGCCTTTCTGCTTCACCACTCTGTCAAGCAGGTCAACTATAACAAGCCCCGTATCATAATCAAGATTTCCCGTGGGCTCGTCTGCTAGTATGATTCCCGGATCATGCACAAGTGCGCGCGCAATGGCAATCCTCTGCTGTTCGCCTCCCGAGAGCTTATCGGGATAGGTTGATGCCCTGTCGGGCAGTCCGACTTCGCTAAGTATGGATTCTATCCGCTCTGCAGAGTCTTTCATTCCCTTGAGCTCAAGAGGAAGCTGAAGATTTTCCTTTACGGTGAGTGTGGGGATAAGGTTGAATGACTGGAAAATGAAGCCGACATTGTCTCTCCTTATAAGTGTCCTCTCGTTCTCGGTTAAAGTTGTGATGTCTCTGCCGCCGATAAGCACTTTGCCTGCATCCGGAAGGTCAATGCCGCTGATAAGGTTGAGCAGGGTTGATTTTCCCGAACCGCTCTTTCCGAAGAGTATCACTATCTCTCCTTCGCGGATAGTAAGGTCAAGATCTCTTATTACAATATGTGTGGAACTTCCTTCCGTAAAACTCTTACTTACGCCGTATAACCCGATCATTTACCGTAAATTCTGATGATGAAATCTCATTGTTAACTAAACTACATGGGAAGGAATTGATTTGAAATTGAAATAGTTCCTCCCATCAAACTGCCTTCAGCATACGCGCCTAACCTTTTCAATGACTTAAGTTATGATTGTGATCAGTATCTCCGGATCTCAGCATTGCTATCCAAAACGCTTTTGAGATCAGAAATTTGTTGCACTTGCATTCCGGATATCAAGAGATTTGCGGATGTTGAAACAACAACCCGCCTCAGCCTAATCGCCGTAAAGAAATTGCAGGCGAAGGCGTAAGCGAGAATTTCTTGTTTGACGAACCCAAACGGAGTATCCGTTT
>DAIQRO010000137.1:0-8494 GCA_036786155.1 Bacteroidota bacterium
CAGCACTTCAACCATCAGTGTAAACAACGGGCAGAATGCAACATTCAGGGCTATCGTACCCGGAGTGAAAAGCTATACGGACAAGATAAAATTTACCGCCAGGATCGACACGCTCCCGGCAAGCGGTTCTCTCAATCTGTCTTTTGTCGGAAAGGATTCGATAACATCATATCCCGATTCCGTTCAGATCAGAGTTGAGGCTGTCGGAAACGTAACACCCGGAAGGTACAGGGTAAAGGTTGAAGGAAGAGGCCCTAACGGCACGCCTGCCCACAGGAGGGTTGTTGACGTGCTCGTAAACTCCTCATTTGTGAATGTAAGGACGAACAGGCCCGGAGTGGCTGAGTTTCAGGTGAACGGCGTCACTTACAATCAGCCGCAACAGCTTGTCTTTACAAACGGAACCAGCGTGACTGTAAGAGCAATAAGCCCGAGGGTTGTAGGAGCAAATCAGTACACATTTGTGAACTGGAGCAACGGCGGTGACACTTCGCAGACTTTCAATGTATCAACTAATGTTGACCTTGTTGCAACTTACAAGATACAGTACAGACTGTTCACAGTATCGTCTGTCGGAAATACTTTCGGCGGGGGAGTGTTCTATGACTCTGCATCAAACCCGACGTTCGGAGTGCTTTCAAGAAGGATCGAGAGCGGCGGAACCATGTATTACTTCAGAGGATGGAACGGAGCCGGCAACGGGTCATATACAAGCCCCGACAGTTCAGGCAACGACACCGCGGTAACATTGACCAACATGAGAAATCCGATAACGCAAACTGCAAGATGGTCAACTACGGTGGGAATAAGTCAGACGGGATCGGCAGTGCCCGACAAGTATGCATTGCATCAGAACTTCCCGAATCCATTCAATCCTTCAACCAGCATAAGGTTTGACATTGTTAAGCAGGGATTTGTGAAAGTGATAGTATATGATGCACTTGGCAGAGAAACGAAACTGCTTGTGAACGAAAGCCTTTCTCCGGGAAGTTACAATGCGGATTTCAACGCATCAGACCTTCCGAGCGGGATTTACTATTACAAGATCATCACGGCGGATTTCACTGACGTGAAGAAGATGCTTCTGATAAAGTAAAGACATTTAACGCTCCGGATTAACTCGTGCATTCACTGCTGTTTGGTGCAGTGAGTGCACGATTTTTTTACCTCAGAAACTTTACCTCTCCGGCATGTCATTTATGCGAATATTTGATGTCATTCGTCGGGGGGCATCTATTTCGTGCCGCTCAAAACAATTTATTTTAAATCGATTGATTCACTAATTGCCTGACAATATGAAGTCGTTATCACATGTTGTTGTGCTGTTTATTTATTTTCCCGCCAAGGTCTTATTTTACACCCGAAATTTCTTTTCAAAACATGACCAAAGTCATAGTTTCTGAAATCCTGCCTCCGTAGTTTTGTATAAAGGAAGTTATTATGAGATCCGCATATACTCGCCCCGGTTCGTCACTTTTCTCAAACCTTCTCTGGTTCATAAGCATCTTCATGTTCATCAATGCGTTTGATTTTCAGCATAATCCGCCTTCGGGATGGTACAGGCAGTTCTTGCCGGAAAATCTTCCTCCGCTGAACAACCTGACATTTAAGGACAGCCTGACGGGCTACGGCGTTACAGTGCGGGGTTCGGACGGAAATTCTTATGTCATCAGAACAACAAACGGCGGAGATAACTGGAACTATGTTCTTACCGAGAGTTCAGGCAGAACTTTCCTGGACATAGAGTTCATTAATGCTCACACAGGCTTTGCAGGAACTGACTGGTTTGCAGGTACAAGACTATACAAGACCACTGACGGCGGTAACAACTGGATAATCCTGAATAATCCTCCAACAGAGCCTGCTTATCTTGATCTGAGCGTATTGAGCGAAAACGAAATTTGGACAACTGATGATATCGCTTTCGACGGCGGCGTATTCAGGACAACAAACGGCGGAACGACATGGCAAAGGAAGTATTACAATTTGTCATATCAAGCTGACAGGGTTTATATGATCAATTCCAGAATCGGGTTTATCAGTAACGGAGATAATGTTAATTCATGGTTGAGAAAGACAACAGATGCCGGTGACACATGGGTGGAGATTCCAAACGGAGATGGCTGGGATGATATTTTTTTTACTGATTCACTTGCAGGATGGAGGTCAAAGGGTTTTGACTTACAAAAGACAACAGATGGAGGGCTTTCCTGGACAACTCTTTTGCAATCATCTGCCGGTAACCCTGACATCGGAATATCATCATTTTCGGTCTTAGAAGATGGAACAATATGGGGAGTTGATTGGGATGCAAATATACTTTATCCGAACAATGAACTTAGGGGTATAATATTCAAGTCAAATGAAACAGGGTTGAACTGGGGATATCAGCTTCCGGACACATCATTCAGAATACCATTCTTTGTATTCTGCGAGTTTGTCAATACAAGAGTCGGATGGGCATACAACTCTGTGCACACGCTAGCAGGAGGTGATACAACTACATATCCGCTCACTTCCGTCAGTAACCAATCCACAAGTGTGGCTTCGAGCTTCATTTTGTATCAGAACTATCCAAACCCGTTCAATCCCAAAACAACTATTGAATACGACTTGAAGGCCGGCAGTAATGTAATGCTGAAAGTAACTGACATTAACGGAAGAGAAGTCCGGACTCTTGTTAACTCAAGACAACATCCAGGGAGATACAAAGTTGACTTCAATGCTGAGAGACTACCGAGCGGAGTTTACTTTTACAGTCTTCACCTTAATGGTTTGACAGCACAATCAAGACGCATGCTGTTAATCAAGTAAGAGAGTAATATTCCTGAATGAAAGTATTCACAAATTCAGGACTTTGGAAGAAACAGAAATCTAAACACACGGGAGGGAAAAATGAACAGGAAGAATTTACTGGGATTCGTTTTACTTTCAATCGCATTGCTATACTCGTTTGACAGGAGCGAGTCTGAGAAGCACAGGATATATGCTAATGCTCAGTCGGGTATTCTTCAGGACTCGTTCATGCATGGGGCGAAGCATGATTACCTAGACTCAACGTATGTGAAACTATCAGATACACTGGGTTTTAATGTGTGGCACAAATATACAATACCGAGGGGATGGGGTTGGCCTGTAATGCACAACAACTGCTCAACTCTTGCGACGGATCAGCTTGATACGCCTGTACACAAATACTCCGCCGATATCCGGGCAAGACTTGATACAAACCTTGCCAACAATCTGCTGACACTTATGGACAGGCCGAAGTTTCAGTATCTGGCTTTCGGGCAGAGGTCCGATTATCAATGTGAGGACATTTCGAAGGTTGATCCGGACTACTGGTTTTACACATATTACAACAGCACAGATAACGGCTCAACCATCAAAGACACCTTGGATTATTCAAACGGCGGAGCGGGATATGTGAAGCGATGCCTTTACAACCGTTCAAACCCTGGTTCCAATGCCCGGATGCTTTTTGACTCGCTGAGAGGGAATATGGAACAGATCAATACATATTGGGGAGTAACATGGCTGGGAGATTCACATTATGAATGGTACATAATGCCAAGAATACGGATTGATACAGCGTTTGCAAACAATCCTGCAAATCAGAACACTGAAGTGTGCAAGGTAATTGTCAAGAACAGAGATGGAGATTCGTTAACACAGGTGATTAAGGTGAAAAACTTCTTAAATCCACAGTTCAATACATATTCCGGAGAGTTTTTGGAAGAGTATTATTCATATTCGGGAAGCCAAATTACCAACCTGAAGATCCCTGCCGGTTACTGGTTCAACGATAGTTCGCATGTTTCATTTGGTGATCTGAAATGCCGTGTTGATTTCAAAGTATTCTGGTATGACAGGTGCGACATGTGGATTGACAGGATAAGAGTTGAAGATGAACCGGCGCATGAGATGTTAACCCTGCATCTTCCCAGATTAGAAGAATGGATCCGGGCAGAGGTTCAGGACATAGCAATGGCTGAGATCAACAGCGGGAATGAATCTCCTTACAAGTTTTACATTGAAGAATTTGAGATGAATCACCTTCCCTGCATAGGATACTTGAACAAGAAGATAATAGATTATTCAAACGGCAGAATGAGCCTGATGGTGAATTACAATCATGATCTGGTAAAGGCATTCATTCCGATATCCTGGACAAAGATGTTCACTCCCCGGCAGGTGAAGAAATATCTGATTGACTCTGCGAAAATAAGGGAGATATTTACTGAATGCTATAACCTTGAGGGCTGGAATGATACAGCGCACGGCGGCGGCAGGGAAAGCTATGTACCTACTACATTGTACAGCGGACCCGATTACGATATCTACAATGGCATTCTGGCATACAAGGTTTCACCTTCAGTATATGATGACTGGATTCAGGATCACTTTGATAACTATGGAGTGGCAGGGCTTAACCTGAGGCACATACTTCAGTTCTCAGATTCCGTTTCAAGATTAGGCAATGTGCCTTTCCAATATCTGCACCAGGCTCACCTGTGGATGGCCAAAGGCCATAAGCTCAAGGAACCGTCAAATGAAGAGATCTCATTGCTGAGTTATCTCGGCAGTGCTTCACGATACTCCCAAAATATATTTTCAAAACATGACCAAAATCATAGTTTCTGAAATCCTGCCTCCGTAGTTTTGTATAAAGGAAGTTATTATGAGATCCGCATATACTCGCCCCGGTTCGTCACTTTTCTCAAACCTTCTCTGGTTCATAAGCATCTTCATGTTCATCAATGCGTTTGATTTTCAGCATAATCCGCCTTCGGGATGGTACAGGCAGTTCTTGCCGGAAAATCTTCCTCCGCTGAACAACCTGACATTTAAGGACAGCCTGACGGGCTACGGCGTTACAGTGCGGGGTTCGGACGGAAATTCTTATGTCATCAGAACAACAAACGGCGGGGATAACTGGAATTATGTTCTTAGTGAAAGCTCAGGAAGGATATTTACAGATGTTGAGTTTCTTGATGCAAGTACCGGGTTTGTATGTACTGACTATCAACCGGGAGGAGCAAGATTGCTTGCAACCACAAATTGCGGAAATGAATGGAATGTTCTGAATAATCCTAGCACATATTTCACATATGAAGACATGTTCGTCTTAAGTGAATCTGAGATTTGGTCCGTAAATAGTGAACCGCTTGAAGGAGGAGTATTCAGGACATCAAACGGAGGCATATCGTGGCAAAGAAAATATTACAATTTGTCACGTCAAGCCGACAGGATCTATATGATCAATTCGAGAATCGGATTTATCAGTAATGGAGATAATGTCAACTCATGGTTGAGGAAGACATCAGACGCCGGAGACACCTGGGTCGAGATTCCTAACGGGGATGGGTGGTACAATATCTTCTTTCAGGACACCCTCACGGGGTGGAGAGCACTTTTTCAGAATGACAATTTTCAAAAAACTACTGATGGTGGATTGACATGGACTACGATTATTCAAGCGGTATCAGGCGGCAATCCGACATTGGGTGTAACTTCTTTCAGGGTTCTTGGCGATATTATCTGGGGAGTTAATCCTTCAGGGCATATACTGTTTCCCAACAATCGATATAGAGGTGTTATATTCAAATCAACTAATTCAGGTTCAAGCTGGGGTTATCAGCTTCCTGACACATCATTCAGATTGTCATTCTTTGTATTCTGCGAGTTTCTAAATCCAAGAATAGGATGGGCATACAATTCTGTTCACACGCTAACAGGTGGCGATACAACTACATATCCGCTTACTTCCGTCAGTAACCAATCCATAAATGTGCCTTCACGATTCATTTTGCACCAGAACTATCCTAACCCGTTCAATCCAAAAACCAATATCGAGTATGAGCTGGAGGCCGGGAGTAGTGTAACTCTTAAAGTGAGTGATATAAACGGAAGAGAGGTCCTGACTCTTGTAAACTCAAGACAGAATGCCGGGAGATACAAGGTCGAGTTCAATGCTGAGAGACTGCCAAGCGGAGTGTATTTTTACAGTCTTTACCTGAAGGGTTTATTAGTTCAAACAAAGACAATGCTGTTGATCAAATAACAGATTGGTATTTCTCAAAAAAAGTACTGACATACCGAGGAGTATGGGAAAAACAGAAGCTTAATCCGGATGGAGGAAAAAATGGATAAGAAGAATTTGCTTGCATTCATATTACTTTCAGTCTCATTGCTCTACTCGTTTGACAGGAGCGAGTCTGCAAGGAGTATGATATCTGCTGAATCAGGAAACGTTCAGGATTCGTTCATTCTTGGCGCTATGCATGATTATCTTGACTCAACGTATGTGTATCTTGCAGACACTCTGGGTTTTAATATGTGGCACAAATATACAGCGCCGAGGGACTGGGGATGGCCTGTAATGCACAGCAACAGATCAACCGTATCGGCGGATCAGCTTGATACGCCGGTTCACAGATATTCTGCAGACATTCGTGCAAGGCTTGACACAAACAATGGCAACAATCTGCTGACTCTCATGGACAGGCCGAAGTTTCAGTATCTGGCTTTCGGACAGAGATCCGATTACCAATGCGAGGACATTTCAAAAGTTGATCAGGACTACTGGTTTTACACGTATCACAACAGCGCCGATAACGGCTCAACGATAAAGGACACTCTTGATTATTCAAACGGCGGGACAGGATATGTAAAGCGATGCCTTTACAACCGTTCAAACCCGGGATCGAATGCCAGGATGCTTTTTGATTCTCTCAGGGGAAATATGGAACAGATCAATACATTCTGGGGTGTGTCGTGGCTTGGAGATTCACTCTATGACTGGTACATAATGCCAAGGATACGGATAGATACTGCGTTTGCAAACAATCCTGCAAATCAGAACACTGAAGTGTGCAAGGTGATAATCAAAAACAGAGATGGAGACTCGATAACGCAGGTGATCAAAGTCAAAAACTTCAAATCTACAGCAGATTCGACTTACTATGGTAACTATATTGATTCTTACTTCTCATATTTTGGAGATCCTATTTCCAACCTGAAAATCACTGCAGGCACCTGGTTCAATGATGATCCGGCGGTGGATTTCGGCGATCAGAACTGCCGCGTTGATTTCAAGGTGTTCTGGTATGACAAGTGCGATATTTGGATAGACAGGATCAGAGTTGAAAATGAACCGGCACATAGAATATTAACTCTACACAATCCTGACTATGAAGAATGGATTCGGGCGGAGGTTCAGGACATAGCAATGGTTGAGATCAACAGCGGTAATGAATCTCCCTACAAGTTTTATATTGAAGAATTTGAAATGAATCACCTTCCCTGCATAGCATATCTGAACAAAAAGATCATTGAGTACTCCGACGGCAGAATGAGCCTTATGGTGAATTACAACCATGATCTTGTGAAAGCTTTCATTCCTAATTCATGGACCAAGATGTTCACATCCCGTCAGGTGAAGAAATATCTCATAGACTCTGCCAAAATAAGGGAGATCTTCACTGAATGCTATAATTTTGAAGGTTGGAATAATACCGAACACGGCGGCGGCAGGGAAAGCTATGTACCTACTACATTGTACAGCGGACCCGATTACGATATCTACAATGGCATTCTGGCATACAAGGTTTCACCTTCAGTATATGATGACTGGATTCAGGATCACTTTGATAACTATGGAGTGGCAGGGCTTAACCTGAGGCACATACTTCAGTTCTCAGATTCCGTTTCAAGATTAGGCAATGTGCCTTTCCAATATCTGCACCAGGCTCACCTGTGGATGGCCAAAGGCCATAAGCTCAAGGAACCGTCAAATGAAGAGATGGCTTTGACCGCAAATCTTGCCATCAGCTACGGTGCAAAGGGAATTCTGTACTTCGCCTGGAACTCCGCCAGTCCTGTATTTGATACTTCGGGTTCTGTTACCAGCACAAGAGGCATAGTAAATACGGACTACACACCTCGTACATCTAACGTATATGGTCAGAACAAATGGAATGCCATAAAGTGGATCAATGGCAAGATAAAGAAGTGGGATTCATACCTGATGATATTCGATTCTCAAAGAAAGTCATACATTGTAAGGTCTGAAAAGAGTACCCTGACAAACGAGACTCTCTTTAATGATGTTCTTACCTACAAGCCTTTGAATCAAGATTTCCCTTTTCACCAGCCTTACCCGGAAGCTGAAACTCAGAGATATCTGCAAATTGCAACATTTAATGACCCAAATTCTTCAGTTAACAAATTTTTTATGGTTGTTAACAGAAGATGTTCGCCTTTTGACCCGAACGATCCCGGACAGGAAAGCGGAATAAGATTTGTGAAGATCGAAGTTGATTCCAATAGTTCTCAATTGAATGGATTTAACAATTGGAGCATAAATGATCTTGAAAATGACTCCTTGATTAAGACATTTGACAAGAGAGACAATTCAGAAATCAATCTCGGCTGGTATCTTCCCGGCGAAGGCAAGCTCTACAAACTCGCTCCGGTTATGCAGGAAGGAGGA
>DAIQRO010000405.1:0-1928 GCA_036786155.1 Bacteroidota bacterium
ACTGTTACAAAACTAACATACCTGACATCGCAAAGGCCATCCGGATCATTCACATTCACAGTAATAGTTAGCAAAGTTGAATCTCCCGGAAGCGGCCTTATTACACTGTCAGGCAGATTTGATGAAACTACCGCAGGTGGCTGATTTGCAGTATTTACCACGTGGAAAGAGGAAGTGATAAGATTGCTGAAAAGCCCCGAAGTGTTTTCACAGACAACCTCCATGTCATAGGTTCCAACCAGCAGACATTGAATATTATCGATGTTGATGCTTCCGGTGTAAGTCATATCTCCCGCTACAGTATCCGGGCTTGATCCGTTGTCATAAAGCTGAAATACACCCGCAGTTGCGTTCAGCGGGTCAAAGACCGTGCATTTTGCCGAGGATATCTGTTCTCCGCCGTTCAGGTTCACCTTCACGCGCACAATGAGATTTATCAGGGGAGATGAGGAAGTGGTGAGGACAGTATCCCTTGAAAGTACAAGGTCAGAGATCACGGGAGATGCAAGTGAAGGATCTATGATCTCATCGCTTTCCTTTTCGCAGGAAGACAAAAAAAGCGCTGCGGCCAACATCATGACCGCAGCGTATATTTTTATGAACTTTGGCGACTTATTAATAATCAAAAAATTTGCTGAGCTGAAATTCAAAAGACCGAAATGAGCTCATACCACTTCAGCCCGAAGGAAACTTTACCTGGTCCTTATTATCCTTTTGGCATCAGGATAAATATTCAAACCGACATCAACGCTTACCATTCCCATATACCTCTTAAATCCGGGACCTGAGGCAGGATCATCGCCATCGTTGAGGTTAACGTCTTCCGTTTGTCCGAGCTCCGGTTTTGCATTGTCGTCATTGAACAGGTTCATCAGGTTATACCTTGCACCAAGGTTAATGCCGAGGTTTCTGTTCTTGTTCTTGATGATGAATTCAAGTCCGGACTTCACTTCAAGCCCTATTCTGAATGAAGACTCTATGCTTCTTGGAATCGTTGACAATTGATTTGTTGATGAAGGCGTGAACTTTCCGGAGATAAAATTGGCAGTTACACCGCCGCCGTAGTAGCTCCTGAAAGTTGATGTTCCGAAAAAGAGGTATTCATATCCGCCTGCGATTGTTACAATGTCGTAACTTGTCTTATTCGCATCTGATTCAAAATCGCTGTTGGTCATTCCCTTGTAATCAAAACCGAGATAAATCCTGTCCTGTTTCTTCTTCCCCAAACCATACTTCAGATTCAGGTAAGCGCCCCATCCCCATCTCATTCCGTAATTGTCCTTCAGGATCATCGAATTATCGGAATAATTTGCCCGGCCGTAAGCATCATTTGTTGCAAGATTCCAGACACCTCCAAAGCCGATCGTCCATGCCGGTTTTACATACTCGGCAAATTTCTTGGGTGTGGTTGTAGTTATCTGCTGCGCATCCGCAGAACCAACCGCAAACACTACTATCATTAAAACCAGAATTGTTCTTTTCATATGGTTCCTTTCGAAGGTAAAGTATGAGTAAGGTTTGATTTTTGCAGCCAAATTAGTATTTTGACTCCTAACAATCAAGTAAGTATTCGTCAAGTCCGGACAGTCGGCATTAGCTTCGGAGACATCGGTAGCTTCACAGTTTTCAAGCCGCATAAAATATCGGTTCATGCATAAACTATCATTACAAAATTGGATCTTTTTGACGTAAATGGCACCCGGACTCTTACCGGTTTGCTGTTGAAATATTCCGGGCATTCAATTTCCAGGAATGTCTTCTTTTCAAAGTATGGCGAGAGGTACATTGGCAGAAGCATCGAAAATCTCCTGGCATCAGTCTATGATCTTTGCGGCAGATTTCGTGAATGGGGTTTGAAGAAAGGTGACAGAGCGGCAATAATCTCCGACAACAGATTTGAATGGGCAGTTTTTGACTTTGCCTGCATG
>DAIQRO010000138.1:0-8441 GCA_036786155.1 Bacteroidota bacterium
CCGCAGCGGATCAGTCAGGAAGCAAGGCAGGCTTTTCTTCATTCGGTGAGACGGTTGATATTTACGCAACGGGCCTTCAGAATCTGACAACAGTTCGGGTGGGAAAAGGCAGTTCACAATACGGAGGTGATTACGACAAACTCAACGGAACATCCTTTGCCGCACCGCTTGTGGCCGGAGCCGCAGCGTTGCTGCTTTCGAGGAACGGAGGCCTCAGCAACGAGGAAGTCAGGGGCATCCTCGTATCAACAACAAATCTTATGCCCGGACAAACGGGGTGGGATCATCTGCGCGCATCAGGGAGGTTAAGCGCGATCAATGCAATCAACAACAGCAACAATCCTTCCGTTGTAAGAATACATCATCCGTTTCAGGACCTGACCGCCTCCGGCGGTTCTGTTCCGCTTGTGATCTCCGCGGCTTCGCCGCTCTTCGTCTCCTATTCCCTCTACTACGCAAAAGGCCAGAACCCGTCTCAGTGGATCCCGCTGAAAGAAAACATCGGCTCGCAGGTTCTTCAGGACACCGTTATGCTATGGAACATGTCTCAGCTTCCCGACACTTCATATACGCTCAGGCTCGCCATCAACAGCAATTCCGGCAGAAGCATTGAGCACAGAATGATAATCTTCAAGGACAGCCTGCCGCCGGTCATAACTGACATTGCATTCGGAAAGGTACTCGACAAGAACAACTATTCCCAGCTGATAATTTTCGGCACAAACAAGCGCACACTCGGCAAGATACATTACAAGAGAAAGAACGTGAGCGAGCCGTACCAGTATGTGCTTGCAGATGTAGGCACTCCAAATCTCGGATTCATCACAAGCGGGCACATAGCGGCGCTGAGCGGCAGGGCACTGCAGGCAAACACTGAGTATGAATTCTATATTGAAGCGGTTTCGCTGAACGGCAAGTCAACCACTTTCACTGATCCTCAGTTTGTATTCACCACAGGCGACTACATTAACAGCTACGGATATTCCAAACAGCCATATTCGCTCTCTTATTCGCAGGCGGCTGTGGCTCCGGCAGACATCAACGGTAACGGCAGGCCGGACCTCTTTCTGAACGACATTAATGACAACCTCAGATTGAATGTGTATGAGTATAACGCCGGTTCGTTTTCCAGAATATCGTCTGACAACTGGCCCGAGTTCAGGATAGCAAGGGATATAGGAGATGTTGACGGTGACGGAAAGCTTGACCTGCTGATGTCGAGGGAAAGAAACGGATTTCTATATGAAGCTCCGGGTGCCGGAGAGCTTCCCGTGCAACTTGTTTGGGGCGATTCATCATCAGGAAATTTCTGGTCATCGAGGATAGCCGATACAGACGGCGACGGGCAAAAGGAGATACTCGGGTTCGGCAAAGAGGGTTTAAGAATTCTCGAAAGCAGTTCCGGAAATTTGAATCAGATCGCGGTGCTTCCGATGTACGGAAATGATTCGACCGCAACATCACAGAACACACTTGTTGAGGACCTTAACGGCGACGGCAGGAATGAGATAGTGTATGTGAATGATTTTCAGTCGTCAACGACCTTTCAGCAGGAGACGGCAGTGAATGTAATGACCAGCACGGGAAACAATTCTTATGCAAGGGTGTTTCTTGACACGCTGCAGAGATTTGTAAAGAGCGACAATGTGACCGCGGGAGATTTTGACGGTGACGGCAGGAAGGAATTTGCCGTGGGATCGGTGAGCTTCAACACAGACATAGTGCAGTATTACAGTGTGGTCATTTACAAAGCCGGTGCGCAGAACACTTACTCTGTGCTTGATGTGGTGGACATTTACAACTACAAGTCATACACCGAAACATCAACCGAAGCCGCCGACACTGACAACGACGGCACCGACGAACTGCTTGTAAACACAGGCACGCAGTATTACATACTCCGCTATTCATCAGGGGAAGGAAGGTTCATTCCCCAGTACTATCTTGAGGATGTCAACACATTCAATCAGATAGTTTATGATTTCAACGGCAACGGCGTAAAGGAGCTTGGCCTGAACACAGTTGACGACACACTGCTTTTCTTCGAGAAGAATGTTTCGTTCACCGGCCCTGCAACTCCGCTCGGACTCAAAGGTTACAGCATTGATTCAAACATGACAAGAATTGATTTCAACAGCGTGGCCGGAGCAGACAAGTACATGATCTACAGAAGCGACAGCACAATGAACTTCACTCTTCATGATTCTTCACTGCAGAACAGCTACGAAGATGGTTTGGTGGCCAACCGCAAACCGTACTACTACAAAGTCACTGCTGTGGACAATGAGAGTTCCGTAAGAGAAGGCCTGCCCACACAGCCGTTGGGAATATTTGTACACAACAAGCCGAGGCTTGTCTCAGCAGTTTTTGAAGACGGCGGATTCATCACACTGAAGATAAGCGAAAAGATATCGCCTCTCATTAATTCCGAATCTCAGTTCATTTACAATTTCTCAGATCGGCAATCCGAAGAACGCCGCCATAAAGAATGACTATGAGTACATACTCACGCTCGACAGCATTCCCGCAAATGGCACATACTTCATAAAGACAAGCGGAGTGGTTGACAGATACAATTCACCGGTTGATACAAACTCCGTTTCATTCACCCTAAACGTAATTGACGAGCCGAAGTTTTACATAACCCGTCTCGAACTTCAGCAGGGCAACAGGCTCAAGGTCAGTTTCAATCTTGATGTTGATGAAGCCTCGGCGGAGAACAGGAGCAATTACAAGTTTGAGCCGTTCGACATTTCCGTAACCTCAGCCGAAGTTGACAATTCAGACCGCAAGGTAGTATATGTAGGACTGCAGAGCAATGCCGCGATAGGAGCGACGGGAAAGAATTATGTGCTGAAGGCTTTCAACATACTTTCATCTGATGGCATAAGGATAGTTGACGGTTCGGGAAGCTCATTCGGACTCATCTTCAATAAGGAGAACCTCGATGACATGTATGTTTATCCCAATCCGTACAGCATTGCATCAAATCAGGACTACATCACATTCGCCAATATCACACGGGTAGCCGAGGTGGACATTTATGATCTTAACGGAAGGTTCATTATCACAGTGACAGAGACCGACGGAAACGGCGGAGTGGAATGGAACCTGAAAGATCAGAACGGAGAGATGATCTCAACAGGCGTTTACATTTACCGCGCAACAGGCAAGAATACTTCCGGCCAGGAAGTTGAAGAGAAAATTGGGAAGTTTGCAGTAGTAAGATGATCTTGTTGCGGCTTCAGCGCAACAGTCTTTGAAGCATAATGAAAAAGGCATCCGGCCGGTCGGCGGGATGCCTTCTTTGCTTCTGAAACTGAAGTGATTACTTGTTTACATGTGCGGCGAGATCCTTGCCCGGCTTGAATCTTACGACCTTCTTTGCAGCGATCTTGATCTCTTTTCCGGTCTGAGGATTTCTTCCGATCCTTGCCTTTCTGTTTGATACAGAGAACGTACCGAATCCTACAAGCGAAAGCCTTCCGGCCTTTTTCTTAAGTGTTTTTCTTACTGCGTCAACAACAGATTCCAGCGCTGCCTTTGCCTGAACTTTTGTAATATTGGCATCGCCGGCAATTTTGGCAATCAGTTCTTCTTTGTTCATAACAGATGGTTTTAGTTTGTTTGAATTTTTCTTCATGCAAAAATAGTCTTACCTTAACATAAAAACAATCTTTTAAAAACAATATACCGGGCTGAAAGCTTTGTCAGCATTGAGTTTGAAGGGGGTATGCTTCAGCATTCGGCTTATCCCGGCATTGCTCCAAACTCATCAATACTCGAACTGACTAATCCGTCGGGGGCGGTGTTCCGTTTCCTCCGTCATACACCATTTTCCACTTTCCCTGTTCATTCTTCTTCCAAATTGTAATGTAATTACCGTAGTAAACCGTATCGGGCAGGACAAACTTCCAGTTGCCCCATGTGTAGCCGAGGTCTCCCGATGAGGACACATGCGCCTCCACCGGCTCCCAAGTGAGAGTTTTTGCGCCTGGCCTGTCTTTATGGGCCTCATCAAAGGCCTTCTTGCTTGTTATGGGATGGCTTCCTTCGGTCATCTTTACAAAGTTCTCGTCGGCATATTTGCTCGGCGCCCTGTAAAAGCCGGTCTTTGTTGCAAGGTCAGACATCGCCCTGTCGGCTTTCAAGATCTGATCCTTTGCTTCGGGCGCATCGTACACGCCTGATGAGGAACAAGATAAGAGCAGAGCGGACATTAAGATCATTACTGAGCTGTTGAGGATTTTAAGCATGGCTTTTTCCGTTTAGACAACCGGCGGCGGCCTTTGTGACAAAACCCTACGGCCGGATATAGTTCTTCACTTCCTTGCCTATCCTCAGGAGTTCGCCTGTGTTGGATTCAAGAAGAAGACCGCTTTCCTTATTGATAATGTATGCCGGCACACCCTCCCATTGCCCTGCATCTGCTTCGAAGTCTTTTCTGAACAGCGCCCGTGAGAGATCGCGGATAACGAAGTAGTTTGCAGCAGTGTGCGGATTCGTGCTTGAGCTGTCTGCATTGCTGATGAAGAAGGAAATTGTCCTGTAGAGCGTCTTATCGGCCATTGCAAGTTCCACAAGCTTTGCACGGTATTCAAGATCTGTTGACGAAAGTTCGGGAAAGAGCTTGTAATCCTCAAAGTGCTGTCCTTCATGAGCAAGGTAACTGACAATGAAATTTTCGCTTTCCAGATCGTAAGCATCCTTGACGCAGAAGATCGCTTCCTTAGTTGCCCAACCGCCGGGATAATACTTTCCGAGAGTGGCATATTCTTCCCAGCCAAGAGTGACAAAGTCCGTCATGAAGACAACCTTCGGACTGATGTCCCTTCCGTTCAGCGAAAAATGATATGTCGTATCGCTTTGGTTTTTCCAGATAAGCAGGTCATAGAATTTTCCGGTCATCCCGAAACCTGTTGTGTGCATGCCGTTCTCATTTACATACTTCTTCACAAATGCATCGAGTTCATCACTGTTCAGTGTGCTGTCTATCCTGAGTCCCGCGGCATACTTTGTATTGAAGAACCTTGTGAGCTTCAGCATCAGATCACTGCCGTCAGCGTCTCTACCGAAGAATGCACTTCTCCAGTAATCCCTGTAGATCAGAAGCAGGTCTGAAACCGGTGAGTTCTTCTGCAGAAAGAATTCGCTTTGATCATTATCATCTCCAAATCTTTTCATGAACTCATCTTTGATATCCTGTTTTAAAGATGATCCGTCAGATGCGACTAACTTCAGGGCTTCCGGAATGTTACCGTCCAGGGTATATGAGTAGAACTTCCTGCTGTCAGCTGACTCTGTTTCCTGAGAGAGCGAATTGTCCGTCTGATGAAGGAGGAGTGTTAATGCGGCCATTATAATAATTTTATTCATGCCGTGAATATACGGATCATAAGTCAGATGGATTCACATTTACCGGATCCGGTTAACGGATAAATGCTCCGGCAAAACAGCATCAGTCAATCTCGGAATGCAATGCATTGTCAAGGATCTTCTTCACCTCTTTCCATTCCGGCATGAACCGGTCCATCAGCGCATAGAATCTCTTTGTATGATTTCTTTCAAGCAGGTGTACCATTTCATGCACGACAATATACTCGAGGCATTCGACCGGCTTTCCGGCGAGTTCAAGGTTCAGCCAGATACGCTGGGCCCTAACATTGCATGTACCCCATCGTGTCTTCATTTTTTTAATGCCGTAAGCGTGTACCTTCACATTCATTACCGGCTCCCATTTGCTGATCAAGCCCGGTATCAGCTTGTTCAATTCACGCCGGAAGAGCCGTTCCAGGGAGAGTCTTCGGCTTTCGGATGAGATAAGTGCTGAAGCATGTATTTCGCGCGCTTCGTAATGAACCACTGCGGCTCCCGACCTCATGTCTTGTCTGAGCACAAGCCGATAGTTCTTTCCTAAGAGATCGTACACTTCCCCATCAGTGAATTTCTTCCGGGGCTGAACCGGCCTTTGGAGAATCTTCTCGCGGTGCTTTCGAATCCAATCAGCCTTTGCAGATGCAAACCTGAGGACCACGCTGATATCCGTTCTCAGCGGGGCGGTGATCCGGACACGTCCGTCGGGAGGAAGTATGCTGATACTGATATTGCGGACGCTCTTTTGAATCAGTTCGGCATTTATCCCGTTGAAGAAGACCATTTGCCTTCTTACTATCTTCTTTGGACCCGGCCTGAAAATGAATTCTCTCAGCCTGAATGTCATATCAATTGTCTGTGTATGATTGCTGATTATCGGATTTTGCATACCTGCGATTGCAATATTTGACTATTTTGTTTCTTAAACAATCACTTTCATTTCTTTGACATTCAGAAACCTGAACAGGATCTCTGCATTTCCGGTCCTCCTTTCATTAATGATAGCAACCCTGGGCTACGCCGGGAGCATTGACAGCGGGCTTGTTGCATTCTATCCTTTCAACGGCAACGCAAATGACGAGAGCGGCAATGGCAATCACGGGGTCAATTACGGAGCAGTGCTGACAACTGACAGGTTCGGGCTTCCCGCAAGCGCGCTTTACTTTAACAGGAACTATGTGGAGGTTGCGAATTCTCCGAGTCTGCAATCGCCTGTGAACTCAATGACCGTTGCATTCTGGATCAACATTACTCAATGGGACCAGAGCAATGCGGGATTCTTTGCAAAATCAAACAGCTCATCATACGGCCAGTACGGCTCGCTTGCTCACAACAATCCGTATGTGCAATTTGACATTGGCGGCCAGTATGTGCGGATCCCTAGATACTTCGCCCTGAACACATGGTACTTTCTCTGTTTCAGGTGGGACGGCCAGAAGGTGAAGTTTTATCTTAACGAAATTCTGTTTGACTCAGTCAATTTTGCGGGTGCGGTTAGTCCTGAAAGCAGCCCTCTGATTCTCGGAAAGCATACTCCGGGAACAGTCCGGTATCTGAACGGAAAACTTGATGACGTTCGGATCTACAACCGCGCATTGTCTGAAAGCGAGATATTGCGGCTTTACAATGAGGGCAGTCTTGACATAAGGGTAGTGCCGCAGGGGTTTTACGATCATGTCACGCAAACTGCACGAATGAAGGACACGGTCAGAGTGTATCTGTGCAATCCTTATCAACCATTTGCGGCAGTGGACTCTTCAAAGGCGCTGATTGATTCTGTTACTCTTCAGGGCAATTTCAGGACAATGGTGAATCCGGGGTTGTATTACATTGTTGTGCGGCACAGAAATTCCATTGAGACGTGGAGCAGTGTTCCTGTCTATATTGAAGCGGTTGCAAAGAGCTATGATTTCACGATTTATGCATCGCAGGCATTCGGAAACAATCTTGTGCTCAACGGCAACAACTACTGCATATACAGCGGCGATGCAGATCAGGATGGAATTGTGGATGCGACAGACAACAGCATGATTGACAACGATGCTTCAAACTATGCGAACGGATATCTCGCAAGTGATATTACCGGAGACCGGATTGTTGACGGTTCGGATTACACCCTGGCAGAAAACAATGCGGCTTCGTTTGTCAGCACTGTCACGCCGGGCACATACCAGCCGCCGTGCAATCTCACATGTGCAAGGATGATAACGTGGTCGGGATATACATGGTGCATAATGACATCGGGCGGAACGAAGTGCAATCCCGGCCCAAATTACTATTCTTCCTCGGCGAACAATGTATTTGTGGATTCGGCCGGCCGTCTGCATATTAAGATCACAAAGAGCGGCGGCAAGTTCTACTGTTCCGCGATGTTCACCACGCAGAGCGTGGGCTACGGCACATACAAGTTCTTTGTGTCCAGCAGAGTCAATGATCTTGACAGGAACTCTGTGGTAGGATTGTTCACATGGAATGACAAGAACTGCGTGACGAATGCGAACAGCGAGCTTGACATTGAATTTACACGCTGGGGATTTGCAAAGGACTCAAACGTGATAAATTATTCTGTTCAGCCAACCAATGCCGGACAAGAAGCCGAGCGGTTTGAGACAGCACCGATGACTTATACCGGAAACAACACTCTTCACATGTTTACATGGACGCCTTCTCTGGTGAGCTTTTCAAGTTACAGGAGTCACAATTTCCCTCCTGTCCCCGCCGATCTGATAACTTCCTGGTCTTTCTCCAACGCCAATCCGCCAAAGAGCAAAGAAGAGTGCGAATCTGAGCCAATAGTGATTCCCGCGCCGGAGGGCGGCACGCATCTCAATATGAATCTCTGGCTTGATCATGGGAGATATCCGACGGACAATAACGAAGTTGAGGTGGTGCTTGACAGTGTCTCGTTCACGCCGTTGTCCGCGCAGGAGTGATGAGCTGTTGGGAATACGGTTTGTTGTTTCGCGCGGGCATTGAAGTTCGCGCAGAGGCGCGGAGATAGAAGTTCGCGCAAAGGCGCGGAGACAGAAGTTCGCGCAGAGGCGCGGAGATAGAAGTTCGCGCAGAGG
>DAIQRO010000139.1:0-1909 GCA_036786155.1 Bacteroidota bacterium
TCGGCCTTCAAGGGCTGTCGGTATGCTGAAAAAGCGCATTGAGGATGCAATACTTGACGGAATAATTCCGAACGAATATGATGATGCATTGAAATACCTCTATCAGATCAAGGATGAGGTCCTTTCAGTGCCTTCCAAAGACTGATTTCGGTTGAGCAAACCGGTCCAAGCCCCGATCTTGCTAAAATCCCGCCGAAAAAAAATTTTCAAAGTATGACTTAAGTCATAATTCGTTTGTTTCAGTTTGTCTAATTTTACAGTGTAAAATCAAACAACCAAAACAAGTACTGACATGTTTGCAGACAAAAAAGCAGACTTAGCGGGTCCCGGCATTGGAACTTATGAAGAAGTCGAGAAGATCCTTCCCGACAATTATAATTCGCTCCTAAACAAGAGAGACACGCAGACAGCAGTCTATGAAGTAAAGCAGTTCATTGAGAAGAATCTTTGCAAGGAACTCAATCTGATGATGGTTGAAGTTCCGCTCATAGTTGACAATGAAAGCGGCGTCAACGACATGCTTGACCGCGACGGATCAAGAACTCCGGTTGCATTCCACATAAGCAATGACAGGGGAAAGAATCCCGTGGATGCTCAGGTAGTGCAGGCGGCAACCAAGTGGAAAAGGGTTGCGCTTAAGCAATTTGACATGAAACCCGGTGAAGGAATCTGCACGGACATGAGAGCTGTAAGGAAGGATTACTTTCTTGATCATGACCACAGTTCTTATGTAGATCAGTGGGACTGGGAAAAGGTTATAACAGCCGAAGACAGGAACCTCAACTACCTGAAAGAAACTGTCAGAAGGATTTGGAAAGTCTTAAGAGAAGCCGAGCTCTATGCACAGGAGAGATTCCCGGCCCTCAAGGATCCGAAATTCCCTAACCTGCCTGAAGAACTTGTGTTCCTCCATGCAGAGGAGATACTTGAGATGTACCCGGATCTTCCAAGAAAGCAAAGAGAAACGGCCATCCTTCAGAAGTATCCTGCTGTGTTCATCGTCGGAATCGGCTGGCCGCTTGCTGACGGATATCCGCATGAAAATCGCGCGGCAGATTATGATGACTGGGTAACGGAAACAAAAATGCCGGACGGAAAGGCGGGACACGGAATAAACGGTGACATACTGGTATGGAATTATGTGACCAAGAGAAGGCATGAACTCTCTTCCATGGGCATCAGAGTAAATGCGGAAACTCTGAAGATCCAGCTTGAGATGTCGAACCAGCTTGAACTGATGGGTACTCCTTATCACAGCGGAATTCTCAACAACATCCTTCCGCTCAGCATCGGCGGAGGAATCGGCCAGTCAAGAACTCTGATGCTACTGCTTAGAAAGGCACATCTCGGAGAAGTAAGCGTGACCGTATGGCCAAAGAAGCTGAAAGAGATATGCGCTGCCAAGAACATACACGTGCTTGAATAATCAACAAGTGATTCAATTCAACAGCCCTTGCAGTAACGCGCAGGGGCTTTTTTCTAAATAAGTGAAAAACCTGAAATGACTCTCCATTCGGAAAGAGCGGCCGGCAGGAATCATGGGCTCAGACTGTTGTTAAGTTTGACAGCACTGTTCGTGATCCTGGTCACAAGCTATGATGCAAATGCCCAGGACAAAGACAAGTTCAAGCCTTACTGGTCATTTGACGGCAACCTGTTTGCAGATTATTTCTATAAGGTCCAGGGCGATACGATCTACAGCGGTGTAACCGAGTATGCCAAGACAAAGAAGGACTATTCTGGATTTGCAATGCGGCGTGCAAAGGTCTGGGTGAAGTATCACTTTACACCCATGATAACCGGGACCGTAGCGCTTGAAGGAAATGATGCGGTGTCCACTTCAACAAACGAAAGATCATTTTTTGTGAAGCTTGCCAACATATCTTTCAAGGAGGCTGTGCCAAATTCA
>DAIQRO010000139.1:1919-4802 GCA_036786155.1 Bacteroidota bacterium
CAGATCAATTGAAAAGACGATCATTGACATGCGCGGACTCGGCCCTTCAACGGATTTTGGAGTAGGAATGTACGGATCATTCATGAAAAACGGCGAACTTGGTTATGCTGTCATGTTTGGAAACGGGATCGGAAACAAGATACTTTCAAATAAGACGAAGAAGGTTTACGGAAGCCTTTTGGGGCGTTTTGCCGATAAGAAATTGATTATTGAAGCCTATTCAGATTGCTTCTTTGAGCCGGTTGACAAATCAAAATGGACTATGAAAGGCTTTATTGGATATACTTCAGAAGACGTGTCCGCCGGAGTGGAAGTCGTCAGGCAGCAGCAAAACAACTACTACAATAACAACGCAGACTTAGTGCCCTTTGGAGTATCAGCTTTTGTGAACGGTTCACTTGTAAAGGGAAAGTTGAAGGCATTTGCAAGATATGATTACTTTGACAATGACACAGACTATGAAGATGGCCGCACTTATTCATCTCCCAGTTTTTATTACAGGGAGAATTTTGTAACTGCTGGCATTGATTACATGCCTGTTAGAAATATTCACCTGATGCCCAACATTTGGTTCAACTCATATTCTGACAAGAGAACGACAGGGGCAGTGGAAAGAAAACCCGACGTAGTAGTAAGATTTACATTTGCATACTTCGGACTGCCTCAGTAACAGTCCGGAATTCGCATTCTATCAAGTTGCGCCGCAGGCATTATCTTGCGGCGCTTTGATTTGGTACCAATAAGCAAGCAAAGATTGGACTTAACGGGCCTGCGAAAATATCCCCGAATAATTTATTCGACTTGCATTTCATATTTCACTGTCAGGTTGCATCTTGTTCATATCCGATTTTCTAAACTTCAAAGTACGAATCAATGAAAACCCTTCTGGTACTTATTCTTCTGATCTCATCAAATTCTTTCGCGCAGGACCTTTACATACCCGGCAATCCGTATGACCTTGCAGATGATCCGGTAAAGAACAGAAAAGCTTTTCAGCGTGAGAAATGGTTTTTTGAGCAGAGAATGTATCCGCTTAATTTCATTCCGGCAGACGCTTATACGAAGGCACAGGAACAGAGAGACAGGATGAGAAATGAAAAAGGGTTTGCCATGCAGGGCGTTTTCGACAGTTGGGTGAGCCTGGGTCCGACAACCGGCTTCTACTTCAATTACAGCAATATATCATCGAGAATGACTTCCGTGAAGTATGATCCGGCAGATCCCAATATTATCTATGCCGGAGCCGCTTACGGCGGGTTGTGGAGATCTGTGAACGGAGGAAACACGTGGAGTCCGATGAGCGATAATGAAGTCTCACTTTCATGCGGATCTATAGCCGTGGATCCTACTGACACTGATATTATTTACTTCGGTACGGGAGAAGCGACTTACAGCGCGGCTTCATACTACGGGAGGGGATTGCTGAAATCAACTGACGGCGGCAATACATGGAAGAACATTGCCGGTTACTTCATGAACAATTCTTACTGCTCAAGGATAGCGATCAGGCCCGGAAGCCCGGCACAGCTTCTTGCGGCAATGGGAGTTGACGGCCTGTACAGAAGTACCAATGCCGGCGAAACATGGACGAGGCTGGTCGCCGGCAGATGCGACGATGTGGTGTTTACGCCCACAGGAGATTCGGCCTATGCCATTGGGAACGGAACAGGTTATCTGATCTCTGTCAACGGCGGAGCCACTTTTTCTTCAAGTTCGGCACTTACACCGGGAACGAGAAATCACATTGCTGTCAGCAGGTCTTCACCTTCGATCATGTATGCCGCTGTTTATACAAGCAATGTGGCAGTTTACAAGTCCACAAATGCAGGAGCCACTTTTTCTCAGATTGCGGCATCGCAGAATTTCAACGGAGGGCAGGCCTGGTATGATTTCTATATTCACGTCAATCCGTTTGACCCGAACTATGCATACGTTGGGACAGTAGACATCTACCGCACAACAAACGGCGGAACCAACTTCACGAATATTACGAACGGTTACGGCGGCGGGAATGTCCATGTTGATCAGCATAATATTGAATTCCATCCCACAGATCCAAACCAAATGCTTTGTGTAAATGACGGAGGGATCTGGAAATCCACCAACAGGGGAAGCAGTTGGACAAACCTTAACACGAATCAGACTCTTACTCAGTTCTACAGGATAGCTTCAGATCCTTCAAACTCTTCACACATACTCGGCGGCACTCAGGACAACGGCACCCAAAGGACAACAGGCACAATGAACTGGGCTGCAGCTTACAGCGGAGACGGAGGTGACGTTGTATTTCATGCAGTCAACAATGCTTACATACTCGGGGAGACGCAAAACAACGGGGTGTTCCGGTCAACAAACGGCGGGACAAGCTTCAGTTCTGCAACTTCAGGTTTGTCCGGTTCGGCCTCATGGGTTTCGCCTCTCTTGTCGCATCCTGACTCTGCGGGGATTTTTTACACTGCCAGGCAAAGTGTTTTTAAATCCACAAACTGGGGAGCAAGCTGGTTTTCAATTTCTACCGGAACATCCGGCACGATCAGGGAAATGGCGATCAGCAGGTCGTCACCCAATGTGATGTTTGCAACTTCCGGATCAAGTGTTTTCATTTCCACCAACAGGGGTTACACTTTCGCAAACGTGACATCAGGCCTGCCTGCAAAGACAATTACCAGTGTCAGCATCCATCGTGATTCAGCAAGCACAGCAGTTCTTACTTTTTCGGGATTTGGAACCCAAAAGGTTTACAAAACCACGAACTCCGGCTCAAGCTGGTTCAGCATTCACGGCAACTTGCCCGACTCTCCCGTAAACGATGCTGTGATTTATCATCCGGGTGTACCAACCCCTACAATATTTGTAGCAACTGACGTGGGTGTGTTTGTGAGC
>DAIQRO010000139.1:4812-8367 GCA_036786155.1 Bacteroidota bacterium
ATACGGGAACAATAGGGTAGAGGTTGCCAACGGACTTCCGAATACAGTTGCAATGCATCTTGACTTCCACCTGGCGACCAATAAACTCCGCATAGGCACTCACGGAAGGGGAGTGTATGAGATTCAGCTTTCTTCATTTGTTCCTAACGACGTTGCTTCAGTTGATGCAGGGCCGGCGGGAATAGTAACATTTCCAAATACATCGTATCAGTCATCTGGAACAGTAAGGAACAACGGACTTTCATCAACAGGCTTTACAGTCACAAGAAGGATTGTGGAGGCTGGCATTTCAAACACCGTCTCAATTGCCTCGCTCGATGCAGGCAAAGATTCGCTGATCTCATTCCCGGCATGGACTTTCAGCCACGGAACAACTTATACTGTAATTGACTCGGTTTACATAGCCGGCGATGTGAACAATTCAAATGATGTAACGAGAATTCAGGTAACGCCTTACATAGGATCATCCGAAATTAAGCTGAACGAGGGAATGTCCCTATCCGCATTTCCTCCGGCAGGATGGAGTCTGACTACATTTGCAGGTTCATCCAACTGGCTCAGAAGCAATCTCAGCAGTTACGGCAAAGGAAATGGGTCGGCTTACTTCCCGAACTTTTCGGCAGGAGCCGGAAGCAGGCAGTCATTGGTAAGTCCCTTAATGACTGCATCCGTGAACGGTGACAGTCTTGAATATGACTGGGCTTATGCGCCGAGAAATAACGGCGGTACAGATTCCATTATACTTGAGGCATCAACAAACTCAGGTGCGAGCTACTTCACTGTTGAGAGCTATTGGGGAAACTACAATAGCGGAAATATGAACACTGCAGGAACAATAAGCACGGAGTTCTTTCCGCTGAGCAATCAATGGTCGAAGAAGAAGATCGCGTTGGCTCCGGGTATTAACAGGATCAGATTTACAGCAGTCTCGGGCAACGGAAACAACTTCTATCTTGACAGCATAAGGATCGCCACTAAGAAGATTCATTTGCTGTTGGATGTCATCTGCGTGCCGGAGGGCTACCTCAATATTTCCACTCAGATGAATTCTTCTGACTCGTTGAAGATCTATCTTGCTCAATTCGTTCCGCCGTTTGCTCCGGTTGATTCTGCTGTTGCTGTCACTGATTCCGTCAGTTACTCGGCGCGCCTAGAATTCAGGAATTCTCCGCCCGGAAATTACTACATAGTTGCAAAGTTCAGAAACGGTCTTGAAACGTGGAGTAAGGCAGGCGGTGAGCAATTGCAGTTGGCAGGAGTGAACAGCTATAACTTCACATCATCCCCGGCACAGGCATACGGTTCCAATCAGACAATCAGCTTGACCGGCGTGACTTCAATTTACAGCGGCGACGTTAACTATGATGATGCTATAGACGGTACAGATTTGCTTCTGATTGCCAATGAAGCGGCGCAGTTCTTTTCCGGTTATTTATTAACTGATGTTGACGGGAATGGTTTTGTTGATGCGACCGATCTTTTGATCGCGGAAAACAATGCATTCAATTTTGTGAGCATCATCAGGCCCTGAATGATCTCACGCTCCGGGAGGGAGAAGATTTTCCTCGCGAAGGCGAATTAGCAGAAATTGCTTTGGAAGATTGTGAAGCTTGTCCGGATCAATTTCCCTGAGCCGCCTCTTGCCGAGCCTGCCGTCAAGAACAGCAAGCATATTCAGGATAGGATTGACATCTGAAAGGGCCATTTCAACTGTCATGTTCAGATAATCCCTGCATGCGGCCGTGAATTCGTACTTGTCAAACTCTCCTCTCTCGGCCGGTTTGCCGGGTGTGCGGTCACTGTCAGCAACCCGGGCTTCAATTGAGGCATATTCATTAAGATACCTGCTGTAATTCTCCGGTGTTGAAAAATTCAGCAACTCATTGCCGTCGAGCGTTATCCATGCCCTTGTCATGAAGTAACTGCCGGCTGTGTATCTTGTTGAATAAATGCTAAGCCGTCCCTTGAAGCAATCTGCAAACCGTGACTCTATCTGCTTCTTCAGTTTGCTCCAGATCATGAGATCAGGTCAAATGTAATCAGAAGTATAACCAACAGCATTATTGCAAGCGCGAACAGGAAAATTATGTCAGCCCATTTTTCAAACTTGTCTTCATTCAAATTCTCGCTTCTGATCGAAAGGAATGACAGAAGGCTGCTGGTCATGAATAGCACTGCGGCGAATGCAGTCAATTCGTCTATCACCGAGGCTTCAAACAGCTTCTGTATCCGCAGGGCCGTAAGCACTATGAAGCAAATTCCCAACAGCTGAGATGAAGTACTGAGTATGTGCTGAGTCTTCTTATTCATGCTTTGGCTTATAATGCCATTGTCATTTTATAAGCATCATTCTCCGTGATTCCGAGACACCGTCAACAACAGCCCGGCAGATGTACGGCCCGGATGGAAGTCCGGCTGCATTCAAACTGAAACTGTGCAATCCATAGTTTACCTGCTTATCAGCAAGTACCTCTACCAGTCTTCCGCCGATGTCGTGAATTGTGATTCTCAGCCTGCCCGGGCGCATCATTTGCACACTTATCAGTGTGGAGGGATTGATCGGGTTCGGATAATTCAGTTCAAGCCGAAATGCCGCAGGAATGCTGTATGCTCCGCTCTGTATTGATGTCGGACCGCCTGATGTGTCAACTTCCACGCTGTAGAGCAATCCTCCGCTTCCGAACTGTCTTGCATGCACTGCCTTACCTCCTGCCACTACTATCCGACCGTCCGCCGAAATGCCGCAGGTGAAAAACGAACCGGGACTGTTCACGGTGAAACTCGGAATGCCGGTCCCTGAAGTACGGAAAATGTATAGGTCGTCAGTGAGTCCGTTGAAATCCCCCCAAGAGGCAGCAGCAAGCATATTGCCTCCTCCTGAAAAATCAAGCGCAGCCACTTCATCTCCGCATCCGGCATATGTCCATTGAGGCACGCCGGCACCTGACCTCTTGAACAGCTTCACTTTGCCGTCGTATGAACTTGAGGTAATGAAGTTCAATGTTCCGGCAGCTATATATTCTCCGTTGTCTGTTATGTCCACAGATGTGTACCAGTTAAAGAACTGACCGGGAGGTTCCTGGTTCTGCCAAAGAAATGTGTAGCTGGCACCTGATCTCTGATACACCCGTAATATGCCTGAGTAATTGATTGTGGCAATGACGCTTCCGTCACCGCTTATGCCTTGTGTTGCCTGCGTTCCGCTGCTGGTACTTGAGGGATTGATGAGTCCGGTGTATATCACTTGTCCCGTGAATGTGTTGATCACAAAGAATTCTGCATAAGTGTTGGCAATAGCAAAAGAGTCATTGGCAGAGATTCTGAGGCCCTGTATGAAAGCGCCGCCGACAGTGATTGTGGGCCTGATCTTTAAAGTCCATACCGGCGTTGTGGAAGTTGAATTGAATCCGAGCAATGTGCTTGAATCCGTTCGCGATGCTGATGCTATGAGAAAACGTCCGTCCCTTGTGAGGGCTACATTGGTGGCAAGACCTGTATCGGGAAGCCGTGTTAAGTCAAAATTGAAAAATGGGACAGGGCTTGTATTATTAAAGA
>DAIQRO010000140.1:0-7778 GCA_036786155.1 Bacteroidota bacterium
GCTTTTTGACAAGTTAATAGATTCCACCTTAACTACTTGTCCTAATTTTGGGGAGCAGCAAATTTCTCTTGATCCAAGATGATTCTATGTAATTCAAAGTCGCATCAATTTCAAAAATTAATCTTTTGACATCTTCTCTTTTATTCAAATGAAGATCTGCCTTTATGCCAGATAAAATCCTATTAGTAACTGGATAATATTCAGGGAAATTTCTCAATTCATAAACAGAGGATATTTGAAGATATAATGGTTTGCCTTCTCCACTTGCAACTTTTGTAATCAGCTCGTGATATATTTCATAGCGCTTATCTCTATTAGCATTTCGTTGAGTTCTTATAAAACTTATTAATGGTTGAATTATGGTAATGTAGCCGATAACTATTGATATTGAGAGAAAAAGCATTTGGAGTAAACCTTCGTGTTCTTTATATAAAGCTTCTATGGCTTTTAGCATCAATTTGCTTTTTAACAAGTTGAGAAAAAGTTCGCAACAGACGGTTGTTTCCGGCCCAAACAATTCAGAACAAGATTACCGTGCATTACACTGTGGTAGCACTAGAATCACTAAATCGTCAACCTCAAAAACATGATTGATTAGTGCCTGCTAATTATAAATCTGTGGACCTAAATTTCACACTACCGTTAGCTAATAGCAATGCTCTTCAAGAGACAAAATAGCGAAGCAAGTTCATAATTATTCTTTGTATATCTCATTCAGTATTTTTTCAAGTCGTGAACTAAGTTCTTCATTCATGTCACTGTGAGGAACATTAAGAGCACTTAGTACATCTTTAAATCTTTTGTAACCGTTTTCACTCCTCAGTTCAATCCATTGGACATCTAATCTGGTTGCTTGTTCCTTATTTTTTTCAGAGAGTTTGTCTGCTAGAAATATGGCAGGCTCTCTTGCAAAAATTGCATCGGCACTTTCTGGGTTTCCTTTACCCATTAGTTTAACTTCTGTTCTTAATTTCTTACCATCAGCAGAAAGAACATAGAAGTCTACTTCTCTAAAACTATCCGGATTGTTGTCTTGATTGTGAAACTCAAATGGAACATTGTAAAGTTTGCACAATGTTATCATCAAAGGTTTCTCAATTTGTTTTCCTACTGCACTCCACATTCCTCCTCTTATTTCTGCCCTCTTGACAGCAATTGTATTTATCACAATTAAACTTTCAGCAGCAGTTAAATCAACTGCAACATCGTTGCACTTTATTGATAGTTTAATTTCAAAATTATTTCCGGCAGCTACTAGTCCATTGATTGTACTGCGAAGCCGAGCATAATTCTCAGTAGATGCTTGAATGACAATTTCCTTTCTTGAAGAATTGTATGCGTTTGTAATTGACTTCATATTCAGTCCTGAATTGATAGCAATCTGATCTTTTTGAAGAGTTGAATCGAGAAAGACTTTCTGATACCAATCTGATTGTTCTCCAAGGTTATCAATTTTAGCGTAAACAACTTGCTTGAAAAAGGTAATGCAATAATCGAAGAATATTTCATCAATTATTATTAGAACTTCGTCTCGATAATCTTGATTTGAAATAACCTTTTTGATGATGTTTTTCTTTGCATCAGTATTTAATGGCATAGTTAACTAATTGATTGTTGAAATTCTTTGATTGATAAAAAACTGGTCGGACGCTCATCAAACATTCCAATTGATTTCTTGGATTGCATATAGCTAAAATACTTTTCGTCCTTTTCCGTGAGAAAAAAGTATCTGCCTAAACATTTTGCTGTCTTGCCGACGGTTCCGCTTCCCCCAAAGGGGTCAAACACTAAATCGTTTTTGAAAGAATAGTACTGAATAACTCTTTTGCACAACTCAACGGGAAAAACTGCTGAATGAACTTTGTCAAAGCAAGGGTCAATTGTCCAAACATTTGTAGTTTCAAAACCGTCTAAAACTTTGCTATCCTTAACTGTTTTCCAATTGTATTGGCGAATGTTCCAATCAAGTAATTTCTCTGTGTGTTTACGATAAACCATCAAATATTCTGTAACACTGTTTGGTTTGTAACCAAGTGGTTTTCGGTGTTGCTGAAAACCTCCGATGCGATTTTTAACTGATGCTTCTGGCTTCACCCAAACAATATCGTCAATAAATTCCCAACCCATTTCCATTAAGTATGGATGGATGTCAAATGGAATCGGGTAACGTTTGCTACTGTGTGAGCGACTGACTCTCGGGATGATTATTGGTGAAGTATTTAGAACTAAAAACCTGCCTTCTTTGGTAATACGATGAACCTCTTGAAAAACATCTCTCAAAAATTCAAGGTAGAGTTTGTAAGACGGATATATTGAGTAGTCCCTTGCATTATAATAAGGTGGCGACGTGAATGTAAGATGCACGCTTTCATCCTGTAGCATCTTCATTATTTCAATAGTATCGCCATTGACAACAACATTTTTTAAATAGTCAAAACTATCAGTGTGTGGTTGATTGGAATGTGCCTTTTGTGATGCAAAGAACTCCTTGTAAATCACGGTTCTCACCATTTCGTTTTGGTGATTAATCAATGGTTGTAAGTGTTCATCTATATCTTTGTCGCCTTTGAAAACCAATAATCCTCTGATTGCCTGGCAAACCACTTTGGGGTCGTTGTCATTGAGTATTTCAAAAAGATATTCTTTTGCTTTCGGGTTTCTCATTCGTCCAATTGAAGAAACGGCCTCTCGCCTCACAGTCGTGTCCCGTTCGATCTCAAAAACAAACAATAAGAGTTATAAGTGGTTTTAGTTTGTAAGTTTGACAATGGGAATTAACGCCCAAAATAGGACATTTGAAAATTTGTGTTGAAGTAAGTCGGGTAAGAAACTGCCGTCAAAGTCACTTGGAAGATGACCTAGATTCTCTAGTATAAAGCTGATAGATCTACTGTCGCGATAAGACTTCACTAAGTGTCCAATCCCATTTTTACCGTTTGACTTCATTTCTTTTATGTGTTCCTTGGTCAGCATTCTTTTTGCGATTTAATGGTTCTTAGGAAAGACCTCCATTGTTCTAATCTTTGTACAAGGCCTGAAAGCACTTCACAAACAATATCATTTCGCGTCAGCTGGTTGCCAGTAGCACAGTCGGAGGCAATGTCAACAATTACATTTGAGTAAAAGCACCAATCATTCGAGACCTTACCCATATTTATCTGCTGGATTTTAGCATTTTACAATCAAATCTATTCAATCTTAGCTCGCAATCTCAAATGTGAAGTAATCAGTAATGCATTTTGTGAAAAATATTAGTTCCCACAACAGTAAAATAATAATTAACCCTCAATCTGTAAATGCTTCATTTTCAATCTTTTGAAACAAACCAAATCTAATCAAACTTCTTTAGACAGAATTCAGTTTCAGTCCCCGCCTCATATATCCCCCCTCACCGGCCTTACGATGAGATCTTCGATCACGACTTTCTTCGGTTTGTTGTAAACGTCAAATGTTATCTCGGCGATGTCGGCGGGGGTCATCATGCGGTTGCGGTAACGCTGGCGGGCTTTGCTTTCCCACATGGCGGTGTCAACGGCGCCGGGGAAGATGTTGCAGATCTTTATGTCGTATCTTCGTACTTCGGTCCTTATGCAGTTTGCCATTGCACTCATGCCTGCCTTTGATGCGGAGTAAACCGCGCTGTTTTCAAATGCGGTGCCCGCGGCTACGGAAAGTATGTTGATGATGCTTCCGTGCTTCTTCTTTATCATCTGCGGAAGCACCGCCTTCATGCAAAGGAACGGACCCTTCAGATTTGTATCAATGACGTTGTTGTAATCCTGCGTCTTTGTCTCGAGGAATGATTTGAACACAGTCGCTCCGGCATTGTTGATGAGCACATCTATTGTGCCGTACTTCTCGCGTATGCGCTTGGCCGTGAGAAATACGCTCCGCTCTGACATCACGTTGCAGACGAATGCGCTCGCTTCTCTTCCGGCAAACTTGATCTCGCTCACTATGCGGACAAGCCTGGATTTTCTTCTTGCTGTAACCACTACTATGCATCCTTCCTTCGAGAACTTCTCGGCAATTGCTTTGCCTATTCCCGTGGATGCTCCGGTAACCCAGACGACTTTGTTCTTCATATTTGTTTTGTTCAGCGTTGTGCTACATTCCTTTATACTCGCCCCACACTTCCCGCAAAGCGTTTGAGATCTCGCCGACGGTTGCGTAGCTTTCCACCGCATCGAGGAGGTAAGGCAAAAGGTTCTCTTCTGTCAACGCTTTTTCCTTTACGGTCTTCAGGCAAACGGCGACCCGTTCATTATCCCTTGATGCACGAAGCTTCTTAAGACGCTCTATCTGCCTGTCCCTCACTGAGTCGTCTATCTTGAGCAGTGTGTGATCTTCGTGAGCATCGGTCTCAAATTCGTTCACGCCCACTTCAATGATCTCCTTGTTCTCAAGCTGTCTCTGCAGTTCGTATGCATGCTTCTCTATTTCATTCTTCTGGAAGCCGTATTCTATCGCCTTGAGCGCTCCGCCAAGTTCATCAATTCTCCTGATATATTCCATAGCTTTCTCTTCTATCTGATCCGTCATGTATTCCACAAGGTATGAACCGCCGAGCACGTCAACACTGTCTGCAACGCCGCTTTCATAGGCGATTATCTGCTGTGTCCTGAGGGCGGTCTGAACTGATTCTTCTGTCGGAAGAGCAAGCGCCTCGTCCTTTGCATTTGTGTGCAGTGACTGGCATCCGCCCACAACCGCTGCAAGCGCCTGAATCGTAACACGCACAATGTTGTTCTCGATCTGCTTATCTGAAAGCGTGGAGCCGCCCGTCTGCGCGTGAAAGCGTAGCTTCATGCTGTTCGGGTCTTTGGCGTTGAATCTCTCCTTCATGATATTCGCCCAAAGCCTTCTTGCAGCCCTGAACTTTGCAACCTCCTCTATGAAGTTGTTGTGAGAGTTGAAAAAGAATGACAGGCGCTTTGCAAAAGCATCAACATCAAGACCTGAGGTGATCGCTGACCGTACATATTCGATTCCGTCGGAAAGCGTGAACGCCACTTCCTGCACAGCACTTGATCCGGCCTCTCGAATGTGATACCCGCTTATCGAAATTGTATTCCATGAGGGCAGATTCTCACTGCACCATTTGAAGATGTCAGTGATAAGCCTCATTGATTGCTTTGGCGGATAGATGTAGGTTCCTCTTGCAATGTACTCCTTCAGCAGGTCATTTTGAATGGTGCCCGACAGCTTCCTGAGATCGGCGTTCTGCTTCTTTGCAATTGCAACATACATGAGAAGAAGGAGCGATGCAGTTGCATTTATGGTCATTGAAGTGGTGACCTTGTCCAATGAAATGCCGTCGAACAATACTTCCATATCCTGAAGCGAGTCTATGGCAACGCCCGCTTTTCCGACTTCGCCTTCGCTCATTGGATCGTCCGAATCATATCCGATCTGCGTGGGCAGGTCGAATGCCACTGATAGTCCGGTTGTTCCGGAGTTGATGAGGAACTTATAGCGCTTGTTTGACTCTTCGGCCGTTGCAAACCCCGCGTACTGTCTCATTGTCCAGAACTTTGACCTGTACATTGACGAGTGCACTCCGCGCGTGTATGGGAATTCTCCGGGAGGCGTTGATGAAACTGGTTCGTTCAGATACTCCGGAACTTTGATCCCCGAGTCTGTTGCAAATTCCTGTTTCCTTAGCTTTATCTGCTTTTCCATTTTGTGTTCAGCGTTAATTCATTCGTTTAGAAACATTCTTCGTATTACCCTATTTCTTGAGAAGACTCTTGTCCTCCGTTCGTGTATAAGTCTTTCCCGATTCCACTGACTCAAGCGTGTTAGGATCTTTCATCCTTATAAGCCATGTGTTCTTCTCCCAAAAGGTCGGCTTCTTTTCGAGTGTCACAAGCATGGTGTTATCGGGATTTTTTGTGATGGTGTACTTGGTCTTGTGACCGACAGCAATTTCCTGCGGAGATACGGGAGACTTCTGCCTGATGACATAATAAAAAGTGTCCTTCTCAAATGCGGCGATGAGTTTTGAGCTGTCATCGTAATAGTAAAATATCTTTCCTATCAGCGGATCCCCGCCGCAACCCTGCATTGCAGTAAGGGAAAGCAGTATGTAAACTGTACTGATGATAAGCGCGATCGCAGTTGCCCGTGAATTCTTCCTTTTCATTGATGATGAATTTTTAATTTGCATTTGCTACATCACAAGGCCGCCGTCAACGCATATGACCTGGCCGGTTATGTAAGATGAGTGGTATGATGAAAGGAACATCGCAAGGTCTGCAACATCTTTACCGTTTCCGAGCCTTTTGAGGGGGATGGACTCAAGATACTTTGCCTTTATTTCATCGGACAGCTTACCGGTCATTTCGGTTTCTATAAATCCCGGGGCAACCGCATTTATGTTGATGTTCCGCGAAGCAAGTTCCTTTGCAACAGACTTCGTGAATCCTATCACACCGGATTTTGAAGCGACGTAATTTGCCTGTCCGGGATTTCCGGTGATTCCTACAACCGATGTGATGTTAACTATTTTCCCGTATCTCTTTCCCATCATGTGCCTTGTGACCGCTTTTGTCATATTGAACACGCCCTTGAGGTTTGTGTCGATCACTGCATCCCAGTCATCCTCGCTCATTCTCATAAGGAGTCCGTCCTTTGTTATCCCGGCATTGTTCACAAGCACATCTATCTTTCCATGATCCGCAATAACGGCATCAACGAACGCCTGCACCGAGCTTTGAACTGAAACATCGCACTGATGATGCCTGATGCCGAGAGAATCGAAGTATGCCGCGTCAACTGCATTCTTGTAAGTAATTACAACCTGAGCGCCCGACTTCGCAAACTCTTCAGCTATCGCTTTTCCTATACCCCTTGATCCGCCGGTGATGACCACCGTCTTTCCCGTGAAGCTCAAACCTTCTCCTTGTTTACTTTTGTGAAATTGACCTTGCCTTTGTAATTCAGTTCGTAGTGTTCTTTGAGAAAAATATAACCGTCACTGCCGACTATGTGTATCAGTTCTTCTGTCATCGCCTCAAATACGGTCTGCGTGTAGTTCTCAGGATGTTTCGTCCCGCAGTAATCAAGCCGCTCCGCGTGGTCAAGGTCGCAGGTGAGAACACCGTCAATGATCGCGAGGGGATACATAATGCAGTATTCGGGTTTGATCGCCCACTTGTGCATTCCGTTCTCAACTGCCATAACCTGAAGTGAACAACGGCCTATACTGTCATTGAACACGCACCTGCTTCTTCCGGAAGCATCATCAAACACCTCTGTTCCCAATGCATAACCCGAAGGGAAGTCATTATCCTCTTCCGGTTCCTCCTCAAACCATGTGCTTTCGTCCTTGGGCTGATGCCTGTCCATCACTGACTTTATCTTCTCCTTGTGCTCAAGGATCACGGGCACATAATCAACATCAACATAAACGCCCCAGTGACAGCACCTGCCGCCGCAAATGCTCAGTTCACATCCCGGCACGAATCCCTGAGTGAATATGACCGGGTCAATCTTCAGCCCGTTGAACTCTAAGTATTCTTTGTTTGCACTCATTCAGTTCGCGAGTGATTTAAGGTCGTCGGCAGTTCCAATGCTGAACGTCTCGGCTTCAGGAGCAATTCTTTTGATAAGCCCTGAGAGAACCTTACCACTGCCGATCTCATAGAACTTCGTCACATGCATTTCCTTCACCATGCTTGTAATGAGCTGCATCCACTTTACGGAGGAGATGAGTTGCCTGAACAATGAATTCCTTATTCCGTCCTTCAGCCGGATCGGTTCGGCCTCAGCATTTG
>DAIQRO010000140.1:7886-8356 GCA_036786155.1 Bacteroidota bacterium
TAGACAGGTATGGCCGCATCCCTGAACTCCGTATTGTATATCGCCGAGCGGAGTTCTTCCGAAGCGGGAAGCATAAGGTCGGAATGAAATGCGCCGCTCACCTGAAGCTCCTTCACCATTTTGCTCTTGTATGGTTCTGCCTTGGCAATTGCCATTGCCCTTCGCACTGCATCAACATCTCCCGATATAACTATCTGTCCCGGAGCATTATAATTTGCGGGCTGAACTATCTGATGTTCGGCCGCAAGCTTGCATATCTCATCGATCTGATCTTCATTCATACCTATTATTGCAGCCATCGTGCCCGGCCTGCTTAATCCCGATTCTAGCATCAGTTCGCCTCGTTTCTTTACAAGCCTCAGACCGTCTTCAAAGCCAAGCGATCCGGCGTAAACATTTGCGGTGTACTCACCAAGCGAATGCCCCGCGGTTGTATCTGCGGTCAGTTTGTCGTTGATCAGCCTTGTGAG
>DAIQRO010000406.1:0-761 GCA_036786155.1 Bacteroidota bacterium
GCTTATGGCTGAAGTGCGCAAAAGCGGCATAAGGGTTGTGACAGTATGCCCGGGTTCAGTTGATACGAATTTCTTTGACAGTGAGGGTGCTGAGCTGAATTCGCGAAGGGACACAATTCTTTCGGCCGCGGATGTAGCTGAGACCTGCCTGCTGGCGGCTCAGCTTCCGCAAAATGCTTTGCTCAGCGAGGTGGAGATCAGGCCGCTGAATCCCCGCAAGTGATTCCTGCCGGGCCTTGCAGGAAAATTGTACCGCTTCAAAGGAACAAGATCTATTATTTGCTTTAACGTTCGAACCGGAGTATTGGTCTGATGTTTATGCATCCAAAAAATTTTAATTTATTAATGCAATCCCCGGAATTTTTTTAAATCAGGGGCTTGTTAGGCGTCATGAATATTCCAAAACCGTATGATCCCTATCGAAAAAAAACTTACGATCTCGTACCAATACTGCAGAGATGTTTCAAAAATGCATGCAAAGACCTTCTACTTTGCATCACGTTTTCTGCCACCCGAAAAGAGAAACGCCTGTTATTCGATCTACGCCTTTTGCCGTTACATTGACGACCTTGTTGACAAGAACATCTTCCGGTCGCTGAATTCAGAGGAGAGTCTCCAAAAGTTAGCCGAAGCCGTTGAAGAATGGAGAAGGCAGCTGAAGGCGCTTTACAAGGGAGAGTATATTGACCATCCGATAATGATCGCACTTAAGGACACAATTTCCAAGTTCGGCATTCCCGAGAACCTGCCCAACGAGCTTA
>DAIQRO010000406.1:771-1905 GCA_036786155.1 Bacteroidota bacterium
CCATCGATTTAATTGGTATTATGTAATTAGTTGCCTTCTGTATATGCGTATTACCCGGTAATTGCCATCATTAGTCAAATAATCTTTTGGTTATTAAGGAAGACTCACTTCAAGGCAGGATATATCTGCCTGCGGAGGATATGAAGATGTTCGGATATTCGGAGGATGAGCTCATGCGGCAGACACTGAACAGCAGTTTCAGAGAACTCATGGAGTATCAGGTGAAGCGTGCCGCGGATTATTATGACATTGCCGACAAAGGGATAGGAATGCTTGAAAGAGACAGCCGTGTTGCAGTCGGGCTGATGAGCAGAAACTACAGGAAGATCCTCAATGTGATAAAGGAAAATGACTTCAACATATTTTCAAAAAGGGTTTATGTTCCCATTTACAGAAAGCTTGCGGATGTGCCGTCTGTTGTAATGGAATTCCGATAGCAGTTTGTGATTTGCGCAAATAGATCAGCCGCAACTCAATAAAAATATTTTTGCACTCTAAAACGTAATTCCATATGCATCTCATTTCTGGCATGGATGAATTCCGTTTAAGACAAAAGATGTCTTCCCTGTGAACTAATTGCCGCCCACAGCCGAGAATTTCTCCAGGAACCAGCTCTTGGCCGGGACAAAGCCCGTCTCCTTTGAGAGCCTAGAAAGCGCTTCGCCGAACAGCTTTGCAGTCTTGCGTTCATCCAGTTCAAAAGATCTTACAAGCAGATGATAATATTTGACGAAATTCCTAATGGACTTCTTCTGAACTTCCGAAATTTCCGAATTCATTCTCCCGTACTGCTTCAGATTTTCAATGATGTATCTTCCGGCTTCCCGCTCACGCCGGTCGGCATAAGCTCTGGCCGTAATGAACTTTGAATTGATGTAATAATTGGGATCGCGGTACTCCACATCACCCAACAGCCTGAACATTTCATCATACTTCCCGTGAAAGTATAGGATCTTTGCCCTGGCAAGACTGTATGCGTCTTTGGCAAACTCCGGCACTATCCGATCCCTGTATCTTTCCACAAAATCTTCCGCGTAGTCAAGCTCCTTTTCGGATATGGAAATATTCACCACATTACTGAAGTCAGAATCCATAATACTGCCGTCAATTGTCAGCAGTTCGAGCTGATCCATC
>DAIQRO010000407.1:0-1901 GCA_036786155.1 Bacteroidota bacterium
CAAGGTTCTTTCCGATCAGCATCGGCACTTTGAGATCTCCGACAAGCGGGCCGTCGCTTACAATCAGCTCAATCGCAGTGTTCCTCTTTACCTTGCTGCCGGGCTGAACTATCTGCGAAACGACAAAGTCGGCAGGAAACTCATTTGTGTTTTTTCTCACGCTTTCGCCGACTCTCAGCCCTCTTTGCTCAAGTGCAAATTTCGCATCGCGCAATGATCTGCCCTTCAGATTAGGAACTTCGGAAAGTTGCTCTCCTCCGCAGATCGTCACATAAACCCTTCTGCCTGATTTTACCATCACGTCAGGCGGCGGGTTCTGATCCAGGATCTGCCCAATCGGCACCTTGTCGTCATATTTTACATCAGCCTGCTTTATGTCAAGGCCTGTCTTTTCGACGAGTTCTTTTGCCTCCAGGAAGTTGATTCCGGTCAGTTTCGGCACTTTCACCGTTTCATAGTGATTGACATATAACGGCATCACAACATAATTGAAAACGATGAACACGAGGACGAGAGCCCCGGATAATATGAGGAGTTTCTTTAGCATGAAGAAAGCTAACTATCTCTCATGTGAAATGAAATGAAATTGCCTGAAACAGCACTTCATGAAAACCGGGATCACTTCATGAAGCTGATCAAATGCACGTCCCTTGCATCGCCTGCTGTAAGCTCTGCAAAGTAGATCCCGCTCGGATTGCCTGACAAATCTATCGTCATCTTATAAGAACCTGCATCGAGTTGATCACTGAATATTTCCTTCTTAAGCATTCCGAGTGTGTTGTAAATCCTTATACTGACCATTGACCTCCTGCTTACGCTGAATTCCAGTCTTGCTGACGGATTGAAAGGATTGGGATAGCATCTCAGTATTTCCGAAGTTTGCGGAATTTCTGCAGAGGTTTGATGCACGCCCACCGGTGAGCCGATCATTGCCCGGAGTATGTTTGCCAGCAGATTCTTTGCAAGTGACCTGTCAATAGCGTTGAAGCTGAAGCATATATTTATGATCTGCGGATCGTCAATGTTCGGGAAGAAAACCACACCGCCGGCATCGTCTTCAACAGATGCCTTATACAGAAGATATGATGTTTCCATCTTCCGGCAAACATCCTGATAGTACCCGCCTTGTGTGACAACAGGTATGGTTTCCGGAAGGACATTGGGGATGTTTGCAAGATCTGAACCCGCATAATCCTGATTCAAAAGCATGACAGGATCAGCGTCCGTAATCCATGCTGAGATCTTCAGTACTTTATTGGTGAATGCCGCATATCCCGGAAACACGGCTCCTGCATAACCGTTATCGCCGCCCTCCACGAGTATCTTTCCGCCGGCATTTGCATGCGAGATAAGAAGATTTCTCATGAAGTTATTCTGGCACGGATTAGGATTGTTTCCTGTCAGCAATACTGAAAGTTCATGGCTGCTTACAAGTTCAGGCGTTATCAGCTCCGGCAGAACCTCTGTGAATGAGTATCCGAATCCTGCCACAGTACGGATCACTTCCTCTGATGTAGTTCCGAGGTCATCTTTTATTATCAGCAGTTTCGGAACGGCTGCCTGAGCATCTGTTAGATCAAAGTGGGCAGAAGCAAGAATTACTGCAGTCAATATAGAAAAGAGTCTGAAACTCATCGGAAATATTCTTATGCGCTTTTGAACAAAGCTACACTGCCTTGAGCAAAATGGAAATGACAAAGGCGATGCACAGGCACATCTTAAAATGCGCTTCATCTATCATTCCTATGTAATTTTATTTCATAATTTTTCGGGCTATAATTACTGCACATTAAAATTTTCAAAAAATTATGGCCACACAATTTTCGTTTGACATTGTATCCGAAGTGGACCTTCAGGAGGTTGACAATGCCATAAACCAGGCGTTGAAGGAGATACAGCAA
>DAIQRO010000408.1:0-933 GCA_036786155.1 Bacteroidota bacterium
GATCGCAAGGCCGGTGCTTGTATTTAATCAGTATTCATGGTTTTCGTTCGATATCTCTTCTCTGGCAGGCGCAACTGTGAACAGCGGTGCGGTTTACATCGGGCTCAAGTACGATGCATCAATTGCATCGCAGGCAAGCAAGTTCGTAATGTTCGATGAATCGGCAGGCACTTCTCTTTGGCCCGGATATGCATGGGCTAATGCAGGACCCTGGACAACTGCACAAACCTACTGGGCAACTTACAAGTCCTGGGGAATGAGGACGATCGGACAGCCGGGCGGACCTCCTCCGGGAAATACGACGCTCGTGCTCTTGCATGACTCCACACTTGCAGATACGCCGAAGAGAAAGGCTGACAGTGACACGCTGAACAGATATCTGCCGGGACTTGTTTCCGGTTACACGGTAAAGATCATGGATACAACAAAGACACTCGACAGTCTTGCCGCTTACAAAACGGTCATTCTCGTTGAGACAAGCTTTGATGCCGCAAATGTTAGATATCTCGGCGCAACTGCAAGGACACAGCTGAAAGCATGGCTCAATGCCGGAACAGGTTCAGACAAACGTTCACTCATCAGCATAGGTGCTGATCAGGCATACAATTACAGCAGGTCGGGAAGCGGTGGAAGAGACCTGGAGTTTGCAGAGACGTACGGCAAGTATATTTACAGGCTTGATAATGCGCAGTCAACAAATCCGGCCACCGAAGGAATTGCCATTGACGTTGGCAATCAGCGCCCGATGACGACAACTCCTCCGGGCACAGGTTACTATCCTGACGGCTGCGGTGTGGTTTCCGGCGGATCGGTTGTGCTTTACAGATATACCAACCATACTGCAACCGATACAGTCGCAGCGATCGGGAATATTCAGCCGGGATATGTAGTTGCAACAGTATTTCAGGATCCGAGGTACTTCCTTAGCGGTTT
>DAIQRO010000408.1:943-1894 GCA_036786155.1 Bacteroidota bacterium
GCTAATTTTAATCTGAAGGAATAAATGTATCTGCGATTAGTGTTGATTGTCTTTCTTTTTTGTATGGAATTTATAAGGGCTCAGAATGATACCTTAATCATTTCAAACGGTATCATCAGCCGTACATATCTTATAAGTCAGATTGATTCAATTACATTTTCCATTCCGCCTGTTTCAGCGGGAAATGAAAAAACGGACAACTCTGCTCCGGTATTCATCGTCCGGAACAGCTACCCAAATCCTTTCAATCCCGAAACAAGCATAAAATTCTCAATTCCCGCAAGGGAGCTTGTGACGCTCAAGATCTACAGCGTGCTCGGAAAGGAAGTCGCAACTCTTGTTAATGAAATCAGAAATGCCGGTACTCATGAGGTTAAGTTCAATGCCTCATCTCTCCCGAGCGGTACTTATTTCTACAGGATAGAATCGGGCAACTTTGTGGGCACAAAAAAGATGATGCTTGTGAAGTAAGACCTGAGTCTGAATCAAAGTTGTAAAAAACGAAAGCCCGTGAATTCAATCACGGGCTTTTGATTTTACATCTTGATCTTAGGATCCGGATTGCCGAGTCCGCTTACATCCAGGGCCCCCTTTGACGGAACCTTTCCGAATGGCTTGGCATCAGCCTTGCCGCTGCCGTCGAGTCTCTCAAATACCCATTTCAGGACTCTGATGTTGTCTCCGTATCCCGGCCAGATGAACTTGCCGTTCTCATCTTTCCTGAACCAGTAGACATAGAATATCTTAGGAAGTTTTGATGCATCTGCTTTCTTGCCCACTTCCATCCAGTGTCCGAAATAGTCGCCCATGTGATAACCGCAGAACGGAAGCATTGCAAACGGGTCATGCCTAAGTTGTCCTACCGTGCCAGCCGCAGCTGCCGTCATTTCCGATGATACCGCAGATCCGAGATATACTCCGTGCTGCCAGCTTAAAGATTCGGTTACGAGC
>DAIQRO010000409.1:0-1888 GCA_036786155.1 Bacteroidota bacterium
CCTTCAGGCGTACATTTTCACCATGCTTTCAGAGCTTTACATTAACATGGCTAAGCATCATCACTGATAATAATTTTCTCAAACAACAAGCAATCACAAAAACAAAAATAAAAAGGAGAATCAAGTAAAATGGATTTTGCATTCTTGGGAGCCGGTATCGGTGCAGGTTTAACAGTAATCGGAGCAGGTCTTGGAATCGGCAGACTCGCAGGCTCGGCTATGGAAGCAAGCGGAAGACAGCCGGAAGCTCTTGGTGAGATCAGAACTTCTATGATCATTGCCGCAGCTCTTGTTGAAGGAGTTGCACTTTTCGGACTCGTTATCTGCATTCTGCTCGCTACAAAGAGCTAAACCGGATTCTTCGGAGATCGCGGGTTCGTTGCACACTTTTTGGGCAATGAACATTTTCAAACATAAACTCTTTCAAGGATAATGTTCTATTATCTGCATTTATTGTATAATTACTCTCTGATACTGCTGTTCAGCGAAGGAGGAGAGGAAAAGCCGATGCTGTTGTCCGTAAATCCGGGACTCATCATCTGGCAGATCCTCATATTCGTGATCCTTCTCTTCGTACTCAAGAAGATCGCATGGAAGCCGATGCTGACGGCGCTCAACTCGCGTGAAGAGGGTATAAAGGATTCCATCGAACAGGCCAAGAACCTCAGGAAGGAAGCTGAAGCGCTGGTTGATGAACATAAGAAGAATCTCTCTGAGGCCAATGCACAGTCAATGAAGATCATCAATGATGCCAAGGAAGTTGCAAATAAGATGAGAGATGAAATAATTCAGAAGTCGCAGGAGGAGTCAAGGCGGATCATTGAACAGGCAAGGGCGGAGATCAAGCAGGAGAAAGAATCCGCAATGAGCGACCTCAGAAGCGAAGTTTCTGATCTTGCCATCAAAGCGGCCGAGAAGATCCTGAAGGAGAACCTCGATGAGACAAAGCAGAAGAAGATAGTTGACGATTTCATTTCAAGGATCCCAAGCAATTAACGGACAAACAAAGACATGATCTCCAAAGCGGCAAGAAGATATTCGAATGCGCTTTACAGCCTTGCGGCTGAGAGCAACAAGGTTGATGAACTCTCGGGTGATTTCAGGCAGATGCTGGCGCTGATAGATGCTAACAGGGAGCTTGAGCTTTTCTTCCACACTCCCGCCGTAAGCAAAATGAAAAAGAGGGCAGTGGTGAATGAGATGTTCAAAGGAAAGATAGGAACTCTTTCATACAATTTTCTCGAACTCCTTATCTCCAGAAGCAGGGAAGCCCTGACGCATGATATTATGACCGACTTTCTGAATCTTAAAAAAGAGAAAGATGGTATAGTTGACGTTAATGTAAAGACGGCCGTTGAACTTACTGACAGGGAGAAGTCTGCACTTGAGGAGAAGATCAATGCCTATACGGGAAAGAAGAGCGAACTTAAGTTTGGGATTGACAAGGACATTATCGGAGGATTCGTTGCGGGCATCGGAGACACGGTGCTTGATGCGAGCATTAAGAGACAGCTTGAAATGCTGAAGGAGAAATTCAGAAGCGGCGAGTTTTCATCGAACTGACAGACACAAATTTTTTATTCAGAAAGTAAAATTCAAACGAATCAATAATGGCAGAGGTAAAATCAGACGAGATTTCTGCGATATTAAGGAAACAACTATCAGGATTTGAGTCGGAAGTTGATGTGTATGATGTAGGTACCGTGCTTTATGTGGGCGACGGTGTTGCCAGGGTTTACGGACTATCAAAATGCGAAGCCGGAGAACTGATTGAATTTCCGAACGGCGTTATCGGCATTGCCCTTAACCTTGAAGAAGACAATGTCGGCTGTATTCTTTTCGGCGAGTCATCTCTTGTAAGGGAAGGCGACATGGTGAAGAGGACGGG
>DAIQRO010000410.1:0-890 GCA_036786155.1 Bacteroidota bacterium
GCATCTGCCTTCAGATCGTAATCTCCCAGAAAGCCGTTCTGCGGATTGGCGCTTACAAGCAGGCCGTCTTCTGCAAACTGCTTCACGCCCTGTGCATTCAGCCGTTGCAGGTAAACTCTATAAGACCCGCTTCTTCCGTCAAACCAGCTTATGAAGCAACCTCCGTCGCTGGTGGCGGCGACTTTCGGGAGGAGCTGTGAAGTGTTGATGTCGCAGATCTTAAGGTTTGTTTGCGGGTTGGATGACCACTGTGACTGCAATGCCGTTGAACTTAGAATGAGCATTGCCGCGATGAACAAATTAAGAATGAAGAGTTTGTTCTTCATATTCCCTTCCTGTTTTTTGTGGGCAAACTAATCTTAATAATGAATATTGTAAAGGAATAAGGCGGTTACACAGTGATTCCGGCGCTAAAGCTTCTTCAAAGAAAAATACACGCGGTTGGCCTTAGAAAATTTCAATTATCATGCCATGTGGCGGACATTTTCGAAGTCATGATTACTGACAAAACCAAGAGGATTGAAATAAGAATATTCCGGAATTAATTTTGAGAGGAAATAACACGGATATGAAGATCACAAACTTCGAGTTCAAGGCAAGCGTCGGAAACATCTCCGTGCTTGAAGAAAGACTCAAAGAGCTCGGTCCGGATTATGTTGGAGAAGACAATCAGACAGACACTTACTTTCAGGTGCCGCACGGACGGCTCAAGCTTCGCGAAGGAAACATTGAGACCGCACTGATCTACTACGAGCGCGAGGATGAGTCGGGTACAAGGCAATCGGATGTAATCCTCTACAAGCACAAACAGGGGTCTGCGCTGAAAAAGATACTCACAAAACTTCACGGCGTCAAAACGGTTGTAAAGAAGAAGCGAAGGATCTACTTCA
>DAIQRO010000410.1:905-1882 GCA_036786155.1 Bacteroidota bacterium
GAAACCGGAAGGAAGAGCGCCGAAAGCCTCAGACACCAGTGCATGAAGTACGCGGACTTCTTCGGTATCAGCCAATCCGACTATGTTCCCGGTTCATACTGCGACATGGTACTGCAGAATGCGGAATGAATTTATGCGGCTGAAACTTCAGCGGTCCTAATCAGCGCTTCCTTTTTCCTGCATCCTGCATGAGCTTTGTTTCGCTTTGCACGGTCAGCGCGGCTTCGTGAATCGAAACACCCTTGAGCTTGCTGATGATCCACGGACGTATGTCAAAAGCATCGAACGCATTCTTCTCATAGGAATCATCCGCAAGCAGGTCGATCTCGTATTTCATTTCTTCCAGCATCGCAAGAAATTCCTTCTCGCTCTTTAATCTGAAACTCCTCCGCAGATACTGCTGAATTATCTTCTCAAAGCGGTAAAGTTTTTTCCGCTTGCTGAAGAAGTGATACGCCGACCGCAAAGCATATTCAAGCGAATCAAAATATCCCAGCTCATAGAATGAGATGAGCTGAATGATCCGCGCATAGCACTGATAATCCTCCGAGAGGTCTGACTTTTCAAGATTGAAAATCTTTGAGTTCCAGAATACGCACTGATCAAACTTCTCCAGCATGAAATTGCCCGTGCTCAGAAAGTAATACAGTATGATCCTCTGATACATGCTGATGTTGTTCTCATACTCAGCCATTGAAGATGAGATCCGGGAAATAGATCCTTCAAGCTCCTTCAACCTGTGCCGCATCATATTATAGGAGATTTCGTGCACAGAATGCGAATAGAAGATGAACACCCTGCTGTTATCGGAAATTGTGTCCGGAAACTTCTCCGGAAGCGCCCTGAACTTCTCCAGCACTCTTTCGGCCTCTTCGTGCTTCTCCGCCCTTATGGATGCATTTATTAGATTGCTGAGCGAGTAGATGTAATTTTCAACGGGGCCCTCAAGCATTGACGGATTTTCTTCCCAGAGGTTA
>DAIQRO010000411.1:0-1874 GCA_036786155.1 Bacteroidota bacterium
CAAGGTAATCACGGTTCCTTCCGAGGTAAGATATGACATCAGTGATTGTGATCTTTCCGTCCTTAAACTGTGCAATTACAGTCTGCTTCTCTTCGGGAGCAAATATCGAGTCGAGGTTAAGCTGTGAGAATGACTTCGTGGTGTCTATCTTGTTCTTCATGAAAGCCAGGCCTTCTTCCTTGATCTGAAAGTCATACGTCTTTCTGGCCTTCTCGAGGTATTTGTTGTATTCCGATTTGAACATCGGGCCGCGCTTGAAATCACCGCGCAGATTATCCTTCTGCTTTTCAAAGGGCTCATACTCCTTTATATCAGTCACTTTTATGATGTGCCACCCGAACGGAGTTCTTACGAGGTCAGAAACTTCTCCGACCTTCAGCGTAAATGCAACGCTGTCAAACGGCTGAACCATTCTCCTTCTGTCAAAGAATCCCAGGTCTCCGCCCTTGGTGGCAGAACCCGGATCCTGTGAAACTTCCGCCGCAACTTTCGCAAAATCCTCACCGTTCCTGATCCTCTGCAGTACTTCTCTTGCCTTGTTGTATGTGGCTACAGAATCCTTCGTCATTCCGAGAGAATCCTTCTGCTCCTGTATAAGGATGTGTGATGCCCTGACTCCGTTGTTTCTCTTCTTCTTGTCTGTAAGCTTGATCACGTGAAGGCCAAATGGAGTTCTCACAATTTCCTTTGTGTATTCACCCACCTTCATTTTGTAAATCGCATCTTCGAATTCCGGCACCGTCATTCCTGCTGTGAAATAATAGAGATCGCCGAAGTTCTGCTTTGCCGAGTTGTCGTCCGACATTTCAACTGCAACCTGCTCAAACGATTGTCCGTCCTTCAGTTTCTTCAAAATCTCATTTGCCTTCTGATAGGCCTTCACCGAATCTTCAGGGTGCTTATTCTGCTGTGAGAGGTTTACGAGTATGTGAGATGCCCTTACCTCGTATTCCTTCCTGTCATACAGCTCCTTTATCCTAGGCTCAACAACTTCCTTATCAATAAGGAATGATGTGATGAAATTGCTCTTGTATTGATTAAGATCGTTTTGAATGTCTTCGGATTTGAGCATTCCCCTGTCCCGGGCATCCTTCACCTTCAGCCGGTATTTTATGTAGAGGTCGAGAAACTCTTTCCTCTTTTCCGGGCTCATATTTCTTGCCGAATCGAGATTGTTCTGAGTTTTAAGATACTGCTTCTCATAGTCTTCGAGGTAGATCTTCTCGTCGCCGATCTCAGCCACAACCTGCTTCTTTTTTGATGAGCATGCAATGAGTGTTACAAGTCCGAGAAATGCAAAAAGCGAGAATATCTTTACAAAATTGCCTTTGTTCACAAACATTATTTAGGATTTGCTTTCTTGAATAATCGGCAATATTACCTAAATCAGCCCTGAATAGAAAGCCAAGAATTCAAAGCGGCAGTGCCTTTTCTGCCAATGAATGCACAGTTTCCGGGACAACAGGGAGCTTAATTTATGAATCACAATTCGGGTTTTTTGGAATTAGTTTAGTATTAGATGACAAGTCTGCAAGTGAATGTTCTTTACAAACAACAGGGAGTAAACAGCCATGAAACTGATCATATCTTTTATGTTTATAATCTTATCCGTGTCTGATGCCTATTCGCAGTGGACTGCCTCTTCCGCAGGGATACCCCCGGGAGCAGTTGTACAGTCGCTTCACTCCTCAGGCACAAACATCTACGCAGGCACGGGAGAGGGAGTATATGTTTCAACCGATTTCGGAAGTTCCTGGACTCAGATACTTTCCGGGTCAGGTACCGTGAACAGTCTGACAATATGCAATCAGGTACTGTTTGCCGGAACCGGAAGCCAGGGCATATACTTCAGTTCAAACGGCGGCGTAAACTGG
>DAIQRO010000141.1:0-8159 GCA_036786155.1 Bacteroidota bacterium
GGTTTTGCCTTCACTCCGCTTACACCAGGAGCATATGTTATTAAGGCCTATACTGCACTCGTTGGTGACGGAAATGCAGTTAATGATACATTCACTGTAAATGTTAACGTCACAACGAAGATCTCTTCCTTCCCCCACATTCAAACGTTCACAAATCCTTTGAACTGGACAATTGTATTTGAGAATGTTGTAGGAACGACAGCGATCTGGGGCCTCGGAATCTGTGTGAACCCTGACGGCAAAGTCGGAGATACAGCAATAACAGCCAACTTCTTCAATGCGACCGCACTTAGAAGAGAGATCCTAAGATCACCTGAAATGGACCTTACCGGACTCAGCAATCCCGTGCTCAACTTCTACACCGCATACAGGACATTTACCGGTGGTGAAGATGACTCACTAGAAGTTGTTATTTCCACTGACGGTGGCGTTACATTCTTCCCGGCTTCAACCGTTTATAATAAAGGAGAGACATCACTTCCATCACTTGCCACAAGGCCGGGACAAGGCACTTCATATTTCCCGGATTCTTCAAGGCAGTGGAGACATGAAACAGTAAGTCTTGCAAATGTTGCCAATAATGCAAACGTAGTTGTCGGCTTCAGAGGAAAGAGCGATTTCGGTAACAGACTCTGGATCGATAATGTTATCGTGTCAAATCCGGACAGGACCTGTAATTCCGTTGTCACTGCACCGGGACCATATCAATGCGATTCACTGGTAAGAGTTGATTTCAACACTCTTCCGCTTCCGCCAAAATCAGGAATTGTGAATACTGACGGATCTTCATTGAAGTCAGCTGACAAGACGGAATCTTTCGGAAACATAGAGTCAGTTACCGGAGATGTGAATGTAGCTTCCGGATACGGCACGGACAATCCGGGTGGAGGCGATGCTTATGTTTCAACTTACCTCGGAAATGATCCGGGTCAGTCAATTGAAACGAACTCAACAGCCACAACCCAGTCAGGCTCTATCTTTACTCCGGCAAATGTTTACCATGACTACTGGTTCAGAGTGACTTACACAGGAAACGACAAGACCGGATATGCAAATTACAACATTGCGATCTATCTTGACGGGCTGGTATTTGTAGATCCAACTAACCTCTATGTAATGAAGAGGACGGATCCAACAGGCAAGTGGGTATGCCTTAACACAACAGTCTCTGGCAATTATCTGATCGCCTCAGGCCTGGGAACATTCAGTGATTTCGGAATCGGCGGAGATGAACCGTTGCCAGTAGAACTGACTTCGTTTGTTTCTTTTGTAAACGGCAATGATGTAACTCTCAACTGGTCAACAGCCACTGAGACAAACAACTCGGGCTTTGACATTGAAAGGTCATCAACAGGAAGTGAATGGACAAAGATCGGAAGCGTGAACGGAAACGGTACAACTTCCACGCCTCACAGCTATTCATTCACAGACAGAGCTGTTGCTTCGGGCAAGTACAATTACAGGCTGAAGCAAATCGACTTCAACGGAAACTTCACATATCATAACCTCAGCAATGAAGTTAATATCGGAGTTCCTGAGAAGTTTGCAATGTCTCAAAACTATCCGAATCCTTTCAACCCGTCAACCATGATCAACTACGATCTGCCGTTCGACGGAAAGGTCAGCATGAAGCTGTTCGACATGTCCGGACGCGAAGTTGCAACGCTTGTAAACGAGATCAAGACCGCAGGTTACCATTCAGTAAACTTCAACGGTTCAACTCTCTCGAGCGGTGTTTACTTCTACAGGATCAATGTTGAGTCAAACGGAAAGAACTTTGTTGATACAAAGAAAATGATGCTCGTGAAGTAATTGTTCCGGCTCGTAACCGGAGCTCATGTATTGAGCCGCAGGGAGAAATCTCTGCGGCTCTTTCTTTTTGTATGAAAATATTTTCTGATGTTACCATTTGATGTTTTGATTTTGAGAGGATAACCCGTAATTTTGCATTACACATTTCAAACCAATCAAATCAACACTATGAGAAAACTGTTATTGCTTCTCGCCCTTGTTTGCATTTCAAATCAGGGAATGACACAGATCTTTTCCGAAGACTTTTCTTACGGAATCGGAGTTCCGATCACCACTACGGGCAACTGGTTTGCCGCAAGTGCAGGCGGAACAAATCCAATTGCCACTACTCCCGGACTTACATATCCCGGTTACATCGGCAGTGGAATCGGTGATGCGGTCAGATTCACCACTTCGGGTGAAGACGATTCATCTTCGATCGTTTCAAGGCCGACATCAGGCACGGTATATGCATCGTTCATGGTAAACCTGAGCATTGCCCAGGCCACGGGCGATTACTTCTTTGCAATGAGCACCACAGGAAATGCATTTGACGGCAGGGTTTATGCAAGGTCAAGCGGCGCCGGCTTTCAGTTTGGTATCACCAAGGCAAATGAAGCTCTTGTAAACTACACTTCAGGCGTTTACAATTTCTTCGAGACTTACCTCGTTGTTGTAAAGTATCAGTTCAATGGCGGAGCAAATGACGATCAGGTCAGCCTGTTTGTATTTGATACTCTTTCACCGCCGCCAATGGTTGAGCCGGCACCCACTGTCGGTCCCATAACTGCTACTTCTGCAGACGCAATTAACCTCAGCAGGGTTATCATAAGGCAGGGGAGTGCCACTAATGCCGCGGCCGGTGTTCTTGATGGAATCTATCTTGATGTGTCGTGGAACAATACGGTTTTGCCGGTCGAACTGACATCTTTTGTCTCTTCAGTTAACGGTAACAGCGTAACGCTCAACTGGACAACGGGTTCTGAAACAAACAATTCAGGATTCGACATTGAAAGGGCGGCAACAGGTTCAGAGTGGGCAAAGGTCGGATATGTTTCAGGCAACGGGACCACAACGTCATCTCAGAGCTACTCATTCACAGACAGGTCCCTTGCATCCGGCAGATACAATTACAGGCTGAAGCAGACAGACTTCAACGGAAACTTCACATATCACGATCTTGGCAACGAAGTGATCATAGGAGTTCCCGGAACATTCGATCTCATGCAGAACTATCCGAATCCGTTCAACCCGTCAACTAACATTGCGTTCTCACTGCCCTATGACGGCAAAGTCAGTCTGAAATTGTTTGACATGACCGGCAAGGAAGTGGCAGGTTTGGTTGATCAGGTAATGACCGCCGGATATCATACTGTAAGCTTCAATGCAGCAGGGCTTACAAGCGGAATGTATTTCTATAACATGAGCTATGATGCAAACGGAACAAAGTATGTATCAACCAGGAAGATGACGCTTCTGAAATAACACGATCCCTGTGAGAGAATAACTTCAGAGATTTGATGAATAGAGCCGTAGGTCATTTGTCCTGCGGCTCTTTTGATTTTTTATTAATGAAGGTTCGGGAGCCGGGACTTTTTCCGAATGCATTAATTCTTTGCGGTCATTGAATTTGCAGTTTGCAAAGAAATCCGATTTACGTAATTTTGTGTACAAATATACAAAACATTCACAACCTGTTTGCCGTTAGAACGCTGATCACTGAAGCATAGATTGCTATTCAGCAATTCTATTATGCGGCAACCGAAATACCAGGAAGGAGGCATCTGAAATAATTTGGGCAATTTAAATTTTTGTTCATTGCGAGTGCTTCAATTCGCTCGCTTTTCAGATGCATACATGAATCAACTGCACTCACCCCAAAGGCAATATTTCGTTCTCAAATCTCATTTCACAAACAAAATCAACCAGCTATGAAAAAGCTTTTACTGAGTTTTTCGGCATTGTCATTGTTGATCTTCACGGCATTGGCGGGTGCGCAATTGAACCAGTATTCGTTCAATCAGTTCGGCGGTACTTATGTTGAGATCACCGGTGGAACTCTTGTCGGCAGTTCAACATCGACAGCCGGAACGGGAGCTTCTCTCGACGATACGATATTCACGTCACAGTCGTTGCCGTTCAGTTTTACATTTAACGGTACTGCATATTCAGCATATACAATAAGTTCCAACGGATTTATAACATTCGGAGCAACTGATCCGGCAGCCAATCTTTTCAATCCGATTGCATCAACTGCAGGATATGACGGAGCGGTTGCGGCTCTTGCAAGAGACATTCAGGGAGTATTCTCGGCAACAGGTTCAAGGCAGTCCGGCAGTCCGACGATATCCAACGTGAATAACTTTGCCGGAGTCACAGTCGGCAAACTGATAACAGGGACAGGCATTCCTGCCGGTACAACCATTGTATCATTTGATACCGGGCTTCAGACCATCACAATGTCTGCAAATGCAACTTCAAATAACCCTAACTTCACATTCTCGGTAGCTTCCGGTGAGATCAGAAGCGAGACTTCCGGTTCCGTTGGCTCAAGGATCCACACGATCCAGTTCAAGAATTTCAAGAAGTTCAGCAACGGAACTAATGACAATTTCAATTTCCAGATCGTTCTGTTTGAGACGATAAACAAAATCGATTTTCTATACGGAAATTTCACAAGCTCAACAACTAATGCGAGTCCTCAGGTCGGTTTGAGGGGTGCAACAAATGCCGACTTCAGAACCAGGACCGGCAACAACTGGGGTGCTTCAAATAATGGGGCAACTAACGGGTCAACTATGACGCTGACCAATACCAGCAGGCCCGCAAACGGACAGATATATTCATGGGCTCCGCCATTCCCGGACGATATGGGAGTTACAGCTTCAAACCTCCTTAACGGCAGAGTCTTCTCGGCAGGGAAGGGATATGATTTTGAAGCTAATGTAAGAAATTTTGGCAGCAATACGCAGAACGCTGTTCCGGTCTATTACACCGTAAACGGAGGCGCTCCGGTGGGACCGGTCAATACAGTCGGCCCGATCCTTCCGAACGGCAATGAACTCGTGAGTTTCACGGGCGGTTTCGCATTCACTCCGCTTACATCCGGTCCAAACACCGTGAAGATCTACACTGCGCTTACAGGTGACGGGTCGGCTGTCAATGACACATTTACTGTGATAGTGAATGTCGGGGACAAGATTGCAAACTATCCTTATCTGCAGACATTTTCCAATCCAACAGGCTGGACAACCAGGATCGAAAGCAACGGACCAAACGGCTCAACGCCTCTCTGGATACTTGGCATATGCACTAATCCCGCAGGAGTGGCAAATGACACGGCGGCAAGGTGCAACTTCTTCGGTCCGAACAATAACAATGGAAGAAGGGAAATCCTGCGTTCTCCTGAATTTGACCTGTCCGCTCTTGCAAATCCTGTACTGAACTTCTACATTTCATACAGGACGTTCCAGACAGCAGACGATACAATTGAAGTGCTTGTATCCACCAATGCAGGACTGACATACTTCAGCGCTTCAACCGTTTACAACAAATCAAATCTTTCTGTGCCTTCGCTTGCAACAAGGGGTCCATCAAACACAAATTTCTTCCCTGACTCCGCAAGCAAATGGAGAAGCGAATCGATCAGCCTCGCAAATGTGGCCGGAAATGCGAATGTAGTCATTGGATTCAGAGGCAAGAGCAATTACGGAAACAACGCCTGGATCGATAACTTAGTGGTTTCAGATGCAAGCACGATCTGCGTAGATGAAATCACACAGCCCGCAATATTCTACAACTGTAACGGATTGCTTCAGCTTGAATTCTCTGATATCGGACTGACTAATCCGAGGGAGGGTAACGATCCTCCCGGATCTGAAACAAAAATTGAGGAAGAAGTTGCAGGCATTGGCTCGTTTGAAGATTCACAGGGAAACGGCAACATCAGTGTAACATCCGGTTATGAAACCGACAACCCCACCGGCGGCGATGCAACAGTGATCCAGTATTCAAACATTGTGCCCCCGTCCGTTGCAGCAGTGAACATCGCTCCAAATTCCACGGCAACTTCAAACGACGGTTCGATCTTCACGCCTGCGATCGTATATAAGAAGTTCTGGTTCACAGTCACCTATACAGGAAACGACAGAAGAGGTTATTCCAACTACAATCTCTTCATTCACCTCGACGGGCTGACCCTTCCGAATCCTGACAAGGTTTACATCATGAAGAGGTCTGATATGACATCCTCATGGGAATGCCTCAGCACTCAAAGAAGCGGAACCATACTTGCTGCGTTCGGGCTTACAACCTTCTGCGACTTCGCGCTCGGCGGCAATGATCAGCCTCTGCCTGTTGAACTCGCGTCGTTTGTGTCGGTCATAAACGGAAACAGCGTAACACTTAACTGGTCAACCGTTACGGAAACCAACAATGCAGGATTTGAAATCGAGAGATCTTCGGCGGGTTCGGAAAGCTGGAAGAAAGTCGGTTACGTTGAGGGCCGCGGCACCACAACTACACCGCAGAACTACAGTTTTACCGAGAGGTCCGTTTCGACAGGGAAATACAACTACAGGCTGAAGCAGGTTGATTTCAATGGAAACTTCGAATATCATCTGCTTGGAAATGAAGTGAACGTCGGAGTTCCGGAGAAGTTCTCGCTTTCACAGAACTATCCGAATCCGTTCAACCCGTCAACAAAGATCAACTATGACCTGCCGTTTGACGGAAAAGTAAGCCTGAAGATATTTGACATGTCCGGTAAGGAAGTCGCATTGCTGATAAATGAAGCAATGCCGGCAGGTTACCATACGATCAGCTTTAACGCGTCAGGGCTGTCAAGCGGAGTTTATTTCTACAGACTGAGCGTAGATGCAAACGGAAAGAACTTTACCGATACCAAAAAGATGATGCTCGTCAAGTAAGAGTTCATCATGTAACTGAGATCGGATTTCTTCTAAGTACAGGAGCCGTGAGTGATCATCATTCACGGCTTTTGTTGTATTTATGCAAATCAAAAAAAGTCATTTGGAAATGCGCATCATAATTCATAATTTGGCGCATCACCAAATAACAGAGCGATGCATTGCCATTGAACCTATTTGTTGAAGGTACTTTTGGAGCAAAGGCAGGATATTCAAGTCTTTGGGCAAACGCATCATCTGCCGGCAACAATCCCCCAATTCTGATAATGCATGAATGAAGAACTCAAAATCATTTTCATAAATCAAAAACAATGTCATGAAATCTGTAATTACAGCCTTGCTCCTGGTCATCACCCTTGGAACAGGAGTGCTGTTTGGCCAGGTAACATTCTATCCTTATTACCAGTCGGGCAGTGCGGTAAGCGGGTGGAGCGTGATCCAAACCACTCCTTTATGGAGTTTTGCTTTTGCAACTGTCGGACCATCCGGGAAGCCCAATGACACTGCAATTGTAAGCAACAATTTTGCATACATTGCCGGAACCACAGGCACACTGATCTCCCCGTCGTTCAATTTCTCTGCACTTACAAAGCCGGTTGTGCATTTCTATGTTGCGCACAGGTCATACACATCGGCGGAGAATGACTCGCTCATAGTGCTTGTATCAACTAACGGCGGTACGACTTTCATAAATACACCTGTGCCATACAGAAAGGCAAGATCGTCGAATCCGTCACTGGCGACACAACCGCCTTCAACTGTTAATTACAATCCTTCTTCAGCAAGCCACTGGAGGCAGGAGTCAATTGACCTGAGCCAGTACGGCGGACAGGCAAGTGTGATACTGGCAATCAGAGGCGTCAGCGGATACGGAAACAATCTCTGGCTGGATGACTTTACCGTGTATGATGCAGGTACGATCTGCAACAGCGCAGTCACTTCTCCGGGAACTTACAGCTGTAATCCGATAGTGAGCACAAATATGAGCTCTACGGGAAATCCCACCGGAGGTGAACTGAGAGTCGTTCAGCACAAATACACCGGGACCGTTCCGAGCTACTCGACTGTGAGCATTGCCACAAACTCATCAGCAACCGCTCCTGACGGTAGCATCTTCACGCCTAACATTGTTTCGCCGGATTTCTGGTACACAGTTTCATATTCCGGAAATGACTTCAACGGTTACGCCACTTATTCAATCAGCATAGATATGACGAACTTCCTCTTCCTCAATGACATATCCAAAGTTTACATTGTAAAGAGGACAAGCATCGGCAGTCCGTGGGTGGCAGTAAGCACAACCACGAACGGCACCCTGGTTACGGCCTCAGGCCTGACGACATTTTCTGACTTCGCCGTAGCAAGTGATTCTTCCGTAAACCCGCTCCCTGTTGAGCTTGCTTCATTCAATGCAGTTGTCAACGGAAGAAATGCATTGAA